>JBHELO010000016.1:0-29695 GCA_046263055.1 Acidimicrobiales bacterium | reverse complement strand
ACGCCTTCGTCGAGCTGCGGGCGTCGGGCGACGTGGTGCTCCCCCTCGTCTGGGTCCCCGCCCGCTTCCACGTGGTCGACCACCCGCCATTCTGGGCCGCGTTCGTGGTGGCCCTGGCCCTGGCCGCCGCCCTCGGCCTGGCCGTGCACGCCTTGGTGTTCCGGCCCCTTCGGGACGCCCCTGCCCTGGCCCGGGTGGTGGCCTCGGTGGGCGTGCTGGTGGCCCTGCAGGCGCTGGTGGTCCTGCGCTTCGGCGCTGCCAACCGGCCCGTGGCTCCCGTGCTGCCCAACCGGCCGCTGACGGTGGCCGGTGCGGTGGTCCCCCGGGACCGGCTCCTGCTGGCCGCCGTCGTGCTGGCCGCCACCGCCGGGTTGGGGGCCGTCTACCGCTTCACCCGCTTCGGCCTGGCCAGCCGGGCCATGGCCGACGGTCCCGCCACCGCCGCCCTGCTAGGCCAGCCCACCGGTCGCCTGGCCGCCGTCAGCTGGGTGCTGGCCAGCGTGCTGGCCGGCGCCGGCGGCATCCTGGTGGCCCCCATCACCGCCCTCGACCCCGCCACCTACACGCTCCTGGTGGTGCCGGCGCTGGCCGCCGCCCTGGTGGGCCGGCTGACCTCGTTCTGGGTCACGACCGCCGCCGCTCTGGCCCTCGGCATCGCCCAGTCCGAGGTGGTGCGCCTCCAGGACCAGTTTCGCTGGCTGCCCAGCGTCGGCCTCCGGGAGGGGCTGCCCCTGGTGGTGGTGATCGTGGCCATGGCCGCCGCCGGGCGGGTGGTGCCCGAGCGGGCCGAGCCGTCGGTGGGCCTGCGGGGGGCCACCCGCCTCCCGGCCGCCCGCCGCCCGGGGCGCGTGGCGCTTCCGGCCGCCGCCGCGGTGGCCGCCACCGCCGCCGCCCTGTTCCTCCTCGGGCCGGAGCTGCGCCTGGGCCTGATCGTCAGCCTGGTCGGGTCGGTGGTGTGCCTCTCGCTGGTGCTCCTCACCGGCTGGGCGGGCCAGATCTCCCTGGCCCAGATGGCGTTCGCCGGGGTGGCCGGCTTCGGGCTGGTGAAGCTGGGCCAGGGCTGGGGCGTCCCGTTCCCCGTGGCCCCGCTCCTGGCCGCCACCCTGGCGGCGGCCGCCGGCCTGGTCCTGGGCCTGCCCGCCCTCCGCGTCCGGGGCGCGAACCTGGCGGTGGTCACGCTGGCCGCCAGCGTGGCCGTGGAGGAGCTGGTGTTCCGCAACCCCCGCCTCACCGGCGGCTTCGGGGGCAGCGTGGTGCCCGCGCCCTCCGTCCTCGGCGTCAACCTCGGGATCACCCGGGGACGGGACTACCCCAACCCGGTGTTCGGCCTGCTGGTGCTGGCGGTGGTGGCCGCCGTCGGCGCCGCCCTGGTGGCGGTGCGGCGGGGGCGAGCCGGGCGGCGGGTGCTCGCCGTGCGGGCCAACGAGTGGGGGGCGGCGGCCGCCGGCGTGGACGTGGTGGGCGTGAAGCTGGCCGCCTTCGCCGCCTCCGCCTTCGTGGCCGGGTGCGGGGGCGCGCTGCTCGGCTACTCCCAGAGCCGCCTGTCCTACGGCTCGTTCGGGGTGTTCGTCTCCCTCTCGTTCCTGGCCGTGGCCTACGTGGGCGGCATTGCCACCGTCGGCGGGGCGCTGGTGGGCGGGGCCCTGGTGAGCGGCGGCCTGGTCTTCACCCTGCTCGACCACGTGGGCGGATGGGGCCCCTACCAGCCGCTCGTCGCCGGCCTGGGCCTGGTGGTGGCGTCGGTGCTGCGCCCCGACGGGCTGGCGGGCCCGTGGCGCCGGCGACCCGGCCTGGGAGCCGTCCCCGGCGAGCCGGCGAGGTGACGCCGGCCGCCCTCGAGGTGCGCGACCTGCGGGTGCGCCTGGGCCGGGCCGAGGTGGTGCGGGGGGTGTCCCTGGCGGTGGCGCCGGGGCGGGTGCTCGGGCTGGTGGGGCCCAACGGGGCGGGCAAGACCACGGTGGTGGACGCCGTGTGCGGCTTCGTGGCCTGCACCGGCCGGGTGTGGGTGGGCGGCCAGGCGGTCGACGGCCTGCGCCCCCACCACCGGGCCGCCCTGGGCGTGTCCCGCACGTTCCAGTCCCTGGAGCTGTTCGAGGACCTCACGGTGGGGGAGAACCTGGCGGTGGCGGCCGAGGCGGGCAGGCGCCGCCCCGGCGCGCCGGGCGGCAGGGCGGGGCGGGCCGGTACGGCCGCCGGCCGAGTCCGGCGGGCGGTGGCCGCCGCCGGCCTGGACGACGTGGTGGACGCCCTGCCGTGCTCCCTCTCCCACGGGCGGCGCAAGGGTGTGGCCCTCGGGCGGGCCCTGGCCGCCGACCCCTCGGTGCTCCTTCTGGACGAGCCGGCCGCCGGCCTGGACGGGGTGGGCCGGGCGGCGCTGGTCGCGACCGTCCGGGCGGTGGCCGCCGCCGGCACCGCGGTGGTGCTCGTGGACCACGACGTCCGCCTCGTCCTGGACGTGTGCGACGAGGTGGCGGTGCTCGACCAGGGCCGGTTGGTGGTGTCGGGGCCGCCCGCCCGGGTGGCCGCCGACCCGGCGGTGTCCGCCGCCTGGCTGGGCCCCGTCCCGCCCGCCGCCTTGGCCACGACCGCCGGTGCCCCCGCCACCCACACCGCCACGGCGCCCGCCGACCCCGTCTCCGGTACCGCCACCGAGCCCGTTGCCGCCACCGCCGGCCCGGCCACCTCGCCGGCCACGGGCCCGGCCACCGGCGGGTCGACCGGCGCCGCCGGCGGGGCGCCGGTGTTGGAGCTGGGGGGCCTGGACGCCGGGTGGGGCGGCACCGCGGTGGTCCACGCCCTGGACCTGGTGGTGGGCGCCGGTGAGGTGGTGGCCCTCCTGGGGGCCAACGGGGCGGGCAAGACCACGACCCTGCTCACCGTGTCAGGGGTGCTCCCCGCCCTGGGCGGCACCGCCTCCGTCCTCGGGCGCCCGGTGGCCGGCGGCCCCGACGCCATGGCCCGCCGGGGGGTGGCCCACGCCCCCCAGGACCGTGGCCTGCTGGCCACCCTCACGGTGGCCGAGCAGCTCCGCCTGGCCGCCCCTCGGGCCGGTGGGCGGGCGGCGGTGGACGCCGCCCTGGACCGCCTCCCCGCCCTGCGGCGGCTGGCCGGGCGGCGGGCGGGCCTGCTCTCGGGGGGCGAGCAGCAGCAGCTGTCACTGGCCCGGGCGGTGGCCGCCCGCCCCCGGCTTCTCCTGGTGGACGAGTTGAGCGCCGGCCTGGCGCCCCCCCTCGTGGGCCACGCCCTCGACCTGCTGAGGGCCCTGGCCGACGAGGAGGGCACCGCCGTGCTGGTGGTCGAGCAGCTCGCCCCCCGGGCCCTGGTGGTGGCCGACCGGGCCTGTGTGCTGCACCGGGGGCGGGTCGTGGCCGCCGGCGCGGCGGCGACGTTGGCCGCCCACCCCGACCTGATGGCCGACGCCTACCTGGGCCTGCGCCAGGGCCGGTGACGGCGGCGCGCGTCCGGGGCCCCGGCCGGCGCGTGAGAGTGTGTCGCCCGTGCGCGTAGGGATCCTCGGAGGGACGGGGCCGGCGGGCCGGGCCCTGGCCGCCCGGCTTGCCTCGGTCGGCGTCGACGTGGTGGTGGGCTCCCGGTCGCCCGACCGGGCGGCCGCCACCTGTGACGAGATCCACAAGCGGTGGTCGGAGCGCCAGCTGTGGCTGGAGCCGGGCGACAACCCGGCGGCGGCCGCCGCCGAGGTGGTGGTGGTGGCCACGCCGTGGGACGCGGCGGCGGAGACGGCCGCCTCGGTGGCCGCCGAGCTGGCCGGCAAGGTGGTGATCTCGATGGGGAACGCCCTCCAGAAGCAGGGCGACGAACTGGTGGCCATCACCCCGCCGGGCGGTTCGGTGGCGGCCGGGGTGGCCCAGGCCGTTCCCGAGGCGCTGGTGGCGGCCGCCTTCCACCACATCCCGGCCCGGACGCTGGGCGACGTGGCCAAGCCCATCGTGGGCGACGTCATCGTGTGTGCCGACTCCCAGGCCGCCTTCCACGCCACCGCCGACCTGGTGGCCGGCATCCCCGACCTCCGGCCCCTGCACGGCGGGTCCCTGGCGGGGGCGGGGCCGGTGGAGGCGTTCACGGCCGTGCTGCTCGGGGTGAACCGTCGCTACAAGGCACGGGCGGTGATGCGGCTCACCGGCATACCCGAGTGAGCATGCGCCTGTACGACACGGCCCGCCGGGCGGTGGTGGCGTTCCGGCCCGGCCCGGTGGTGACGCTCTACACCTGCGGGATCACGCCCTACGACGCCACCCACGTGGGCCACGCCGCCACCTATGTGGTCTACGACGTGCTCCAGCGCCGACTGCGCGACCTGGGCCACCAGACCCGCTGCGTCCGTAACGTCACCGACGTGGACGACGACATCCTGCGCCGGGCCCGGGAGCTCGGTGTCCACTACCAGGACCTGGCGGCCGAGGAGACGGCGCGCTTCCAGGCCGACATGCGGGCCCTGGAGATGCTGCCGGCCTTCAGCGAGCCCCCGGCCACGTCGGCCATCCACGACATCCTCGGCTTCATCGGGATGGTCCTCGACCGGGGCCACGCCTACCGGTCGGGTGGGGCGGTGTACTTCAGCGTGGGCAGCTTCCCGCGCTTCGGCCAGGTGAGCCACCTCAGCCCCGACCGGATGCTGGCCCTCGCCGCCGAGCACGGCGGCCACCCCGAGGACCACGCCAAGCGCGACCCGCTCGACTTCGTCCTGTGGCAGCCGTCGGCGCCCGACGAGCCGTCGTGGCCGTCGTCGTGGGGGCCAGGCCGGCCGGGCTGGCACATCGAGTGCTCGGCCCTGGCCCTGCGGGAGCTGGGCACCACCATCGACCTGCACGGCGGGGGCACCGACCTCGTCTTCCCCCACCACGAGTGCGAGGCGGCCCAATCCGAGGCGGCCACCGGCGAGCCCTTCGTCCGCCACTGGATGCACACCCCGATGGTGCGCTACCAGGGCGAGAAGATGTCCAAGTCCCTCGGCAACCTGGTGTTCGTCAGCGAGCTGGTCAAGGAATGGCACCCGATGGCGGTGCGCCTGGCCCTGCTCGACCACTCGTGGCGGGAGCCGTGGGAATGGCAGGACGGGCTCCTCCCGGTGGCCGCCGAGCGCCTGGCCGCGTGGGTGGCCGCCGGTGAGGGCGAGCGGGGGGCCGGCGGCGCCGTCCTGGAGGAGGTGCGGGCCGCCCTCGACGACGACCTCGACCTGCCCGGGGCCATCGCCGCCGTGGACCGGGCGGCGGCCTCGGGCCCGGGTGGTCGGGGCGGTGGCGGTGGCGTGGCGGCGGCTGCCGCTCTGCTGGGCGTGTCGCTCGAATAGGGCCGGGCCACGACGCCGGTCAACGCCGGCGGCCCGGGTACAGGGCGAACACCAGCGCCGCCACTGCGCAGACTCCCACGCACAGGACGACCAGCCCCACCAGGTACACGCCCACCAGGACCAGCACCAGGGGCACGGCCACCACCAGGGCGAACAGCACGATGCCCAGCACGAGGATGCGCCACGGCGAGCTGAGCAGCACCCGGACCCACGTCCGCTCGATGGTCACCGCCCCGACGGTAGCGCCGGGCCGGCTCAGGTGGTCAGGTTTCCGGTCAGCAGCAGCACCAGCAGGATGATCAGCAGGATGCCGCCCAGGCCGATCCCGCCGCTCCGGTAGCGGCCGCCGCCGTAGCCGAGGCCACCGCCGAGGACGAGCACGATCAGGACGATCAGCAGGATGAGCAGGAGCATGGGCCACCTGTTCCCTGCCGGGCCGGGGCCGACACGGGCGGCGCCGCCCTACGGCGGGGGCTTGGCCCCGCACCAGACGCAGCAGCGCTCGAGGTTCACGTACCGCCCGCCGAGCTGCACCCGCTGGCCGCCCTGCACGTCGTGGTGGCCGGACCGACAGCGCAGGCGGTGCCACACGTCGGTCGGACGGGTGTCGCGCGACGCCCACCAGGTTCGGAGGCCGTGCCCGCCCCCGTCGCCCCTGGAGGTCGGCCGGGCGGAAGCCGACCGCGACGGGGCCGGGGGGGCGACCCCCCGCTGGGCACGGTCCAGCTCGTCGGCCACGCCGAAGCGGGGCACCCGCCCGCCGATGGGGCGCACGCCGGCCGGGCGGGAGGGCGCCGCCGGCGCGCCGGGATCGGGCCAGGTGACCGGTGGCCGGTCGGGGGTGCTCGCCATGTCCGCCTCCTGCCGGCCCGGCCGAGGGTGTGGGGAGAGTGGGTTGCCGTCCGGCAGGCCACGGTGCCACGGCGCCGGGCCGGTGGCAATGGATGACGGGCGCACCTACGTGTCCTGTGGACGCGGCCGGCCGAATTAGCCTCCTCGCCATGGCCCCGCAGTTCATCTTCACGATGCGCGACCTCCGGCGCTTCTACCCACCCGACCGCGAGGTCCTCAAGGGCATCAACATCTCCATGTTCCCGGGCGCCAAGATCGGCGTGATCGGAGCCAACGGCTCGGGTAAGTCGTCCCTGCTGCGGATCATGGCCGGCGAGGACGACGGCTACACGGGCGAGGCCCGGCTGACCCCGGGGTTCACCGTCGGCTACCTGCCTCAGGAGCCCCGCCTCGACGAGTCCCTCGACGTGGCTGCCAACGTGGCCGCCGGGGTCGGCGGGGTGAAGGCACTGCTCGACCGCTACGACGAGGTCTGCGGGGCCATGGGCGATCCCGACGCCGACTTCGACGCCCTGCTGGCCGAGCAGGCCACCTTGCAGGACCGCATCGACGCCGCCGGGGCCTGGGACCTGGAGCGCAATTTGGACATCGCCATGGACGCCCTGCGCCTGCCGCCGGGTGACGCCGAGGTGGCCACCCTGTCGGGCGGTGAGCGCCGGCGGGTGGCGCTCTGCCGGCTGCTCCTCTCCCACCCCGACCTGCTCCTGCTCGACGAGCCCACCAACCACCTGGACGCCGAGTCGGTGGCGTGGCTGGAGCGCTTCCTGGGCGACTACCCGGGCACGGTCGTGGCCGTCACCCACGACCGCTACTTCCTCGACAACGTGGCCGGCTGGATCCTGGAGCTGGACCGGGGGGCGGGCATCCCGTGGGAGGGCAACTACTCGTCCTGGCTGGACCAGAAGCAGGCCGGCCTGGAGCGGGAGGAGAAGGCCGACTCGGCCCGGCGGCGGACCCTGCAGCGCGAGTTGGAGTGGGTGCGCATGTCACCCCGGGCCCGCCAGGCCAAGGGCAAGGCCCGCCTGACGTCCTACGAGCGCCTGCTGGCCGAGGCCCAGGCCGGCCCGGACCGGGCCGAGAAGCTGGAGATCTCGATCCCGCCCGGGCCCCGGCTGGGCGACGTGGTGGTGGAGGCCGACGCCCTGGTCAAGGGCTACGCCGACCGCCTCCTGATCGACGGCCTGACCTTCGCCCTGCCGCCGGGCGGCATCGTGGGCGTCATCGGCGCCAACGGGGCGGGCAAGACCACGTTGTTCCGGATGATCGTGGGCCACGAGTCGCCCGACGCCGGCGACCTGCGCGTGGGCAGCACCGTGCGGCTGGCCTACGTGGACCAGAGCCGGGAGTCCCTCGAGCCGTCACGGACGGTGTACGAGGAGGCCACCGGAGGCGTCGACCGCCTGGTGGTGGGCGGCCGCGAGCTGCACGGCCGGGCCTACGTGGGCGGGTTCGGGTTCAAGGGGTCGGACCAGCAGAAGAAGGTGGGCGAGCTGTCGGGCGGCGAGCGCAACCGCCTCCATTTGGCCAAGGTCCTGGTGTCGGGGGGCAACGTGCTCCTGTTGGACGAGCCCACCAACGACCTGGACGTGGACACCCTGCGGGCCCTCGAGGACGGGCTGCTCGGCTTCGCCGGCTGCGCGGTGGTCATCAGTCACGACCGCTGGTTCCTCGACCGGGTGGCCACCCACATCCTGGCCTTCGAGGGCGACTCGGTCGTGCGCTGGTTCGCAGGCTCCTACGCCGACTACGAAGCCGACCGCCACCGCCGGCTGGGCGCCGACGCCGACCGCCCCCACCGCATCCGCTACAAGCCGCTTCAGCGGGCCTGACGGGCCGCCCGATGGCGGCGGGCCGGACCATCGCCCGGTCCTCGGGGTTCAGCACGCCGCCCGGTGCCGTCTCCGGCGCCGCCACCTCCAGCATGGCGGCGGCGGTGACCAGGTACCGGTCGTAGCGCGCCAGCTCCATCCGCAGGGCCGGCTCCTTGCCCGGCCACCAGGGGGACTCCCTGTACACGTCCAGGCGGCGGCGTCTCATCTACCGCTCGGCGGCCAGGCGCTTGATGCGGGGCGGCGTGCTCACGTGGGCACCCGGCGCAGCGAGCGGACGAGCTGGTGGTCGGCGGTGAAGAGGCGGCCGAGGGTGAGGCGCCCGGCCACCAGGGCGGCGAAGGCGTTGCCGGCCAGCAGCATGTACATCACCACCAGCTGGAGGCGGATGGCGGCGGTGGGGGAGGCCCCGGCCAGCAGCATGCCGGTCATGGCACCGGGCAGGGCCACCAGCCCGACGACCTTGGTGTTGTCCACCACCGGCAGCATGCCGGTGCGCAGGGCCGAGCGGTGCCACGGGGCGGCCGCCTCGGCCGACGTCTGGCCCAGGCTGAGGCGGGCCTCCACCTCCCTGCGGTGGCCGGCCAGGTCGTCGCGCAGGCGGGTCATGACCAGCGAGGTGGTGTTCATGGCGTTGGAGATGATCATGGACCCGAGAGGGATGGCGGCCCTGGGCTCGGCGGGCACGATGCGCAGCAGCAGCAGGAGGCCGAGGGTGCCGCCGGTGGCGACGGCCAGGGCGGCCGCCGCGATCCCGCGGGCGCCGGGGACCCGCCGGGCCCGGGCGCCCGATGTGAGAGTGGCGGTGCCCACCATCACCGCCAGGATGACGGGCGTCAGCCAGCCCCGGCCGGCGAAGGCGTAGTCGAGCACGAAGCCGACGGCCAGCAACTGGGCGAACGAACGGACGGTGGCCACCACGATGTCGGTCTCCAGGTCGGCCCGTCGCAGGCGGGAGACCACCACCGACACCGCCACCAGGCACAGGGCCAGGGCCACGTCGGCCAGGGAGATCCGCCCGCTGAGATCGGTCACCGCCCCGGTCACGCGGGGTGGACCTCGATCGTGCGGTCGGCCATCTCCGCCGCCTGGCGCGGCTCGTGGGTCACCATGACCACGGTCAGGCCGTCGTCGGCCAACGACCGCACCAGGCGCTCGATGCCGCCCTTGGACGCGGTGTCCAGGGCGGACGTCGGCTCGTCGAGCAGGAGGCAGTCGGGGCCGCGAGCGAGGGCCCGGGCCAGGCACATGCGCTGGGCCTCGCCCACCGACAACAGGTCGGCCTCCCGCTCGCCCAGGGCGGGGTCGAGCGAGACCCGAGGGAGCAGGTCCTCCCAGCTCGAGCCCACGTTGTCGGCCACCGTGCCCGGGAACGTCACCGGCACCTGGCCCACATGCTGGACGCGCCGGCGCAGCGCCAGCACGTCGTAGCTGCGCACGTCGCGGCCGTCGAACAGGATCTCCCCGGCGTCGGGGTCGTCCAGGCGGTTGAGCAGGCGCAGGAGGGTGGTCTTGCCCGAGCCCGACGGGCCCACCACCGCGGTCAGGCCGTCGGCCGGGATGCGGGCCGAGAAGCGGTCGAGGATGGGCCCGTCGTCACCGTCGACCCGGACGGCACGCAGCTCGAAGCGGTCGCCCACGGCCCGATACTTCCACTTGGCGTGGTGAGGCCCGCCGCTAGTCTCGCCGCCATGGCTCCCGAGATCGAGGTGACGCTTCCCGACGGCTCGGCCCGGCGCCTTCCCGACGGGGCCACCGCCGCCGACCTGGCGGCGTCCATCGGGCGGAGGCTGGCCAGGGCGGCGGTGGCGGCCACCGTGGACGGCGCCCAGGTGGACCTGGGTGTCCCCCTGGCCGATGGCGCCTCGGTGGCCATCCTCACCGACACATCGGACGAGGGCCGCGCCGTGCTGCGCCACTCCACGGCCCATGTGTTGGCCCAGGCGGTGTGCGACCTGTTCCCGGGCACGCGCTACGCCATCGGGCCGCCCATCAGGGACGGCTTCTACTACGACTTCGAGCTCCCTGACGGCGCCCGGTTCACCGACGACGACCTGGTCCGCATCGAGGCCCGCATGCGCGAGATCGTGGGCGAGGACCAGGCCTTCGTGCGCGAGGAGCTGTCCAAGGACGAGGGCCTGGCCCGCTTCGTCGACCAGCCCTACAAGGTGGAGATCATCGAGGGAGTGGACCCGTCGGAGGGCGCCGGCGGGGGGGTGGTGAGCACCTACCGCAACGAGGGCTGGCTGGACCTGTGCCGGGGGCCCCACGTGCCCTCCACGTCCCGGCTGGGCGCGTTCAAGCTCACGAGGGTGGCGGGCGCCTACTGGCGGGGCGACGCGCGCAACCAGATGCTGCAGCGCATCTACGGCACCGCCTGGGAGTCCGACGCCGCCCTGGCCGACCACCTCTCCCGCCTGGAGGAGGCCGAGCGGCGGGACCACCGCCGGCTGGGGGCCGAGCTGGACCTGTTCTCCTTTCCCGAGGAGCTGGGCCCGGGGCTGTCGGTCTGGCACCCCCACGGGGCGGTGGTGCGGCGGGTCATGGAGGAGTACTCCCGGGCCCAGCACGAGGCGTCGGGCTACCAGTTCGTGTACAGCCCCCACCTCGCCCGTTCCACCCTCTGGGAGACCAGCGGCCACCTCGGGTTCTACGCCGACGCCATGTACCCGCCCATGGAGCTGGAGGACGCCCGGTACTACCCGAAGCCCATGAACTGCCCGTTCCACCTGCTCGTGTACCGCAGCTCGACGCGCTCCTACCGGGACCTGCCCATGCGTCTGTTCGAGCTTGGCACCGTGTACCGGTTCGAGCGCTCGGGCGTGCTGCACGGGCTCCTGCGGGCCCGGGGGTTCACCCAGGACGACAGCCACATCTTCTGCACCCCCGACCAGATCGTGCCCGAGCTCACGTCGCTGCTCGACTTCGTGGTGCGCATGCTGCGGACCTTCGGGTTCGAGACGTTCACCGCCGAGGTCTCCACCCGGCCGGTCGAGAAGTCGGTGGGCTCCGACGAGGAGTGGGCGCTGGCCACCGACGCCCTGTTCGAGGCCATCAAGGCGTCGGGGCTGCCCCACACCGTGGCCGAGGGCGAGGGGGCGTTCTACGGCCCCAAGATCGACATCCACGTGCTCGACGCCATCGGGCGCCCTTGGCAGCTCTCCACCCTCCAGGTGGACTTCCAGATGGGCAAGCGCTTCGGCCTCACGTACGTGGGGGCGGACAACGCCCGTCACCCGCCGATCATGATCCACCGGGCCCTGTTCGGCTCCGTCGAGCGCTTCTTCGGCATCCTCGTCGAGCACTACGCGGGCGCTTTCCCGGCGTGGCTGGCGCCGGTGCAGGCGCGGGTCCTGGGCGTGCGGTCGGACCACGACGAGTACGTGGCCACGGTGGTGGGCCGCCTGCGCGAGGCCGGCTTCCGGGCCGACTCCGTCCCCGGCGACGAGGCCCTGGGCACCCGCATCCGGAGGGCCAAGCTGGAGAAGCTGCCGTACGTGCTGGTGGTGGGCGACTCCGACGCCGCCGCCGGCACCGTCGGCGTCAACCCCCGGGGCGGCGAGGTCGAGCGCGACATCCCCGTGGACGAGTTCGTGGACCGCCTCGCCGCCGAGGTGGCGTCGCGCTCGTGAGCCCCGACGCCGGCGACGCCGGTGCGCCGGCACGCCAGCCCGACCGCCTGGCCCGGCTGTGGGCCGGCTGGCGGCTGCCCTACCTCGAGTCGTCCGCCACCGAAGGGTCGGGCGACGACGGTGGCGGCGAGGACGGTGGCCAGGAGGCGTGCGTGTTCTGCCGCATCCTGGCCAGCGACTCGCCCCCCGACGAGACCTACCTGGTGTGGCGCGACGACCGGTGCGCGGTCGTCCTCAACGCCTACCCGTACACGAGCGGCCACCTGATGGTCATGCCGGTGCGCCACGCCGGCGACCTCACCAGCCTCGACGCCGAGGAGGCGGCCCGGCTGTGGCAGGTGGTGGGGGAGGCAGTGGTGGCGCTGCGGGAGGCCTACCAGCCCGAGGGGTTGAACGTGGGGGCCAACATGGGCCGGGCCGCGGGCGCCGGCGTGCCCGGCCACTTCCACGTGCACTGCGTCCCCCGCTGGAACGGGGACACCAACTTCATGACCACCCTGGCGGAGACCCGGGTGCTGCCCGAGGCCCTGCCGTCCACCTTCGAGCGCCTCCGGGCGGTGTGGCGGGCCCCCCGGCCGTAGCCTGGTTCCGAGATGGGCACCGACGCCGAGCCCGAACTGCCGCCGCCCCCGGCACCGCCCGCGCTGGCCGACACCGACGGGATGGTGGCCGCCGACGAGGAGGGCGACGCGCTTCCTGCCGACCTCGACGTCTCGTCCTACGTCGGCATGTACACCTTCCCCGACATCCGCCGCCGGCGGGCGCCGGGGCTGATCTACCTGGTCGTGGCCACCCTGTCGTTCGTGCTGTGGGCCACCCACCGGGGCGGCGGGTCCCACGTCCTGGTGAACGGCGGCTTCCTCGGCGTGGCCGTCGCCCTGCTGCTCATCGGGTGGTACCACCTGTCGGCGGCCTGGCCGCTGGCCGTCCGGGACACCGACGCGCTGGTGGCGGCAGCCGGGGCGGTGCGCTTCCCGGTGGGCCACGCGTCGGCCCAACTCGGCTGGCGGGGACTGCGCAGCCGCCCCACCTGGCGCATTCTCCTCTACTCCGGCGAGAACCCCCCGGCCCGCCGCGGCCTCGTCCTGGTCGACGCCGTGGACGGCGCCGTTCTGGCCCAGTTCACCGAGGACAACCCCGAGGACTGGTCGGAGTACGACTGAGGTAACAGTGCTGTCAGCAGCGGTATCGTCCCTTGCGCACCGCTCGATGACGATCAGATCGGCCGGAGCCGATGAGCGGCCCCCGCCTTGGGATCAGCGCCTGGCCATCTCCTTTCTCAAGCGCGGGTGCTTCGCGCCGATTATCATTCCATGAGCCACTGGCCTCGGCTGGTCGCACCCGGAAAGAAGTCGCCGTGCGGCGCGTCATAAGCGTGCCCATCGACCGTCCACAAGCCGGGCCCCCTCGCCAGGTAGCGTTCGGGGCGTCCGATCTCGAGGGTGGGAAAGTGGCCGAGGAACAATGGACGGCGTAACCCCGCAGGTGCTCAGAGGCACTTCCAGGCTGCGGGGGGACGAGGACCTCACGCCCTACATCGGCTCTCCAGGCCTTCTCCGGCGCGTCGTCGACGTGGGATGCCAGGTCGCCGGCGCGTCGTCGGGGTCAATCGTGATGCTCGGGCACGACGGCGAGGTCGGCGACCTGGCGACCCTGGGCGTCGGGTTCGAACGACGAGCCACCGCCTGGGCCCCGATCCGGGGGGGGATCCTCGGCGAGGCCCGTTCACTGCGGCGACCGGTGCGGGCGCTCCTCGACGATGACCCGTGCCTCGCCGGCCTCCGTCGGGGACACGGCGCAGCCCACGCGCTCGCCGTACCACTGGCGATCGCTGACGAGATGATCGGGATCCTATGGGTCGTCCGGGAGGTTCACCGGGATCCGTTCGGCGACCACGAGGAGCACGCTCTCGCCGCCTTCGCACGCCACGCCGCGCTCGTGCTCGACAACTCCCGGCTACGGGCCGAGGGCCGAACCTGGGAGCCGGCGGTGTCCGCAGTCAAGGAAGTGTCCCACGCCATGCTGGAGGGCCGCGCCGCCGAGGACGTGCTCATGCTCGCCGTTCGGTCGGCCCGCCGGTTGCTCGGGGCGGCCCTGACCATGGTGACCACCGCTGAGCCGTCGGCCGTCGTCGTCCGGGTCGCCGACGGCTCGCGGGCCGGCCTCGTCGAGGGCCGCAGGCTGTCGACGCATGAGTCGGCCGTGAGCGACGTCATACGGGCCAGACGCCCGCTGGTGCTGGCCGATTCACCAAACGATGGCATGCACTCCCGCCAGATCACCGGGATGGACGGCTTCGGCCCCGCCCTTGTCGTGCCCATGATCGTGGGCGACAGGGTGTTCGGGACCTTTGCCGCCCTGAACTATGCCGGCGCCGAGGCGTTCAGCGCCGAGGATCTGCTGCTCGTGCAGGCGTTCGCAGCGGGCGCCGCCATGGCCCTGGAGCACGAGCAGGTCCAGTCCGAGCTCGACCGCCTGAGACTGCTGGAGGAGCGGGAGCGCATCGCCATGGAGCTCCACGACGGTGTCGTCCAGGCCCTGTTCGTCGTCGGCCTCTCGCTTCAGGAGGCCGAGAGCGTGGTTGACGACGCCGACCAGATGCGGGTCCGGCTGGGCCGCGCCATCGACAGCATCGACGGTGCCATCCGCGACCTGCGCGACTACATCTTCGGCCTGCGGCCGGCCGACCTGGCCGACCTCCACCTCGAGCGCGCGCTGCGCCAGGTGACCGAGAACATCGAACGCTCGGGGCGGGTCTCCACCACGGTGGAGTTCGACGCCCGCGCCGCCTCCACCCTTGCTTCGGACAGCGCCAACATCATCCAGGCGGCCAGGGAGGCCCTGTCCAACGCGGTGAAGCACTCGGGCGGCGACCGTGTGGGGCTACGGTTCGTTGCGGTGGGGGACGAGGTGATGCTCGAGATCAGCGACAACGGCCACGGCTTCGACGTCGACGCTGTCAAGGGGAAAGGGCATGGGCTCATGAACCTGCGGACGCGCGCCGTCGACCTTGGTGGGGTGCTGGAGATCGACTCCTCGGTGGATGCCGGCACCAGGGTACGAATCCGGGTCCCCATTTGATCGCAACAGACGGGGAACGTCAGGCGGCTCGCATGGACGCCGGCAGCTCGGCCAGCATTCGAGCGATCGTGATCGACGACCACGAGGTCGTTCGCGAGGGAGTGGCCTCCCTGCTGGCCGCCGCCGGTGACATCGTGGTCTGTGGTCAGGGCGGGAGGGTGACCGAGGCGGTGTCGCTGGCCGTGGCGACCAGGCCCGACGTCGTCCTGATGGACCTCCGCCTGCTCGACGGCAGCGGGATCGAGGCCACCCGTGAGATCCGCGCCCGCTGTCCCGACACCAAGGTGGTCATGCTCACCTCGTTCTCCGACGAGGACGCCCTGCTGGCCTCGATCATGGCCGGTGCCTCGGGGTACGTCCTGAAGCAGGTCCGGGGCCAGGATCTTGTCGGCGCCGTCCGCCATGTGGCCGCCGGTCGCAGCCTGCTCGACCCGCACGTCACCAGTGCGCTGTTCGAGCGGCTGCGCAAGGCGGGCACCACGTTGCGGGACCAGAAGCTGGCGAGCCTCTCGTCCCGCGAGGAGCAGATCCTCACCATGGTGGCGCAGGGCCGAACGAACCGGGAGATCGCCGAGGAGGTGGGCGTGGCCGAGAAGACGGTGAAGAACGCCATCTCCCTGATCCTGACCAAGCTCCAGGTGGCCCGTCGCTCGGAGGCGGCGGCCTACCTGACCCGCCACACCACGCTCCCTGGCGCATAGGCGACATCACGCGTCAGGTCAGGAGCAGGGCGACGGCCAGGAACACAGCGCCCGTCGCGAGCTCGACCAGCAGGTAGCGGACCGGGATGGGCGCGCCGCACGTGCGGCAGCGGCCCCGAAGCATGACCCACGAGAGCACGGGGATGTTGTCCCGGGCGGCCAGCGTGGTCCCGCACGCCGGGCATCGTGACGGCGGCCGCACCACCGACAACCCCAACGGCACCCGATGGATGACCACGTTCAGGAACGAGCCGACGGCCAGGCCGAGCAGCGCCGCGAAGACCAGGATCAGCACCTTCACCGCCCAAGGCTACGGCGGTGGGAGGAGGCGTACCCTGGGGTCATGGTGATCACCGAAGGTGGGCCCATCGACCAGCTCCTGCACACCCTCTGGAACGCGGGCGGCACCGACCTGCTCCTCACCGCCGGCTCCCTGCCACTCATCCGCGTGGACGGCCAGCTTCGCAGGGTGGAGGGCGGGTCACCGCTGGACGCCTCCAGCGTCGAGAAGCTCGTGCGGCGGGTCCTGGGCGAGGAGCTGGCCGAGCGCTTCGCCCAGGACAAGGAGGTCGACTTCTCGTTCAGCTGGCAGGACAAGGCCCGCCTCCGGGGCAACGCCTTCCGCCAGCGGGGCGCCATGGCGTTGGCGTTGCGGATGATCCCGTTCGCCATCCCCTCGCTCGCCGACCTGGGGCTGCCGCCCGCCGTCGAGCACTGGATGCGGCTGCCCCAGGGGTTCATCCTCATCATCGGCGCGACCGGCACCGGCAAGTCCACCACCCTCGCGTCCATGCTCGACCACATCAACACCAACCGGGCGGCGCACATCCTCACCATCGAGGACCCCATCGAGTACGTCCACGACCACAAGAAGGGCGCCGTCAACCAGCGCGAGGTCGGAGTGGACACCGACACCTTCGCGGGGGCGCTGCGCTCGGCCCTGCGCGAGGACCCCGACGTGCTGCTGGTGGGCGAGATGCGCGACCCCGAGAGCATCCAGGCCGCCCTCACCATCGCCGAGACCGGCCACCTCGTGTTCGCAACCCTGCACGCCAACGACACGTCGCAGGCCCTCGACCGGGTCGTCGACGTGTTCCCCGGCGAGCACCAGCCCCAGATCCGCCTCCAGCTCGCCAGCACCCTCGCCGGCATCCTCTACCAGCAGCTCATCCCGAAGATCGGCGGGGGCGTGGTGGCCGCCTTCGAGGTCCTCATCGGCACCCCCGGCGTGCGCAACATGATCCGTGAGGGCAAGACCCGCCAGATCCGCAACGCCGTCTCCACCGGCATGCGCGAAGGCATGTGCACCCTGGAGACGTCGCTGTCCGACCTCGTCGCCCGTGGCGTGGTGAGCCACGAGGACGCCATCGCCAGGAGCCTGTACCCGAAGGAAGTCAAGCCCCTCGCGCCGGCCGTGACGGCGCCCGCACCCCAGGCCCGCTGAGGGCTATCGGGTGCGCGTTGTCCTGGCAGTGGGCGGGGCCCAAATCCGCTTCTCCAATCAGTACGGCGGACGGAGGCCCGGGAACATCGGGAAGTGCCGGACGTTGATCGTCAGCAGCCGTGCACCGATCAACATGGCGGTGGCTGCGATCGCCAGGTCGGCGCCGTCGACAGACCGGTGGCTCGGTAGCCACCGGCGACCGAGGGCGCCCGCCCTCTCGGCGACCTCGGCGTCGACCGGATGCCAGGCGAGCGTGGACAACAGCGACCGGGTCAGAGCGTCTTCTGCCGGGCGCATGCCGGCCAGTAGCTCCAGTCGCGTCATCTCGCTGGCGTGCAGGATGTCGGTGGTCCGCTCCGCTTCCAGGACGGCGGCCGCCGCGTTGTGCCCGCGGAGGTGGTCGATGAGGACCGAGGTGTCGACCAGCGCGCTCACACCGAGGGGAGCCGGCGTCCCGAGCGCAGTCTTTCGACCCAGGCCGCCCCGTCGTGCTCGCGGCCGGTCCACGACCCGAACGCCCCGCGCATGGTGCAGATGTCATCCTCGCTGGCGCGCTCGGAGCCGTAGACGGTGTCGACGGCATGGCGGATGAGGGCGGAGATCGACCGGCCCGTCTGGGCTGAGACGGCATCGAGGGCCCGCCGCTCCTCCTCGGTGAGCGAGATCTGGGTTCGCAGCATGATGTAAGGCTACATCATCGGGGCGCCGATCCGGGCTATGAGCCCGCGCCCTCTGGCTCAGACCCTGATGACGTTGTAGGCGGCGGCCTGCCACCGCAACCGATTGCCCGAAGAAGTGCTCGAGGACTGCGTGGTCCTCGGTCACGCCTAGGTTGTCGGCGACGCTCTCGGTCACGTCGCTGAACGCGACAAGATCATCGGGCTGCTGAGGGATCTTCAGAGGGACGCGGTGGCCACCGACGAGGTCATGACGCTCATCACCCCTCGGCAAGGATGACAAACGCCCACACCAACCTGTGGATATCGGATCGGCGTCTCGCGGCCGCCGCTTTCGCGATAGACGCGCCGAGGGCCCGGCCGAAGCCGGGCCCTCAGGCGCCTTCCGGAAGGAGGACTTAACTGTTGCAGGGCGTGACGGGCGCAATCGAGTAGGCGGGTGGCGGTCCCGCGCTTAGCGTCACTGTGTGAAGCGTTGACGTCTGGTCGAGGAACTTCAACGCTGTGCCATTAGGACCGTCCGTGTTGGTGCCAGTCAACTCGTCCATCGTGGCATACTTCGCCGGCGTCGTGTTGGCGAAGTACGCCTCCTCAGCCGTTGCGACCGTGCGCCTGTCGATCCTGCAGGCGTTGGCCTGGCCCTTGTCGCCGAGGCCCTGGACGGCGAACACCACGACGCCGGCGAGGATGCCGAGGATGGCGATCACGACGAGAAGCTCGATGAGGGTGAATCCGCTCTCGTTCTCACGAGCCTTCTTGATCTGCTGGAACATTGCTTTACCTTTCTGTCTTGCGGCGGAGTTGCCGCGCTGTGTGGTTTGCTGCCGCCCGCTGGTCACGCCGCCACCGATAGGCCCACCTCCCGCTTACTCCGATCGATGATCATCGGAGAACGCTCCACTCCAGAACGTGCACCGGAGGGGTAGCGCCCGACTCGAAGTAGACCTTGGCTCTCAGCCAGGGGCGCGTCGGGCATTGTGGGTCCGGGAGGGCGCACGGCTTCATGGAAGCCGTAAGGATCGCCTCCCTGAACGGGTTCCCCAACCCCGGAACCGGATTGATGTCCGGCACACTGATCGACGCCCCGGTGAAGCCGTTCGAGGGCTGGATGGCGATCGCGAAAACCCGAGCGACGAGTCCGCGCCCGAAGATCTGCACCAGGGCGGTGTTCGGCTGCTGGAAGTCCATGGCCGCGTTCGGCGTGTAGATCGTCCCCTGGACGTATAGCCCGCTGCCCGACCCGCCGGCGCTCACTAGGGCGCAGGTACCAGTCGCGTGGTAGGGCTGCGCGGTGACGCACCCGCTCTGCCCGTGCATCCCGCCGACGTCCGCCTTGAGCCCGTAGATTGCGATCTGCTGCTGCGTCAGGCTCGGCTGAGCGCAGAGCTCCATGTTCCCATGGCTGAATGCCATCTGGCTGATCCCGCCGAAGATGAACTGGACGCCGTCATTGGGAGCCGGGTCTGTCGCCGTCGCGCAGCTCCCGGGCATCGTGACGGCCGGACGGGCCGCCGGGTTGGTGTACGTCCAACCTTTAGGCGTACCGCCGACGAACTGCACCGAGCCCCCGGAGCCCTGGCCGCCGGATACCGTCCATATTGGAGCAGCGGTGCTGAACTCGAAGTAGTAGACCCCGGGCGAGAACCAGATAAGGTCGCCCTTGCAAGCACCTCCGGATAGGTTGTTCAAAGCGGTTGAGTCGCTATACGTACCCGGGAGGAGCTTGATCGTTTTCACGGCGCTGCTGCACGCAGGAACGGTCTGCACCGGGGGGAGAGTGGATGTCGCGGGCGGGTAGTTCGGGTCGGATCCGGTGGGGTCGGTACCGTTGAACGCGCAGTCCTTGCCGAAACCTGGGGTCACTACACTGATGGGCCCCCCGGTGCATCCCGACCGCGCCTTGACATCGCCGTTCTCGACGGTGATTGACGAGCTCGGCTGCACGGCGATGTTGCTGTTCGAGAAAACGCCGCCGTGCACCTTGATGTTGTTGTTGGATGACTGGTTGATGCCGGTCTCGCCAGCGTTGGTGCTGAGGGTGAGGATGGCCTTGCCGGGGGTGTTGAGTGACGTGTTGGACCCTCCGGTTCCGGTCAGGCCCTGAGTGCAGGAGATCGAAACGGCCTGGCCGTTGAGAGTCACGGACGAGACGCTTTGGGGCGACGCGCAGTCCCCGTTGCTCGGCTGGAGCGCTCGGATCTCCGTCTGGATGGCCCCGTCAGCCGAGTAGAGGACTTTCCGCTGGCCTTCGACCGTAGCGCCCACTTTCAGCCCCGTTTGGGCGAAGTTCAAAAGGGTTGCGAGGAACAGCGAGAAGACGGCCAGGAACGCCAGCGCGATCAACAGCGAGCTCCCCCGCTCGTTGCGCCTGCTCCAACCGGTCATGCCACCCTCCGGGTGCCCGTGACCGAGTAGCTGTATGTGTTGACGCCGCTACCGTCGGTGAGCGCGAGGGTCACCGTTGCCGGCCGGCAGGGATCGGGACTACACGGCGGCGGCGATGGGGCGGAGAGAAGGTACCTGGCGACGGTCGTCTTGTCGGTTGGGGTCGGGTTCGTCCCCGCGCAGTGGCGGCGCACAAGCCGGGTCTCACCCGAACCAGTCTCGATCGCGTACGAGGAATAGTTCACCGTGGAAGGGCTCGTCCCGGGGTCGAGCCACTTGAACCGCACGATGGGCGTCACGCCACCGCAGAAGGTGTCGGCGATGGACACGTCGTCGGAGCTCTGGACGTCGCTCTCGAAATAGCTGGACAGCAGGTGGGCGTCGGTCGACTCGGCCACGCGCGTGGCGGCGACATCGGTGCTCCGCAGCCCGACGACCAGGGACGCCGAGAGTGCGCCACCAATTATGAGCATGACCGCGGTGGAGGCAAGCAGCTCGATCAGCGTGAACCCCTCCTCGCCATGAGCGGTCATGACTTGCGCTTCACGATGTCGACGATCTCGGCGTCGCGGTTGTCGGTCGACGCCACGCGCAGGGAGAGCTGCTGAATCCCGAGGTCCGAGGAGCAGGGGCTGGGCAGGGCGGCGCCGTAGCTGGAGCCGTTCCAGTACTCGACGGCGGTGATGGTCGCCGTGTAGCCGGACGGCGCGCTGAACGCGGGGTAGCTGGTCACACCGGCGCAGTTCACGTACGTGACGCCGGACTGCTCGAGGCTTTCGGCGTAGCTACGCAGCACCGTCTCGGCGGTGGCCTGCTTGCGATGCACGTCGGACCCCACAACGGAGGTGAACATCCCGCCGACGAAGATGGCGAAGGCGATACCGAGGATGGCAAGTGCCACCACCGATTCGATCAGGGTCACGCCGGCCTCGCCATGCAGGCGTCGGGCGTCCATCAGACCTTCACCTGGCGGAAGATGCCGTACATGGCCGAGACGAGGGCGATGGCGACGAATCCCACGATGAGGCCGACCATCACGATGGCGACGGGCTCGAAGAGGCCCGTGAGGTTCTTGAGCTTGTACTCGAGCTCCTGCTCGTAGAAGCGGGCCGACGACTCAAGCTGGTCGTCGAGCGTTCCGGTGGCCTCGCCGACCCTGACCATCTGGGTGATCGCGCTCGGGAACAGCTTGGTCCGGGCGATGGGCTGCGAGATTCCCTCGCCCTGCAGCACGGCTTCGCGCACCGTGGCCAGGCCGCGCTGGTACACGCTGTTGTTGGTGCCGTCGCTGGCCAGCTGCAGGGCGTCGGGCAGGGACACGCCGGCCGTTACCATCGACGAGAGGATCCGGCAAAACCGCTCGATCACCGCGTACTTGACGACGGTCCCGACGGCTGGAGCCTTGAGCATGATCCGGTCGCCCAGGCGCTTGCCGAAGTCGGACCGGAAGAGCACGAGCACCCCGGTGACCCCGACCACCAAGCCGATGGCCAGCGCCCACCAGAACGCGGTCACGAAGTCGGTGAAGCCCAGCAGCATGCGGGTAGGCAGCGGCAGCTTGGCGTGGAAGCTCAGGAAGAAGCCCTTGAACCGGGGCAGCACGAACCCGGCGAGGATCACCACGACAACCAACGAGAGGCTCATGATCATGGCCGGGTAGGTGAGGGCGGCCTTGATCTTGCGGCGGGCCTCGAGGTCGCGCTCGATGTACTTGGAGAGCTGGTCGAGGACGTTGTCGAGCAGGCCGGTGAGCTCCACCGACCGCAGCACGCTCACGAAGAACGGGGGAAAGGCGTCGGAGTGGGCGTCGAGCGAGGCGGAGAAGGTCTCGCCCCGGCGCAGGCCGTCGGCCACGTCGGCCAGCACCCCGCGCAGGACCTTGTCGTTGGTCTCCTCCTGCACGATCTCGACGGCTTCGACGATGGGGACGCCGGCCCGGAGGAAAGCGGCGAGCTGGCGCGAGAAGTGCATGACGTTCTCGGGCTTGACCTTGCGCTTGGTGATCTCGAACTTGAGGGGGTTCTTGCGTTCCTTGACCTTCTGGACGTCGAGGCCGGAGTCGAACAGCCGGGTGGTGACAGTGTGGATCGTCATGCCCTCGACGACGCCGCGGACCTGCTCACCGGTCACGCTCGTGGCCAGGTACTTGAACTTAGGCATTTGGGGCCCCCGGCTTACAGGACATAGATGCTCCGCATGATCTCGGAGATGGTCGAAAGGTCATTGGCCACCAGGCCGATCCCCTCGTCGAGCATCGAGCGCATCCCGTTGGCCCTGGCCGCGGCCCGCAGCTCGTCGTGGGAGGCGTTGGCGACGAGCAGCCGCTTCGTCTCCTCGGTGAGGGTGAGCAGCTCGTACACGCCGACGCGCTCGAGGTAGCCGGTGCGGGCGCAGAAGTTGCAGCCCTCGCCGTGCCAGAACTCGGTCTTGGGAGGCCCGCCCGCGTTCTCGTAGAAGGCCAGCTCCTCAGGGGTGGGCTTGTAGCGGGCCCGGCATGACGAGCAGATCCGCCGCACCAGGCGCTGGCTGACCACCCCGCTGACCGACGACGCGATCAGGAACGACTCGATGCCCATGTCGACGAAGCGGTGCAGGGCCGAGGCGGAGTCGGTGGCGTGCAACGACGACAGCACCAGGTGGCCGGTGAGCGACGACTGCACGGCCAGGCGGGCCGTCTCCACGTCGCGGATCTCGCCGACGAGGATGACGTCGGGGTCCTGGCGGAGGATGGCGCGCAGGCCGTCGGAGAAGGAGATGCCGGCCTGCTCGTTGATCTGGATCTGGTTGATCGACGGGAAGACGTATTCGACCGGGTCCTCGATCGTCGTGATGTTGCACTCGCTCTGGTTGATCTGGGCGAGGGTGGCGTAGAGGGTGGTGGTCTTGCCGCTGCCGGTGGGACCGGCGCAGATGATCATCCCGAAGGGGGCCCGGACGAGCCGGTCGTACTCCTGCTGGGTGTCGGCGGGCATGCCCAGCTCGCTCAGCTGCAGGAGGCTGCGGCGGCGGTCGAGGAGCCGGAGGACCGCCTTCTCGCCCCAGATGGTGGGCGTCGTGTTGACCCTGATGTCCAGGGCCCGACCGTCGACCTCGGTGGCGATCTGGCCGTCCTGGGGCCGGCGCCTCTCCACGATGTTCATGCCCGCCATCACCTTCAGGCGGCTGGTGAGCGCGGGGCCGATGGTGTCGGGAAGGGCGAGCACGTCGTGGAGGGCGCCGTCGATGCGGTAGCGCACCCGGATGCGGCCGTCCTGGGGCTCGATGTGGACGTCGGACGCCCGGTCCCTCAGCGCCTGGGTGATGAGCAGGTTCAGGACCCGGACCACGGGGGCGTCGTCGGGGGCGGAGCCCTTGGACGGGGTGACCGCCCGGCGGAGGGATTCGGTGACCTCGAAGGCGTCGATCATGCGCCCGACGCCGGCGAGAGCCCGGTAGGCGCTGTCGATGGCGCGCCGGATGTCCGAAGGTGGGGCGAGGACGAGGTCGACGTTGTTCTTGCCGGCCTTGGTGACCTTGGCCCGCACCGCTTCGTCGAGCGGGTCGGCCACGGCGATGACGAGCCGGCCGTCGGTCAGCCGGATCGGGATGGCGACGGCCGAGCGGGCCACTTCCTCGGCTATCTCGGCGACCGCCTCCGCCTGGGGCTGCTCGTTGCGCAGGTCGGCCAGCGGGATCGAGAGCTGGAGGGACAGGACCTCGTAGAGATCACGCTCGTCAAGGGCGCCCAACTCCACCAGCAGGACACCTAGGCGCTTGCCGGAGGCAGCCTGCTGGAGGACCGCCTCCTCCACCTGGGCGGCGCTGAGCAGGCCGCGATCGATCAGCACGTCACCCAGGCGGGGCCCGCCGGAGGCGGAAGGGGCCTTGTGAACGGTGGGGCCGGTCGGGTACTCGGCGCTCGACGTGGGCGAGGCCCCGTCTGACGCCCGGCCGACGCCCCGGCTACGCGGACGCATGCCCGGTCCTTTCGAGAGCCGGTTCCTTGATCTCACCGGCGGTGGCCAGGGCTGGGGATGGGCTCGGGCCGGCCATGTCGAGGAGCCGGCCCACCAGGGGTTCGAGAACCGCCGCTTCGACGCCGAGCTCGTGCTGGAGCTGCTGGTCGGTGTAGCCCTTCGCCATGAGGGCGAGCAGCGGGGCGTCGTTGCGGCCGAGCAGCAGCACGTCGACCTGGTGGGCGTCCAGCAGGCGACGACCGCTGGCCACCGTGCGGATGGAGCCCACCAGGTCGACCCCCCGGAGCTGTTTGGGCAGATATCCGGCGGCGCCGGACAGGATCGTCGCGAAGACGGCGTCGGCGTCGCACGCAGCCGTCAGCAAAATCACCTGGGTGTCAGGCCGTCGGTTCCGTATGCGGCGGCTGGCGGCGATGCAGGTGCCGTAGGACAGGTGGAGGTCGATGAGGACCACGTCCGGGTCGCCCGCCTCGGCCATTCGCTCGGCCTCTCCCACGGTGACCGCGTCCCCGTAGACGGCCATGTCCGGCGCCGTCGCCACCAGCGCGGTGACAGCGGTGCGGACGAGGGCGTGATCGGCCACGACCATGACGAGGATGGGGCGGGTGGGCATCTCCGGTACGGTTCCATGGAAGATGTCGCAGGAATAGGCCCGAACGGCCCCTTTTCAACGGGACCTGTCCCGGCCGATCCGGGACATTTACGGTTGAGGTCGGGATTCTCGCCCGTAGCCTTGTAAACCCAACATCCGGTTGCTAGAAAGCCGATCGCTGGGGACATTGGCGGGATTCCGCACCCTCGCAAATGGGACGACACGCTCATCTGCTGTGCGACGTGCCCGGACGGATCTCACCCACAACCTCGAAGGAGACCAAGCATGAACACGAAGCGTTTCTTCAGCACCAAGCGCCGCATGGCCGCAGCTGCGGTCGGCGGCATCGCCCTCGTCGGCTCCGGTCTCGGCGCCTACGCCTACTGGACCACGGGCGGTACGGGCACCGGCTCGGCTACCACTGGAACGACCAGCGACGTGACCGTCACCCAGCTCGGCACCATTTCCGCTCTGACTCCCGGCAGCCCCGCTCAGCCGATCGACTTCAAGATCAACAACCCGGCGGCCACCAACCAGTACATCACCTCGGTTGTCGTGAGCATCACCGTCCCGCCCGGCACCGGCGCCGGGCCCGCCTGCACGACAGGGGACTTCACATTGGTCCAGCCGACCGCAGCCTACGGCGACCTGACGCCTGGCGATCACCTGTACCAGCCCTCCGGCGCCAGCCTCGCCCTCAAGAACACGTCTGCAAACCAGGACAACTGCAAGAGCGCGACGGTCTCGCTGTCCTTCACCGCCGCGTAGTCCCGGTCAGCGGAGGGGCGGGCTACGGCCTGCCCCTCCGCCGATTCGGCTTTATCACTAGCAGGCTGATGAAAACAGCGACGAGTGCCAGGGACGCGTGTTCCTGACGCTGTTCGGTGTGCTCCTCGGCCCCAATACCCAGGTCTGAGGAGACGGTTGATGCGAAGGATGCGACGTATGAGGACAGCGAGAAAGGGGAAGGTGGCAATGGCGCTGGCGGCTGTCGTCGCCGCGCTGACCACTGCCGTCTTCGCTGTCACTTCGGCGTTCGCCGGACCGACGACGCCGACGCCGACGATCCGGAGCGGCCCCAGCGGCACGGTCACATCGACTTCGGCGACGTTCGCCTACCAGGACACAGCGCCGTCGGTCAGCTTCATCTGCGCCCTCGACGGTGGCAGCTTCACCGCTTGCGGTACCGGCACCCCCACCACCACCGCCTCCGTCACCTACACCGGCCTCGCCCAGGGTGCTCACACCTTCCAGGTGGAGGCCCGAGCCAAGGGCAGCTCCACGAGCTCGCCTGCGAGCCGCAGCTGGTCGGTTGACACCAGTGCCCCGACGGTCACGATGACGTTCCCCACCAGCAACGGCTCCTACAACGGCGCCGGCTGGAACGCCGGTTGCACGACGGCCGGCCTGTGCGGCACGGCCGCCGACCCCAACGGGGTGACCGGGGTACAGGTGGCGATCCTCCAGCAGTCCACCTCCAGGTACTGGAACGGCAGCGGCTTCGCATCGGCGGCGATCGACTACCGAACGGCGACGGGAACGACGGCGTGGTCCTACTCCCTTCCGTTCTCCGCCCTCGCCGACGGCTCCTACACGGTGTCGAGAACCGCCACCGACAGCCTGGGCAACGCCACCCCGCTGAACCAGGCCGCCGTGTCCAGCTTCAGGATCGACACGCTGGCCCCGCCGGTGCCGGCCATCACCAACCAGCCCACCAACCCGACCTCCAACACCAGTGCCGAGTTCCACTTCAACGACAGCGAGGCGGGCGTCTCCTTCCGCTGCCAGCTCGACTCGGGCGCGTTCGCCCCCTGCACCGACGGGGTCATCTACAACAACGTGGCTGTCGGTGATCACTGCTTCGCGGTGGTCGCCGTCGACCCGGCTGGCAACCTGAGCACGGCGGCCTCGTACTGCTGGACCGTCGTCCTGCAGGGCAACTTCCCGATCAAGGGCGACCTCACCTCGCCGATGGCACCAGGTGTCACCCAGCCGCTGAACCTGGTTTTCACCAACCCCAACAACTTCGCCATCACGGTCACCGCCGTGACCGTCACCGTGCAGGACGCCACCATCAAGAACGGTCTGCCCAACCCCGACTGCCGGGGCCCGCAGAACATGAGCGTGTCACGGGCTTTCAACGGTCAGGTTGCAGTACCGGCCAACTCGACCAAGTCGCTCTCCGAGCTCGGCACCCCCCCCGGTCAGTGGCCGCTGATCACGATGCCCGACCTCAACACGAATCAGGACGCGTGCAAGAACACGACGTTCAAGTTCTCCTACACGGGAACGGCCACCAGGTGATGAAGCGCCGACTGTTCGCCACGCTCACGGCTGCCGTCGCTCTCGTCGTCGGCCTCGGCGCCGGCGGTGCCTACGCCTACTGGAGCTCAGAAGGCTCCGGCAGGGGGACCGCCGGCGTGGGCACGCCGGCAGGAGTCACCGTCGTGGCCGCCACCGGCACGCCTTCCAGCAAGCTCATCCCCGGCACCAGCGCCGACCTGGTCGTGCAGCTCGACAACCCCAACTCCTACTCGGTGACCATCACCGGCGTCTCCCAGAACGGCAGCGTGACCCCCGTCGGCGGGACCGGACCGGGGACGGCCTGCTCGAGTGCCAACAGCGGCGTCTCGGTCCCGACCCAGACCGGGCTGGGCCTGACCGTTGCCAGCGGGACCGGCGTCGTTGTGCACGTGCCGAACGGCGCTCTGATGGGCAGCGCCTCGGCCAGTGGCTGCCAGGGCGCCTCCTTCCAGATCCCGGTCACCGTCACGGTGCAGCGATGAGCACCCGCACCGGCCGCCGCCGCAGCAGCGCCATGCTGATCGTCGCCGGGTTCGTCCTGGCCGCCGCCGGCGCCGCCTTCGCGTTCTGGACGGTCAACGTCCTCTTCGCCCCCACGAACTACGCCCTGGCCCAGGCCAACAGCCTCTCGGCGGCCACCACCCCGACGGCAACCGCGAACGACAGTGCGGCGATCACTGTGGGATGGACGCTGCCCGCGACTCAGCTCCCCGGTGCGCAATACCGGGTGACCCGCACCAGTGGACCCGGCAGTCCCCTGACGGTTTGCAGCGTGTCGTCGACCTCCTGCCAGGACACCGGCCTCACCGGCGGCACCGCCTACGGCTACTCCGTGGCTGCGGTGCTCCAGAACTGGCAGTCGCCGGGGGTCACCACGTCGGCCACCACGCCCAAGGCCTCCCAAACCATCGCTTTCACCTCGACCGCACCGTCGAATGCGGCTGTGGGCGGCTCCACGTACACGGTGACGGCCACCTCCTCGTCGGGCCTCACCGTGGCCTTTAGCCTGGACGGAACCAGCACGGGCTGCTCGCTGGCCGGTTCGACCGTGAGCTTCACCGCCGTCGGCACCTGCGTGATCGACGCCAACCAGGCTGGCAATGCCAACTACAACGCCGCCCCCCAGGTCCAGCAGTCCTTCGCCGTGGCCAAGGGCGCCCAGACCATCACGTTCACGTCGACGGCACCGGGCAGCGCAACGGTGGGCGGGCCCACCTACACGGTGACGGCCACCTCCTCGTCGGGCCTCACCGTGGTCATCACCTCAGCCACCACCTCGGTCTGCACGGTCTCCGGTTCCACCGTGAGCTTCGTCGGAGCCGGGACCTGCACCCTGAACGCCAACCAGGCCGGTGACGCCAAGTACAACGCCGCCTCCCAGGCCCAGCAGTCCTTCGCCGTGGCCAAGGGCTCCCAGACCATCACCTTCACATCGACGGCACCGGGCAGCGCAACGGTGGGCGAGCCCACCTACACGGTGACGGCCACCTCCTCGTCGGGCCTCACCGTGGCCATCACCTCAGCCACCACCTCCGTCTGCACGATCTCCGGTTCCACCGTGAGCTTCGTCGGAGCCGGGACCTGCACCCTGAACGCCAACCAGGCCGGTGACGCCAACTACAACGCCGCCCCGCAGGTCCAGCAGTCCTTCGCCGTGGCCAAGGGCTCCCAGACCATCACCTTCACATCCACGGCGCCTACCAACGCCACGGTCGGCGGGCCCACCTACACGGTGACGGCCACCTCCTCGTCGGGCCTCACCGTGGCCTTCAGCCTGGACGGCACCAGCACCGGCTGCTCGCTGGCCGGCTCGACCGTAAGCTTCACCGCCGTCGGCACCTGCAGGATCGACGCCAACCAGGCCGGCAACGCCAACTACAACGCCGCCCCCCAGGTCCAGCAGTCCTTCACCGTCCGCCCGTCGATCGCCAGCGTGACACTTCAGAACGGTGGGTCGACACAGGGAAGGATCGAGGCGGGCGACAAGATCGTGATCACGTTCTCGCAGCGCATGAGGGTCAGCAGCTTCTGCTCGGCCTGGACCGGTGACACGGCCAACCAAGGCGTGACCGGCAATGGCGATGTCACCGTCACGTTGGCCGACGGCGGCGCTGCAAACGACACGATGACCGTCGGCGTGGCCGGTTCTGTTTGCCCGACTTGGAACTTCGGGACGATCGACCTGGGTGCGACGAGCTACGTGTCGGGCGGCCAGGCAACCTTCAATGGGAGCGGCAACGGCAAGTCGACGATCGACTGGAACGCCACCACCTTCACCCTGACCGTGACGCTCGGATCGAAGGCTGGCTCCGGAACGGTCGGTACGGTGACATCGAGCACGCCGGTGCTGAACCTATCCACCGCCATCACCGATCCCACGGGCCTGTCAGTTGGGAACTCGCCGTTCACTCTGCCGAACGGCAAGCAATTCTGATCACGATCGCCATCGATCCAGGCGGCATGGCCAGGACACCGGCGACGCTGCAGCGCACGGCCACGTCGTTGCGCCGGTCCATCTGCCGCATCACCCGCTCCAGCACGCCGGTACCGAGCTCGGGACGTCCCTTGTCGCCGAACATGAGACGCCAAGAGGGAAGGTGAGTGCCGCCTCTGCGTCGCCCCCCACCGGGCCGGCACAGGCCGGGGAACACGGGATCTTCGGGTTGTCGCAACCCCGCAGACGGGCGAGATGATCAAGCCATTCGACCACTGCCGTCACTGGGCAGGTCCAGGGGTCGGCGCTTGTGGGCGCGCCCCGGATCTGGCCGCGCCCGTTCTGATCGTTCTTGCCTCCGGCCTCTGGTAGCGAGCGAGGGTGGCGGCGCCGACTGGCTCGACCGAGAGCGCCTCCAGATGGACGGGTGCGATGCCAGCGGGGAAGAGACGCTCACCGGCGCCGAGCACGGTGGGGAAGATCAGGAGCCGATACTCGTC
>JBHELO010000015.1:0-6748 GCA_046263055.1 Acidimicrobiales bacterium | reverse complement strand
ACCGGCTGGAGGTGACCGACCGGATCGAGGGGAGCGGCCGCCACCGGATCGTGTCGACGTGGCACCTGGCACCGGGCACGATCGTGCGCGACCTCGGCGACGCCCGGGTCGAGGTGGGCGCCGCCGAGCTCCGCGTCGAGGGGGCCGACACGGTCGAGGTCGAGGTGTCCATGGTGGCCACCGGGTTCGACCGGCTGGAGCCGAACCACGTCGTCACCGCGTCGCTCACCGCCGACTCCCCGGCGGTGTTGCGGACGACGCTCGACCTCGGGCCCGCCGAAGGCGGTCACGACGACGGTTGAGAGGTCCGGCGGCGGCGGCGCTGTACGATCCGGTGGTTTGCACGACACGCCGCCGTTGACCGACACCGGGGGAACGCGGTCGGGGGAGCCGGTGTGAGCACGACCAACCAGATGCAGGCGGCGGGCACAGGCAGGTCGGGTGAGCTCTCCAAGCTCGCCAAGATGGCGAAGATGGGGCTGGAGCAGCTCCGGGCCGGTGACTTCTCCCGCTTCGGCACCTACTACCGGCGATGTGTGCGCCCGAGGCGGCTGCGCCGGGTGGTGCGCGCCTACCGGCGACGGTTCCGAATGACCCTGGGCGCTGGCTCGGCTACCACCAGGGCGACGTGGTCTTCGAGGACTGCTCGTGGATGGGCGTCCAGACCTGGAAGAACCCCCTCGACGCCTGGATCTACCAGGAGATCGTCCACGAGGTGCGCCCCGACGTGATCGTGGAGCTGGGCTCCGCCTCGGGGGGCAGCGCCCTCTTCCTGGCCCACCTGCTCGAGCTGCTCGGCCACGGCGTGATCGTCTCCGTCGACATCGACCGGACCTCGTTCGTGGCCGAGCACCCGCGCCTGCTCACCGTGACCGGGCCGAGCTCGGCAGCGGCGACGGTCGAGCAGGTGGTCGAGCTGTGCCGGGGAAAGCGGGCCCTCGTGATCCACGACGCCGACCACGCCAAGGAGCAGGTGCTCGAGGACCTGCACTGCTACGCCCCCCTGGTGGGCGTGGGCAGCTACCTCATCGTGGAGGACGGCATCGTCGACGTGTTCCGCCCGTGGGAGGCGCTGGGGGTCTCCTACGAAGGGCCGCTGGCGGCCATCGAGGCGTTCCTGCGGACCACCGACGACTTCGAGGTTGATGCCGGGCGCGAGCGCTACGTCCTCACCCAGAACCCCCGAGGGTTCCTGCGCCGGGTGCGATGACGCCGACCGCCGACCCGGCCGACGTCGCTGTGGTCATCGTCAACTTCCGCACCCCGACCCTCACGCTGGCCGCAGTGCGGTCGGTGGCCGCCGAGCCGGAGATAGCGGAGATCGTGGTGGTGGACAACGCCTCGGGCGACGGGAGCGCCGACCTGCTGCGCTCCCACCTGGCCGCCGAACCACGGGCCCGCCTGGTGGCCTCGCCGGCCAACGTCGGCTTCGGGCGGGGCCTCAATCTGGGGGCGGCGAGCTGCCGGGCCCCGCTGCTGCTGGTGCTCAACAGCGACGCCGCCCTGGTGGCCGGCTCCCTGGCTCCCCTGCGGCGGGCCCTGATGGACGACGAGTCGGTGGGCATCGTGGCCCCCGCGGTCTACACGGGCGACGGCAGGGAGCTGCAGGCCGCCGCCCACGGGGTGTTCCCCACCTTGGGCGCCATCGCCCGCCGCACCAACCACAACCCCCCCGAGACGCTGTGGCCCGACTGGGTGTCGGGCGTGGCCATGCTCGTGCGCCGTGGCGACTTCGAGGCGGTGGGCGGCTTCGACCCCGACTTCTCCATGTACCTGGAAGACGTGGACCTGTGCCGGCGGGTGCGGGCCGCCGGGAAGTCGGTTCGCCGGGAGCTGGCGGCCGGCGTCACCCACCTGGGCGGGCAGAGCTGGCAGGCGGCCGACCCGCCTTTCGACGAGGCCCAGCGCAGCCGTGTCGTGTACTACCGCAAGGCCGGCTACCCGGCCGTCGCCCGCCTGGCGGTGCGGGCCATCCGCCTGGCCCACCTGGCGGTGGCCCGGCTCCGGCGCCGGCCGGGCGCCATGGCCGGCGGTGACACCGAGGGGACCGCCCAGCGGGTGAGCGGGTGAGCGTCGGCTCCCGAGCCCGGCGGGCCACCTCCGCGGGGCGGACGCTGCTGGGCGCCTCCCGGCGAACGTCGGCCCGCCGGGTGCAGTGGGGGGTGGTGGACCAGGCCGTCTCCAGCCTCACCAACTTCACCATCAGCGTGGCAGTGGCCCGCTCGGCCTCGCCCCGGGAGTTCGGCATCTTCAGCTTGGGCCTCACCATGTACGTCACCCTGCTGTGGGCGTCGCGGTCGGTGACCACCGAGCCGTTCGTCGTGCGCTTCACGGCCGCCCCGCCCGACGAGCAACGGGCGGCGGCCCGCCAGGCGGCGGGCACGGCGACCGTGGTCGGGATGGTCTCGGCGTGCGTGCTGGTGGCGGTGGGCGCGGCCGGCGGCCCCCTCGCGCTGCGGGTGCTGGCGGCTGTGGCCGTCGGGATGCCCGGGCTGTTGGCTCAGGACTCGTTGCGCTACGTGCTCTTCGCCGCCGGCCGGGCGCGCTCGGCGGCCGCCAACGACGGGACCTGGCTCCTCCTCCAGGCGGTGGTCGTGGCCGCCCTGGTGGCTGCCGGCCGGGCCAGCGCCGCCACCCTCACGCTCGCCTTCGGAGCCAGCGCCAGCGCCGCCGCCGCCCTGGGGATGTACCAGACGGGCGTGGTACCCGCCCCGGCCCGCGCCGGGAAGTGGCTGCGGCGCCACCGGGACCTCGGCGTGCCCTTCTTCTTGGAGCTGGTCGCGGTCACCGGGTCCATGCAGGTGGCGCTGCTGGCGGTGGCCGCCACCGCCGGGGCGGCGGCCATCGGCGCGGTGCGGGCGGCCATGCTCCTGCTCGGTCCCCTGACGGTCGTGTTCCTCGGGCTATTCGTCATCAGCATCCCCGAGGCCATCCGGGTGCGGGGCCGCTCGGCCACCGCCCTGCCCAGGATGGTGGCCGCCCTCGGCGTCGGCCTCCCGGCCGCCACCGCCCTTTGGACGGCGGTGGTGCTGCTCATCCCCCGCCGCCTGGGCGTCGACCTCCTGGGGCCCAACTGGGTGCCCGGGCGCCACCTCGTCCCGCCGGTGGCGGTGCTCGTGGCCGGCCACGGTTGCGCCCTGGCCGCTATCGTCGGCCTGCGGGCGTTGGGCGCCGCCCGCCAGAGCCTTGGCGCCCGCCTTTGGGGGGCACCGGCGTTCCTGGTCGGAGGCATTGCCGGTGCGGCGGCGGGGGGGGCGTACGGCGCCGGCATCGGGCTGGCGGTGGCGGCGTGGTTCGACGCCGGCTTGGCCTGGTTCGCCTTCCGCCGCCTGCTCGCCGGGGGCGGGGCGGAGCCGACGCCCTGGCCGCAGGCCGTCCCTGCGCCCGCCCAGTAACGGCCACCGTTGCGGGGGAAGCACGGTACACCCGCAGAGGACCCGATTCAAGGAATTTTTGGTCGCCGCCGATACAAGCGGCATGATGCCCCGGACCTCGCAGCGAAGCCTCCTCCACTCGATCGCCCGTTCCGGACGTCAGCCTCGTCGCACTGCCCTGGCGGGGCGGCCCCTGCAGCTCCTGGCGACGTTCGTCGTGATGGGAAGCGTGTTGATCACCCTGCCCCGCCCGGCGGGCGCCACCGACACGCCGCCCACGACCGCCGCCTCCGGCCTGTCGTCGGCCACCGCCCCCGTCATCTCCGGCGTCACCGGCCAGTTGGGCAAGATCGGCCTGAGCCTGCTGCCCACCGCCTCCATGACCGTCCCGTTGGGCGGCGAGGTCTGGGCCAACGCCAACCTCCTCGGTGCGTCGCTCCTGCCGACGGGGACCATGACCTACGACCTGTTCGGGCCCACCGACCCGTCGTGCACGGCGTCGCCGATCTTCACGTCCACCGTGGCCGTGGCCGCCACGTCGATCGACTCGGCCCGCTTCACGCCCACCACGGCCGGCACCTACCACTGGACCGAGACCTACAGCGGTGACCTCCTCTACAGCGCGGTCGGGCCCACCGCCTGTTCCGCGCCTGCGGCTGCAGTCGTGGTGGACACGGCCCGCGTCATCATGAACATCACGTCGGTGCACCAGGACGGTTCCGCCCTCCACGCCACCGCCACGGTGGCCGGCGGCGTCCGTCCCACCGGCACGCTCAGCTTCACGGCCAGCGCCCCCGGCGACACGTTCTGCTCGGGCCCCGCCGCCTACAGCGCCAGCGTGGCCGTGAACGGCGACGGGACCTACGACTCGGGAGCCTTCCTGCCCACCCGCTCGGGGACCTACAAGTGGCGGGCGAGCTTCACCGGCGACTCCAACAACAAGGGCGTGAGCGTGACCTCCTGCCTCGACGCCAACGCCGCCGCCACGTTCGTCCACCCGGCTCGTGCCGACGACTACGACGGCGACGGCAGGAGCGACCCCGCGGTGTCCCGGCCGTCGCAGAACACCTGGTACGTGAGCCGCAGCTCAGGCGGGACGATGGGCATCGGGTCGGGCGTCTCCGGCGCCACCGACGTACCCGGTGACTACGACGGCGACGGCAAGACCGACGCCGCCGAGTTCGTGACCGGCACCGGCGCCTGGTACGTGCACCTCAGCTCGGGCGGCGACACCGCCCAGACGTGGGGCACCGCGGGCGACGTGCCCGTGCCCGGCGATTACGACGGCGACGGCAAGACCGACATGGCCATCTACCGGCCCTCATCCGGGGCGTGGTACGTCTACCTGACCTCCACCAGCAGCGGCTACGGCGTGGCCTGGGGCCAGGCCGGCGACATCCCGGTGCCCGCCGACTACGACGGCGACGGCAAGGCCGACCTGGCCGTCTTCCGGCCCTCCACCGGTACCTGGTACGTGCACGGCAGCGCGGGCGCCGACACCACCCTGTCGTGGGGGGAGTCGGGCGACCTGCCCCTGCCCGCCGACTACGACGGCAACGGGAAGGCCGACCTGGCCGTCTTCCGCCCCTCCACCGGCACCTGGTACGTGCGCCACAGCAGCGGCGCCACCTCGGCCACCGCCTGGGGCACCTCCGGCGACGTGCCCGTGCCCGGCGACTACGACGGCGACGCCAAGGCCGACCTGGCCGTCTACCGGCCGGCCGGCGGCGGCTGGTACCTGTGGGAGTCCCACGACGGCCAGGAGGGCGAGTCCTGGGGCGCCCCGACCGACACCGTCGTCGGCCTGGCCCCCGCCCTGCGCCAGGTGGCATCCGCCGCCTGACGACCAGATCACGGCGGCGGCGGGGGACGGGCCCGCCGCCGCCCAGGACTCATCCCTCGTAGGCGTAGGCCGGGGCCACGGCGGGGCCGGGCCGGTGGCGGCGCCGGGCCAGCCCCGCGCACGAGCCGAGAAACAGGATGCCGGCGGCGGCGGCCATGAGGTTGGCCTCCTCGTCGTCGGCCTTGGCCACCATGTTGTAGTGGGCGGCGGGGCTGGCGCCCCCGACGTCGGGGACGGGGCCGGCGGCAGGCGCCGGCGGGGAGCTGCCGGCGGGCGGCACGAACCCCGGCGTGGGCGCGGCAGGAGCAGGCGGTGGTGCGCCGCCGGCCGGGGGGCCGGCCAACCCCTGGCTCACACCGGTCGAGGTGGCCGCCCCGCCCCCACCGCCGCCCGGCGTGGGCACCGCCCCCGGGGCAACGTTGAACCCGGTACCGGGCAGGAAGCCGCTGCCCGGCACCGGGGCGGAGCTGAACCCACCCGGCGGGGCCGGCGTGCCCGAGCCGGCGTCGAACCCTCCCGCCCCACCGTTGAACCCGGTGTTGCCCGAGGGGGTGGCGTCCGGCGTGTAGGTGAACTCGTCGTCGTCACCGCCCGGCGTGCGCACCACCGGGGAGCGACCAGCCGCGGTCGTGACCCGCACGTCGAACGTCCCACGTTCATGGGGCGGCGTCGTGAGCTGGACCTCGGTGTCGCTCACGGCCTGGCAGGGGGCAGCCGCCCCGCACTCGACGGTGGGGCCGTCGGGCGAGAGGTCCACCTTGGTTGCACCCGACAGCCGCGTGCCCCGCAACACCACTCGGGTCCCGCCCGTCGTCGGCCCCGACACCGGCGTTACCTTCGTGACCACCGGGAACGTGGCCGCTACCGGAGGCGGCACCGTCGACGTGGTTGAGGTGGACGTGGAGGTGGACGTCGACGTGGACGTGGACGTGGAGGTGGAGGTGGAGGTGGAGGTGGTGGTCACCGTGGGATCCGTCCCGTCCCACGTCCAGGTGTCGTCGAGGTAGCCGGACGTGTCCAGGCCGCCGAAGATCATCACGGTGTGACGGGCGTCAGGCCGTCCCGCGGTCGGCTGCTGCACGACGACCATGCCGTAGCGAGCCCCAGGGAACGTGAACGGATCGCTCGTGGGCTTTTGCCACGAGCCGCTCGCCCATATCCACGTTTCGTCAGTGCCAACGGGAAAGTCGGGAAGCGGGCCATACGAGGTCGGGGGCGTGTTCGGGTCGGCACCGGGCGTCGGGAACTCACCGAAGCCTCCGAACATCACCAGCCCGGGCCGGGCCCCTGCCTCGTCGTAGGCCACGCCCGCCGAGCTCCGAGGGATCAGGCCCGAGGGTGGCGGCACGGTGCCCGTCGACCACCCATCCGCCCACGTGAACGTGTCGGCGCGGAGGGCGCCGTCGACCCCGTAGCCCCCGAACAGCACCAGCTCCTTCGAGGCTTCGTCATACCCGAAGGCGGCGGCGGCGAGGGGGGGTGGGTCCGTGGGGCCCGGGGGTTGCTGTTGCCATTTCGTGCCGTCCCAGGT
>JBHELO010000014.1:0-66206 GCA_046263055.1 Acidimicrobiales bacterium | reverse complement strand
AGGATCGAGTAGTTCCAGTCTGGGTGCCACTCGTGTGCCCGGAGGGGAACGGCTCGAAGCTCGGTGTCGGTGATCTTCACGCCCGTGGGATACGAGCCGGTGTCGAGGTCGGCCTCGACGCGAAGACCGGTCCGGGTTGTCGTGGCCGCGATGAGCTGCACGACCGTCCGGTAGGTGGTGAGCGGCTTGTCCCGCCAGTTCATCGAGATGAAGCTGAAGAGGCGGTGCTCGATCTTGTTCCACTTGCTGGTGCCCGGCGGCATGTGGCAGACGGTGATCACCAGACCGATGGCGGCGGCCAGCTTGGCCAGTTCGACCTTGAAGGCCCGGGAGCGGTAGCTGTTCGACCCGCCGGCGTCGGCGGTGATCATGAGCCGGGTGGCCCGGGGATAGCGGGACTGGCCCATCCGCTCCCACCACCGGGCGATGGAAGCGACGGCGAAGGCGGGGGTGTCGTGGTCGTCACCGACGTTGACCCAGCCTTCGTTGGCGCCGACGTCGAGCACGCCGTAGGGGATGGCCTTGGGGACCTCGGGGTCGGGGAAATCGTGCACGCCGACGCGCGTGGGCTTGCCTTCGGGCTCCCATTCGGCGCCACCGTTGGCGTAGTCGCCGACGAGCTCCTTCTTTTTGCAGTCGACGCTGATCACCGGCTGGCCCGCCCCCAGGTGCTCGGCCGCGGCGTCGTTGATGTAGCGGAACTGGGCGTCGCGGTCAGGGTGCTGGGCGCCCTCGGTCACCTTGGCGTTGGCCTGGAGGCTGTAGCCCAGGTAGTGCAGCAGGTCACCGACCAGGTTGGCCCCCACCTGGTGACCGAGGCGGGTGAGCTCGGAGGCCAGCGTCCTGGTCGACTTGAGCGTCCAGCGCAGCGGGCTCATGGGGTCGCCCCGGCTCTCGGGCTCCACCAGCGAGTCGAGTACCACCAACAGCTCGGCGTCGAGGTCGACCTTGCGCTTGGGCCCCGCTCCCGGCCGGCGGACCCGAGCCTGCAGGCCCGGCCCCTCGGCCAGTTCCTTGGTGCCGGCGATCACCGTGTTGCGGCTGATCCCCGCCGCCTCCGACACCCTCGCTTGGCCGCCCCGCCCCAGCACCTCGGCCATTGCCGCCGCCAGCAGCCGCCGCTGGCGCTCGTCGAGGAACGGCGATGTCAGCGAGAAGAACCGGCTCAGGCCCTCCTCGCCAAGCTCCACACCGCAAGGCTACATCGCGCGGCTAATCGGCGCGCGGACCCTAACCGGAGTCAAGGGGTTTCTGGTTCGAGTCCTTCGTTGGGGACCACCCGACGAAGCTCCTCGATGACGCTCCGAACATGACGTCCGACGCCCTCGTAGAACTCGACCATGTCGTCGGTAGGCGCGCCGGGCGAAGGCCACGGCGGCAGTCCGGCGCGGTGGTCGAATACCCCGCCCCAGTGGAAGCAATCGACCCTGTGGCGGTGTGACGTTGTCTCCTGGCTGCCGATGTCCCAAAGCAGGCGGGACACCGCGATCAGCTCGGACTGTGGGACGCGAACTTCGTCGGCCATGTCGGAAAGGGTGACAGACGGTGAGTGTCAAGCGGCGCCGGCCACCGGAATAGCGTTCTCGGCGGGGGCGGGTCGGACGCCGGAGCGGCCTTGGTCGACTCCTTACCGCCCCGACCCGCCCGCCTCTTCTGGTGCAGGGTCTTGCCCGCTCGCCGGCGGGCGGCCCGAACTTCGGCTGAGACCTTGTAGCGCTCGGCACAGATCTTGCGCCCCTCGGCCTCGGTGATCTCGGAGCCGTCCACGTCTCGCAGGGTGTAGTGCTCATCCCGGCGCCAGCACGCGGCGATGCGGGTGGCCATGACCGCGGCCAGGGTGCAGACGGCCGAGGTGTGGTGGCGGCCCTCGTTGACCACCAGGCGGTGATAGCGATCGGCCAGGGTGGGGTCGACCTTGCGGGCCAGGTCGGCGGCCAGGAACAGCGCCTCCCGCAGCCCGGGGTCGCCCGCTTTGGTCACACCTTTGTGGCGGTTGGCAAGCCCGGATTGGTCGATCTTGGGCACGATCCCGGTGTAGGAGCGCACCCCGGCCAGGTTGGTGAAGCGGTTGGGGTCGCCGAGGCGGCCCAGGATGCCCGCGGCCAGAGTCACCCCGATCCCGGGGGTGGAGACGACGATGCCCTTGGGGTCAGCCTCGTCATAGAGCGCCTCCATGCGGTCCTCCATGGCTGGGATCTCACCGTTGAGGTTGCGCAGCAGCCGCACCTCGGTGGCGATGTCGCCGGCCAGCTCCTCGAAGTCGAGTCCTCCGGCGGCCCACAGCTCGATCGACTCCTCGGCTGCGGCCAGCAGCTCGTCCGCCTTGGCCTCCCGCCACGCCCCCCGGCTGGCCCGAATGAGCAGCGTCGTCAGCCGCTTGCGGCCCAACTTCCGCAGCGCCCGCGGATCGGCGTAGCGCTCCAGCACGCCAGGGAGCTCTTGTTGTAGTCGCCGGTGCCCAGGACGTCGCCCCACGACGGCCCGAGAAGCTCGACCAGGGCGTCGAGGCGCTGGGCGGTGGCGGTGCGGCGCTTGACCAGGCTGGAGCGCAGACGTACCGCCCGCAGCAGGGGCTCGGCCGGGCCCAGGTGGTCGATCGAGCGCAGCCCGTCGGGATGCAGGAGTGGCAACCGGGCCAGGATGCGGGAGTCGAGCCGGTCGGTCTTGGTGTGCTTGTTGTAGTAGTCCCGCAGGTCGGCCGACTGCTCGGGCGGCACCATCACCACCTTCGCCCCCCGAGCCCGCAGCCCCGCCAGGGGCACCCAGGCGTTGCGGGTCGGCTCCAGGACGACAGTGACTTCGACGCCGGCGGGCACCTTGGCCCACAGCCGCTCCAGATCGGCCGGCGTGGTCCGAAACCCCCAGCCCGACCACAGGAACTCGCCGGCGCCGTCGGCGCAGCTCGCCTGGTGGTCGGCCCGGCAGGCCACGTCGATGCCCAACCTGATTGTCTGTCCCACTTCTTCCTCCCCTTCCTCGTCGCTCCTTATCGCCGGTCCTCCCAGTGCTGGCTCCGCACACTTCCGTGAGGGTCGTGTCCATCCGGACATTCCACAAGCAGGGGTCCGTCTCGCCGCGGCCCCGAGTTCCTGAACAGGGATGCACGTGTGCCGAGGGGTTCGTCCGACTCGACGATCAGCGGTAAGGAGTCGAGCCGCCGCGCTCCGGTCGCAGTCCCAGCCGAACCAGAAGAACCGACCCGGCGAACCCTACGGAGGCCCCTCACCGAGGTGGTGGACCCCTAGGAGGGACCCTAAATGTCGTAGCCGCCCAGGCCGAAACCACCTGGGCAGTTGAAATACAGGCCCGCTGGCTGGTGATGCCGGGACCGCGCAGGTGGTCTCGGTCCTGGCACCTGGCGCGCCCGGCTCGAAAGAGGCTGGCATCGCGTCGACGCGGGGGAGCCGGGTCGAAGGCCTGTGGCGCCCTGACCCCTCGGAGAGATCGGCGAAACACATCGGCGTTGGTCAGGTATCAGGATTTCGTAAATGGCTGGTCCCTTGGGAGACGGCACCATGGATGGGCATGTACCGGGGCCGTGCGGCCGTTGAGCGTGAGCTCGGGCGCTTGAAGCACGAGTGGGCGATGCTCCCGCTTCGTGTGAGGAGGATCGACCGCGTGGCGTTGCACGTGGACCTGACGATCCTCGCCCGGCTCGCCTCGGCAGTGGCCGACGCCGGGGCCGTTCCCCGCGGCGTAGCGCCGCCCTTCCCCGGAGACGAGCCGCTGTAGAAGCGCGCCCCGGCGTGCGTCCAGGCGCGTTCGGGGCGCCCTACGTTCCCACGACGGCCATCACGATTGGCCGGGGTCTCCGACAGGACGCACCTTCAGCCGGCCCCTCGGGCGGTCGATACCTCGGGGGTGATGGCTCAGCGGCGCGCCTCGGGGCTGGCCTGCCACTCGCCCATGGCCCGGAGAACGAGCACGGCGATGACGGCCACGCCCAGGGCCGCCCCTACCCCGCCGACCAGCGCGCCCAGGCCCTCGGGGACCGAGCAGTCGCCCGTGCACTGGACGCGGACCAGGGCCACGCCGATGGCCAGGCCCGACAACCCGCCCACGATGATGACCACGAACGCCACCACCCGGGGCCCCACGCCGGGCAGCGCCGTCGGCCCCCGCTCGGGCGGGGACGGGTGCCCCTCGTCGGCCATCGGGGCATCGTAGGCTCGGGCACCGGAGGCCCCACATGACGCTTCGCACCCTGGTGGTGTTGCCGACGTACGACGAGGCGGACAACATCGCCGAGGTGCTGCGCCGGCTGCGGGCCGCCGCCCCCGGCGCCGACGTGCTGGTGGTGGACGACGCCAGCCCCGACGGCACCGCCGACGTGGCCAAAGTGGTGGGCCACGAGCTGGGCGGGGTGGACGTGCTGCGCCGGCCGGCCAAGGCTGGCCTCGGCAGCGCCTACCGGGCCGGGTTCACCGAGGGCATGGACCGCGGCTACGAGGTCCTCGTGGAGATGGACAGCGACCTGTCGCACGATCCCGCCGCCCTGCCCTCCCTGCTGGGGGCCGTCGAGGGCGGAGCCGACCTGGCCGTCGGCTCCCGCTACGTGCCCGGCGGGTCCATCCCCCGCTGGTCGTGGCGGCGGCGGGCTCTGTCCCGCTGGGGCAACCGCTACGCGGCGGCCGTGCTCGGGCTCGCCGTCAACGACGCCACCTCCGGCTACCGGGCCTACCGGTCGTCGGTGGTGGCATCCATCGACCTCCACACCGTGCGGGCCGACGGCTACGGCTTCCAGATCGAGATGGCCTACCGGGTGGCCCGGGCCGGCGGCAGCATCGTGGAGGTCCCCATCGAGTTCATCGACCGCGAACGCGGCACGTCGAAGATGTCGTCCACCATCGTGGTCGAGGCGCTGGGCCTCGTCAGCTGGTGGGGCGTCCGGGACCGGCTCCTGCGGCGCGGCCGGACGTCGTGACCGTGCCGGCGCGCACGCCACCGACCACCGGCCGGCCGCCGTCGGGTGCCCGAGGAACAGCCCCCGAGCCGACGCCGACCCCGGCCCCCGAGGTCGCACCCCGGGCAACCGAGCCCGCTCCCGCTCCCCAGGTCGCACCCCGGGCAACCGAGCCCGCCCCCGCCCCCGCGGTCGCACCCCGGGCAACCGAGCCCGCTCCCTCTCCCGCGGTCGCACCCCGGGCAACGGAGCCCGCTCCCTCTCCCGCGGTGCCACCCCGGGCAACGGTCCCGGCCCCCGCGTCCGGGGCCACCGACGGGGGCGACGACCAGGTCTCGGCCCTCACCATCGTCCACGTGGACCTCGACGCCTTCTTCGCCGCCGTGGAGGTCCTGCGGGACCCGTCGCTGGCCGGCAAGGCCGTGATCGTGGGCGGCACGGGCGGCCGCGGGGTGGTGGCTGCCGCCTCCTACGAGGCCCGGGCCTACGGCGTCCACTCGGCCATGCCGTCGGCCCGGGCCCGCAAGCTGTGCCCCCACGCCGTGTTCGTGGCCGGCCGCTACGCCGACTACGCCGAGGTCAGCCGCCGGTTCAACGACATCCTCACCTCGTTCACGCCGGTGGTGGAGGGCATCGCCCTCGATGAGGCCTTCCTCGACGTCTCGTCGGTGCGCCGGCTGTCGGGACCGGCGCCCGCCATCGCCGCTCGGATCCGGGCCCGGGTCCACGACCAGCTGGGCCTGTGGGCGTCGGTGGGGGTGGCCACCACCAAGCTGGTGGCCAAGCTGGCGTCGGAGGCGGCCAAGCCCACCGCCTCCGTGGCCGGGCCGGTGCCCGGTCCCGGTGTCCGGGTGGTGCCCCCGGCCGAGGAGCTGGCCTTCCTGCACGCCCACCCGGTGGGCGCCCTGTGGGGCGTGGGGCCGGCCACCCGCCGCCGCTTGGAGCGCTTCGGCGTGCAGACCGTCGGCGACCTGGCGGCCATGCCCGTCGAGACCCTGGTGGGGGCGCTGGGGCCGTCGCTGGGCCGGTCGTTGCACGACCTGGCCGCCAACCGGGACGGGCGGGCGGTAACGGCCGACCGGGCGCCCAAGTCCGTCGGCCACGAGGAGACCTACGCCACCGACCACCACAGCCTGGACACCCTCGGCCGGGAGGTCCTGCGCTTGTCCGACGCGGTGGCCGCCCGCCTGCGGGCCGCCGGCCTGGCCGGGCGGACGGTCACCCTCAAGGTCCGCTTCGGCGACTTCCGCACGATCACCCGCTCCCACACCGAGCCAGAGCCGGTGGACACCGGTCCCGCGGTGGCCGAGGCGGCCCGGGCCCTGCTCGACGGTGTGGACCCGTCACCCGGCGTGCGCCTCCTCGGGGTTAGCGCCTCCAACCTGGTGGCGGCCACCGGGCGCCAGCTCAGCCTGGACCAGGTGATGGCCTCGGGCCACCGCCGCGAGGGCGTGGCGAGGGCGGTCGACGCCGTCCGCGGGCGCTTCGGCGACCGGGCCGTGGGCCCCGCCTCGCTGGTGGGAGAGCGGGGTTTGGAGGTCCGCCGGCGGGGGGACCAGCAGTGGGGACCGGCCGGGCCGCAAGTGCCGGAAGGAGGTCTAGGCTGATGGCCCGGGGACCCCGTCATCGCGTTGTCGACCTGCTCGGGCTGTGCGAAGATTGGCTCCTGCCGCAGGAGCAGGGACGTTGAGAGGGTAGACGTGCCGCTTTCCGAGGACGAGCAGCGAATCCTCCACGAGATCGAGCAGCAGTTCTACGAGAGCGACCCCGCGTTCGCGCGTGAGGTCGGCAAGACCACCCTCTACCGCCACGCCGGCCGCAACCTGAAGTGGGCGGCCGCCGGCTTCTTCGTCGGCTTCGCCGTCCTCCTGGTGGCCTTCGCCTCCTCCCTGGTCCTGGGCTTCGCCGGCTTCCTGGTGATGCTGGGCTCGGCCATCGTCTTCCTGCGCAACCTGCGCAAGATGGGCCGGGCCGGGTGGCGTCAGGTGTCCGACAGCATGAAGACGCACAACTTCCGCGAGGCCATGGGCGACGCCGGCAAGCGGATCCGCAAGCGCTTCAAGCGCGACTAGCCACCTCCGGGAAGTGGCGGCGGCGAGCCGCCGGGCGCAGTCGTGCCACCGTGGGCCGCGCCTCGCTGACGACGAACCTCAGTCCGGTGGGCGGGCTCGGCGCCGGGCCCGGACGGCGGCCGCGCCGGCCCCGACGAGGGGCCGGGGGTCGAGAGAGCGGGCCGCCCGGCGGCTCGGCCGCACGTCGCAGGCCACCTCGTCGTGTACGGCCCGGGCCGAGGCCTCGGCGCGGGCTGCGGTGGCCTCGTCCGCCCCAGTGGGAGAGAAGGCGGCGGCCGACACGTAGCCGGCCAGGTCCGACACCGCCGGCCCCATGCCGGCGGCGCCCGACCGGGCCCGGGCCGCGTACTCGGTGGCCGTCTCCGCCGGGCGGCGGCCGACGCCGGCGAGGGCCAGGTCGTCCTGGACGTCGGCCCACGCCGCGAGGACGCGCCCGGTGGGGCCCGACGCTCCGGCCCGGCGGCGGGCGCGCCGGGCGCGGTGGGCCAATGGGACGGCCACCAGGTAGAGCACGACAGCGGCCGCCACCAGGCCCAGCGGGGAGGGCAGCGGCAGCCCCGAGCGCCCGCTGCCGGTGGTGGCCGAGCCCTGGGGGGCGGCGGCCTCGGTGGTGTCGGGGCCGGCGCCGGCGGAGGGTGGCGCGGTGGTGGCCGAGGTGGCGGCGGTGGCCCCGGCGGCGTCCGTGCCGGTGCTGGCCGACGCCCCGTTCAGGCCGGTGTAGGCGTCGGCGCCGGGGATGGCACGGGTGGGCGTGGGCTCGAATGCCACCCACCCGTAGGGAGCGAGCCAGACCTCGGGCCAGGCGTGGGCCTCCCGGTCGGTCACGTGCCACTTGCCGTCGTCGCCCTTGGTGCCGGGCGTGAAGCCCACCGCCACCCGGCTGGGCAGCCCGAGCGCCCGGGCCATGGCCGCGAACGACCCTGCGAACTGCTCGCAGTAGCCGCGCCTGGTGTCGAAGAGAAAGTGCTCGATGGCGGAGTCGTCGTGGCCGGCGGGCACCGTGAGGTCGTACTGGAAGTCGGCCCGGAACCAGTCCTGGAGGGCGCGGGCCTGATGGAACGGCGTGAGGGTGCCGCTCGCCCGCTCGGCGGCCGAGCACCCGAGGGCCTGACAGGTGGCAGGTGTGCCCTTGGTCACCGTCGCAGCCAGAGCCCGCACCCGGGCCGGGAAGCCGGACGGGAGGTCGAGGTAGCGGGCGGCCATGTCGGAGGAGAGCGACGCCGGGGACGTGTCGAGCTGGGCGGCGTCCAGCTTGGGCAGGGCCGACTGCACGGTGTAGCGGAGCTTGTCGGACGTGTCGGCGTCGGTGAGCAGGCTCGACGAGTCGGGGTCCCAGCGCACCCGGCTGACCCCGTCCAGGCGGCGGGCCTGGTAGGCGGCGGGGAGCCAGATGGCGGACAGGGACTCCACGTCGAACTGCTGGGTGACCAGCTCGTCGGCCGACTTGGTGGGCGGGCCGGTGGGCAGGTGGCCCTTGGCCGGCTGGTAGCTGCCCACCGACGACCAGATGGTGCCGTCGAAGCGCTCGAGCGAGGTCATCCGCCAGTAGCTGGCCACCGGGCTGTCGACGGTGAAGAGCTCCACGCCCGACTGGTCGATGAGGCGGTTGCGGATGTCGACCAGCGGGCTGATGGTGGTGCGGGACCCCGACGACCGCTCGGACCCGTTGCGCCACCCCAGCAGGCCGAGGTCGGAGGCGCCGGGCAGGCGGGGGCCGGCCACCATGGCCACCAGCACCGCCACCACGGCGGTGGCCAGGCCCGAGCGCAGGAGGGCCCGGTCGCCGTCGCCCGCCCGGCCCCCGAACCACGCCGGGGCGGGCCGACGGGAGGCGTCGGCTGCCACCACGAACACGAGCACGGCGGCCAGGTACAGGCCGCTGGTGGCGAGCCGGAACTGCTCGGCGCCCACCACCGCTCCGAAGAGGAAGAGGACGAACGACGGGGCCAGGGCCTCGAAGCGGGTCCGGGCCCGGAAGGCGAACGCGTCGGCGGCCACGGCCACGACCCAGGTGGCGATCACGCACGCCAGGATGAAGCTGGGGACGGCGGGCGTGGGGGCCCGGACCTGGCCGAACCGGGTGGCAGCCGATCCCAGGTCGGCGCGGATGGCGTGCCAGGTGCCGGCCAGGGGGAGGCCGAGGGTGAGGCTGCGCGACTCGACGACCCAACCGCACACCACCAGCAGGCCGATGCCCGAGGCGACGGTGGCGGCCACCGCGTTCACTCGGCGGCGACGGAGGCCTGAGGCCAGCCCGTGGCCCCCCACCGCCGCCACCAGGCAGGGGCCGAGGAAGTCCCCGTCGGAGAACAGCCGGGACAACCCGACGACGGCCGCCGCCGTCACCGCCAGCAGGGCGACCTCCGAGCCCGCCGGCGCCCATCCGGCCGCCGAGCGGGAGGTCGCGGCGGACCGGGCCGGACCCGGCGTGATGTCCCCGCCCGCTGGCGGGGGCACGGGGCGGGGCGGCAGTGCCAGGCGCGTGCTCACCGGCGGCTCCCCGCCGGCCGCCGGCCGGCGGCCGCCTCCCACGCCGGGGCCAGGGCGCCGCCGGCCGCCACCCGCACCAGGGCCAGGCCGCCGGCGCGGGCGCCACCGTGGGCCCCCGGCCCCGCCCGCGCGCCCCCGGGCGGGGAGGACCCACCGGGCCCCGGGCGGGAGCGGACCGGCGGCCCTTCCACCACCACCAGGGTCAGCGACCCGAACCGGCCGGACAGCCCGGCGAGCCGCTCCAGGTCGGCGGCGGGGGCGGCCGAGGTGGTCACCACCGCGATGGCCCCGCCGTTGCCGGCCCGGTGGAGGCTGGCCACAGCGGCGTCGAGCCCGTCGACCCGGCCCAGGCCGACCACCGCCAGGTGCTCCATGACCGCCTCGAAGTGGGCGTGGCCGGCGGCGAAGCCGGAGTCGGTGCCGTCGGTGGCGGCCAGGCGGACCAGCGCCCCACCCGCCCACGACGCGCTCACGATGCTGGCCGCCGCGGAGACGGCGGCCTCCATGCTGGCGTCGGAGTGGACCTTCGCCCGCACGTCCAGGAGCACGGTGGCCCGGCCCTGCCAGGGAAGCTCCAGCTGGCGCACGACCAGGTCGCCGGTGCGGGCGGTCGATGGCCAGTGGACCCGACGGAGGTCGTCGCCCACCTGGTAGGGGCGGAGGCCGTAGAGGTCCTCGCCGGTGGGGCCGACGGTGGCCGGCCGGGGCGCTCCTGCGGTGGGGTCGTCGCCCTGGGCGTGGGCGAGGGCGGGTACCGCCTCCACCGGCGGGTACACGGTCAGCTCGATGGCGGGGGCGATGGTGGCCACCTTCGACCACAGGCCGAAGGCGTCGCCCACCTCGGCCTCGAGGGGCCCCACCGAGAAGATTCCCCTGTGCTCGGCCGGCAGCCGGTAGCTGGCCCGGTCCTCCTGGCCCGGCACCAGTGGGGCGAGCAGGAGCCGGGCCTGGCGGCGGGCGCCCGGATCGGCGCCGGCGGTGGTGGCCCGGGAGAAGGAGTCGCGCACGGTGACCACCGGCGACGGCCGTCGGGCGCGGTTGCGGATGGCCAGCTCGACCCGGCTGTTCCCCCCGGCGTAGACCCGGATGGGGCGCACCGTCCGGCTGGCGTCGAGGTCCACCGCACGGGTGGCCACCGTGACCGCCCCCGCCAGGAGGAGGCCGCCGGCCCCGGCGGCCAGCACGAACAGCTCGTAGATCCCGAGCAGGCGGCCGGCGGCGGCCAGCACCACGGCGCCCGCCCCCAGCGCCCAGCCCCGCCGGGTGGGCACTCCTAGGCCCCGCCCCGGCTGGGCACGGCGACGGTGGCCAGCACGTCGGCCAGCACCTCGGCCCGGCCGGTGCCCCGCATCTGGGCCTCGGGGGTGAGGGCCAGGCGGTGCTCGAGCACCGGCACGACCATGGCCTTGACGTCGTCGGGCACCACGTAGTCGCGTCCCACCGCGGCGGCCCGGGCCCGCACCACCCGCAGCAGGCCGAGAGCGGCCCGGGGCGACACGCCGAGGGCCAGCTCGGGCCGGCGGCGGGTGGCGTCGGCCAGGTCGACGATGTAGCCCTTGAGGCTAGGGGCCACGTGGATGGCCCGGGCGGCGGCGATCATCTGCTCGATGTCGGCCGCCGACCGCACCGGGCCGATGGAGGCCAGGGCGGGCTCGGCCGCCCCGTGGGTGTCGAGGATGGCCAGCTCGGCCAGGCGGGCCGGGTAGCCGATGCGGATGCGCATCAGGAAGCGGTCGAGCTGGCTCTCGGGCAGCGGGAACGTGCCCTCGTGCTCGATCGGGTTCTGGGTGGCGATGACCATGAACGGCGACGGCAGCCGGTAGGTGGCGTTGTCGGCCGTCACCTGCCGTTCCTCCATGGCCTCCAGAAGGGCCGACTGGGTCTTGGGCGACGCCCGGTTGATCTCGTCGGCCAGCACCACGTTGGCGAAGATGCCCCCGGGGCGAAACTCGAAGGCGCCCGTGCCCCGGTTGTAGACGGTGACGCCGGTGACGTCGGACGGGAGCAGGTCGGGGGTGAACTGCACCCGGCCCCAGGTGCAGTCGATGCTGGCGGCCATGGCCTTGGCCAGGCTGGTCTTGCCCACGCCGGGCACGTCCTCGATCAGGAGGTGGCCCTCGGCCACCAGGCACACGAGGGCCAGCCGGATGGCGTCGTTCTTGCCCTGGATGACGGCCGCCACGTTGGCGACGACGGCGTCGAAGCCCTGGGAGAAGGACTGCGCGGAGCGGGCGACGGCTGGTGACCTGGACACGGCTGCGGGTGGGCCTCCTGCCCCCGGTCCGGGCCGGGGCGACCGCTCTGCGTGCGACGACTCGGGCCAGCGTACTGCCGTGTCGTCGACGAAAGCACCCGGGCCCTGGGCCGGCAGGTGGCGCCCCGGCGGGGCGGCGACGGGCGGGCCGGACGGGTCGCCCCTACGGTCCGCCGGGGCGGCGACCGGCTGGCGGGTTCACGGGGAGGGGATCCTCGCCGGCCCGGGCTGGCCGCCCCTACGGTGGGGGGCATCGACCTGGCCCTGGCGATCGACGTGGGCGGCACCAAGCTGGCGGCCGCCCTGGTGACGGCCGACGGTGAGGTGGTGGCCCGGGCCGCCGGGCCCACGCCCGTCACCGACGACGCCGAGGAGGTGTTCGATCGCCTGCTGGCGGTGGCCGACGCAGTGGCCGGCAACGGCGAGGTGGCGGTGTGCGGAGTGGGCTGTGGCGGCCCGATGGCCCCGGGGGGCGAAGCCGTGTCGCCCCTCAACATCGGGGCGTGGCGCGACTTCCCCCTGCGGGCCCGCCTGGGCGAGGCCACCGGCCTGCCCACCTTCGTGGACAACGACGCCAAGGCCCTGGCCCTGGGCGAGGGGTGGCGGGGCGCGGCGGCCGGCGCCTCCGACTTCCTGGCCATGGTCGTGTCCACCGGCGTCGGCGGCGGCATCGTGCTCGACGGCCGCCTGCTGGACGGGGCCGGCGGCAACGCCGGCCACATCGGCCACCTCATGGTGGAGCCCGAGGGGCGTACCTGCGCCTGTGGCGCCCGGGGGTGCCTGGAGGCGGAGGCGTCGGGCCCCTCCATCGCCGCCGCCACCGGCCGCCCGCCGGCCGAGGCCACGCCCGAGGTCGTGACCCGCACCGCCACGATGGTCGGGCGGGCGGTGGCGTCGGTGGCCAACCTCCTCGACCTGCCGCTCGCGGTGGTGGCCGGGTCGGTGGCCCTGGGCTTCGGGGCGCCGTTCTTCGCCGCCGCCCAGGCCGAGATCGACCGCCGGGCCCGCCTCGACTTCTCGGCCGGCACCCGCATCGTCCCCGCCGGCCTGGGCGACGCCGGCCCGCTGGTGGGCGCCGCCGCCGTCGGCTGGCGGGGCCTGGGCCGGTGTTGACCGTCGCTCCGTCGGCGCCCGCCGATCAGGGGCCGTGGGTGTGGCCGGTGCTGGCAGCGGTGGCAACCCGTCCGCGGTTGTGGCCGGTGGCCGTCACCCAGGCGTTCCGACTGGCTCGACCGGGGTGGTGGCGCCGGTGGCCGCCGCTCCCGCGGCCCGACCCCGAGTGGTTGGCATTCCGGGCCCGCACGGCCTACGGCGACCCCCACCACCCGCCCGAGGCAGGCGACGTGGTGGCGTGGCTCGAGTGGTGCTCGACAAGTGCGGGAAGCGGCCGGCGGCGGCTCTGGCCACGGGTCGCACGCCGGGGCCCGGGGATCCGCCCGCCCCCGCCCCCCGTGTAGGACCCGCCTGCCGGGCGGTCGCTGACCAGGCTGATTGCCGGCATGCACGCAGGCGGCTCGCGATACCCTTTGCGGCCGATGGTCGAGCCACCAGCACGGATCGCAGCACAGGGCCGGTCGGCCCGACCGGCGGCGCCCTGATGTCGAAGGCCCTCGTCCTCAACGCGACCTTCGAGCCCCTCTGTGTGGTCCCCGCCCGGCGTGCCCTGGTGCTGGTGCTCAAGCACAAGGCCGAGGTCCTCCACGCCACCGACCGCCAGTTCCACTCGGAGCGGGCCGCCCTGCCCGAGCCGTCGGTGATCCGGCTCACCTACTTCGTGAAGGTGCCGTTCCGGGCCCGGGCCGCCCTGAACCGCCGGGCGGTGTTCGCCCGGGACGATCACCGCTGCCAGTACTGCGGGGCGGCGGCCGAGAACATCGACCACGTCATCCCTCGCAGCCGGGGCGGGACGCACACGTGGGAGAACGTGGTGGCCGCCTGCCGCCCGTGCAACACCCGCAAGGAGGACCGGCTCGTCCACGAGACGGGGCTGACCCTGCGGCGGCGCCCGGTGGCGCCCCAGGAGCTCACGTGGATCATCGTGGCGGTGGGCTCGGTCCACCCCACCTGGGAGCAGTACCTCCAGGCGGGGACGGCGCTGTCGGCCTGACCGGCGAGCCGGCCCGGGCCGGGCGGTGGGCCGTGGAGTGGTGGGAAGGGACGGCGGCGGGGGCCCATGGAGGGCCGTGGCCGGCGCCCGCCCGAGGCGAGGCCGGGACTCCCGCCGTCCGGGTGGTGTCGGCGACGGGCCCGGCGCTGGTCCTCGGCAGCACCCAGGACCCGGCGGTGGTGGACGCCCGTGTGGCGGCCGCCGCCGGCGTGGACGTCGTCCGCCGCCGCAGCGGCGGGGGAGCGGTCCTCGTCGGCCCCGGCGAGGCCGTGTGGGTCGACGTGTTCGTCCCCGCCGACGACCATCGCTGGCACCGGGACGTGGGTCGGGCCACCCACTGGCTGGGAGAGGCCTGGGCGTCGGCCCTCGCCCGCCTCGGCCTCCATGCCACCGTCCATCGGGGCCGACTCGTGGCCACCGAGTGGTCGCGGTTGGCGTGCTTCGCCGGCCTGGGCCCCGGCGAGCTCCTGCTGGGCGGCAAGAAGGTGGTGGGAATCAGCCAGCACCGGGCCCGGGCCGGGGCGCTGTTCCAGTGCGCGGCGCTCCTGCGGTGGGAGCCCGCCGCCCTGGTCGGCCTCCTGGCCCTCGACCCGGCGGCGCGGGCACGGGCCGCCGCCGCCCTGGCCGGCGTGGCCGCACCGGTCGCCGTCTCGCCCGAGTGCCTGGTGGACGCCCTGCTGGCGTCGCTGTCCGCCGCCTGATCGCCCTCATCCCTCCCGGCGCACCCAGTCCCGGTGCCGAAGCCCCCCGACTGGCGCGCCGGAAGCCCTCGGCCCGGCGGTACGGTGACGGCCGGTGGCGGACGAGCCCGACGAGGTGGTGTTCCGCCCCGACGACCGCGAGGCTGTGGTGAGCCGCATGCGCAGGCTGGCCGCCGACCGCCAGGGGTGGGTCAACGTGTCGCCCATCCTTCCGGAGGGCGTCGAGCCTCCCCGTCAGGGCCTGTTGCGGTTCTTCGGGGCCCGCGGCCCCGAATCCCTCCTGGCCACCTGGCTGCCGGGGGAGGCCGCCGGTGAGGGGTTCAAGCCCACGACCGTCGGGGTGCAGCACGCGGCCGGAGGACGGATCGTGCGCCGCCTGGCTGATGCCGGCCTTCCCGTTCCCGCCGGCTGGCGGGTCACCCAGGACCACCCCACCCGGGGCCTGGTGGCCGAGGTGCCCGACGACGCCGACGTCGACGGCGTGCTCGGCTGGCTGGTTGCGGCGTCCGGGAAGGTGGCCAGCTTCCCCCTCACCGGCCGCTGGCGGGCGACCTTCTATCGCCGGCGCTGAACACGTTCGGCCACCAGCCTGCGGCGACGCTGGCGAAGCTGGCGGCGCCCCTGGCCACCGGCTCCTGGCGGCGGCAACCGATACCGGCAGGGCCAGCCGCCGGACCCGGGCGGCCGGGCCCGGCCCGTGGTGGGCGCCGCCGCCGATGAGCACCACCCGTCGCCGGGGCCCGGCGACGGCGGTCACCCTCTCGCGGCCTCGGCCGCGCAGGTGGCCAGGGCGTCGGGCAGGATGGCCCACACCGAAGCCGGTGGCCCGTCCGGGAGAAGCGGCGGATCTCGCCGCCGCCCGGCACCCACCGCCCCCACCGGGTGGTCGTGGCCCGCCACCCTCACCGGAATGCCGGCGGGCAGCCCCGACCAGCGGGCGCCGGTCGCCGAGACCCGGCCCATCACCGCCCCGGCGGCGGCCACCGGCGCCACGAGGCCCACGTCGAAGCCGGCAACTTCGGCCGCTACCGCCGCCACCCGCGCCCGGGCGGCCCCGGAGCCCCCGACGACGTCGATCACGGCCCGCCGCAGGTCGGCAGCCGCCATCTCCGTTCCACCGCGCCCGGGCCACGAACGGCGTCGGCACGGACCAGCAGCCGGCGTCGCCGCCGCCAGGAAGACGAAGGTCGGTCCCGTCTGCCACCATGGCATGTCCCGATCGGGGCCGGGGCCGTCGGCCCCGGTGTGGCCGGCGCAGCCGGTCCGCCCCGGGAGGGCGTGGTCGGCGCTTGGGGTGTGCTCAGATGAACGGGGTGGCAGCAAGGGTGACGGACCGGGGGGCAGCACCGGGAGGGGCCTGCGAGCGTGGAGGCGCAATGGACCGGATCCCCATCTACAAGCCGCTGATCCAGGAGGAGGAGGTCGAAGCGGCCTCCAGCGCCCTCCGTCACGGCTGGCTGGGGATGGGCAGCATGGTCGAGGAGTTCGAGTTGGCGGTGCAGAAGGCGGTCGACGCCGGCTCCCGCCGGGTGTTGGCGGTCAGCACCGGGTACGCGGCGCTGCACGTGGGGCTGCTGCTGGCCGGGGTGGGCCCGGGCCACGAGGTCATCGTGCCGTCGTTCGCCCACCTCGCCGATCTGCAGGCCATTCTGGCCGTGGGCGCCCAGCCGGTCCTGTGCGACATCGACGACGCCACCCTGTGCATCGACGTGGCCAAGGCCGCCACCCTGGTGGGCCCCCGTACCCGGGCCGTCATCCCCATCGACTACGGCTGCCACCTCTGTGACCACACTGCGCTGGCCGAGCTGGCCGGGCGCTCCGGCCTGCGCATCGTCCACGATGCCGCCCACTCGTTCGGGGCGGCGGACGGCGACGCCATGGTTGGCAGCTTCTCCGACATCTGCATGTTCTCCTTCGACCCCGTCAAGGCGGTGTCGTGCATCGACGCCGGGGCCGTGCTCGTCCGCTCCGACGAGGAGCTGGCCCAGGCCCGGGAGATGCGGGTCCTGGGTTCGACCGCCCCGGCCGAGGTGACCTACCAGAATGCCCGGCTGTGGAGCTACGACGCCACCGCGCCCGGCTTCCGCTACCACCTTTCCAACGTGCACGCCGCCATCGGCCTGGCCCAGGTGGCGAAGCTCGACTACATCCGCTCCACCCGGCAGGCGGCCTGCCAGCGCTACCGGGCCGCCTTGTCCGGCGTCGACGGCCTGACCGTCCCCGACGCCGACATCAGCGCCCTCAACCCCTTCCTCTATTACGTGCGGGTCGCCGCCGAACGTCGCGACGCCTTCCGCGACCACCTCGCCCGCCTGGGCGTCGACACCGGCATCCACTGGACGCCGGCCCACACCATGACCTTGTTCGAGTCGTGCCGGCGCGGGTGCCTGGACGTCACCGAGCGGGCCGCCGCCGAGGTGGTCTCACTGCCGCTCCACTCGGCCATGCCCGAGGCGGTGGTGGACCGGGTGTGCGAAGCGGCCGCCTCCTTCTTCGCCTAGCGGGCTGCTACCGCTCCACGGCTGCCGCCCACAGGTGGCGTTCGGCGGCGAAGTCCCGTCGCTCGTCGGGGTGAAGGGGGATCCACCCGGTGGCGGCGTAGAACGCGGTTCCCAGCAGGAGCAGGTCGAAGAACAGGCTGCGCGCCAACAGCAGGCACAGGGGCAGTCCGGCGAAGAACACGGTGATGAAGACCTTCAGGTACCACTGCAGGGCCCGGCCCCGATGGGTGATGTAGGGGATGGGAACGACGCACAGGACGCACATGCCCCCGACCACCACCGCGCCGGTGACGTAGGGCGCCGGCAGGTGAGGGAACACCCGTGAGAGCGGGAGGGAGAGGGCCCCGAACCCGGCGATGGTGCGGGGCAGCCCGCACCAACACAGCGGGTACTCGAAGCCACGGACCGCGAACAGCGAGTGGCGCACGCTGGCGGCGGCCACCAGAAGTCCCATGACCACCGCCCCCAGGGGGGCGTGGCCGGCCCCGGCGTACACCTGGTACAGCACCAGTCCCGGCACCACGATGTGCACGAAGTGGTCGGTGATGGTGTCGAACTGGCCACCGAAGCGGTTCCCGGTGCCGGTGGCCCGGGCCACCGCCCCGTCCAGGAGGTCGCCCAGCAGGAACCCCACGATGACCGCGTAGCCGGCCCGCCGCACCTGGCCCGTCACTGCATAGTGGACGCCCACCACGCCACTGGCCAGGTTGACCAGGGTGAAGACGTCCTTCAGCCCGAAGGGGCCGACCGTCCACGCCGCGGCGGCGGCCAGCGCCCCCCGCGCCCCGGGGTGCCGCGGGCCGCGCCGGGGCGCGCCGCCCGACCCGCCGCCCGACCCGCCACCCGACCCTCCCTTCCCGCCGCCGGGCAGGGACCCGGGCGCCGCCCCGCTCACTCCGGCTCGCCGACGAGAGAGGGGTCGGGACCGTGCCCGCCCAGCACGGTGGCCGCCACCAGGGGGGAGCGGGCCAGCAGCAGGACGCCCGTCACCATCGCCGCTGCGCCCGCCACCTCCAGGGCGACGGCGCCGGCGCCGGCGGCCACGTGCTCGTGGAGGACGCCGAGCCCGATGGCGGCGCTGACCAACGGGTCGCTGATCGTGAGCACCGGCAATGACGCCTCCAGGGGGCCGGCCTGGAAGGCGCTCTGGGAGAGGAGGAACCCGTAGGCGGCCGACGCCACCAGCACCCAGAGCTGCCACGACCCGAGCAGGTGGACGACGCCGCCGTGGTCGAGGAGGACGGCGCACGCTTTGGTCAGGGCGGCGTTGAGCCCGAACAGGATCCCGCAGGCGGCGCCCAGCGATAGCCCGCGTCCCTTGCTCGGCCCCGGTGGCGCCGCCAGCACGAGGACGGCCACGACCACCCCCACCATGGCCAGGAGCACGACCCATCCGGCGGGGGTCGGCTGTCCCCGGCCCCGCTCCGGCCCGGCGGTGACCAGGAAGACCGCGAGGCCGGCCACCACCGCCAGAGTGCCCAGCCAGTCGGAACGGGAGAGCCGCCGGTGCGACCATGCGGCGCCGAACGGCAGGGCGAAGAGCAGGCCGGTGACCAGCACGCTCTGGACGAGCACGAGCGTCCCTCGTCGCAGGGCGAGGAACTGAAGGAAGTAGGCGCCGGCGTCGGTGGCCATCCCCGCCACCCACAGTGGGCTGCGCACCAGCTCGACCACCAGCCCGGGTCGCAGCGACTTGTGGTGGGGGACCACTGCCGCTGCCCGTTGCTGGACGACCGAGGTGAGGGCCAGCAGGAGGGCGGCGCCCATGGCCAGGAGGACGACCTCCACCTGCACGATGGCGTGGAGGTGGTGGCGCACGGCGCGAACGCTACCGACCCCGCCGGCCGGCGTGGCCCGAAGGCAGCGGCCACGGGCGTGGCCGGCGGTACCCGGACGGCGGGGTCGGACGCAGTGTCTTTCCCGGCGCGGCGTCGCCGTAGGCTGCGCCGGTGCAGCTGTCGCCGGTCCAGGTGCGTGTGCTGGGCTGCCTGCTCGAGAAGGAGCGTGCCACCCCGGACAACTACCCGCTCACCATGAACGGGCTCCTCTCGGCCTGCAACCAGACCACCAACCGGTGGCCGGTGGTAGCCCTGTCGGAGGCCACGGTGGCCAACGCCATCGAGAATCTCAAGGCCTACGGCCTCCTCCGGGTCGTGTACAGCCGGTCCAACCGGGCCGACAAGTACCGCCACGTCCTCGACGAGGCGTGGAGCCTCGCCGACCCGGAGCTGGCGGTGCTGGCCGTGCTCCTGCTGCGGGGCGGGCAGACGGCGGCCGAGCTGCGCACCCGGGCCGAGCGGTTGCACCCGTTTGCCGAGGTCGACGAGGTGGAGGCCGTACTAGCTGCACTGGCCGCCCGCGAGGAGCCGCTCGTGGCCCGTCTCGGCCGGGCGCCGGGCCAGAAGGAGGCCCGCTGGGGCCACCTGGTGGGCGGCGAGCCGGCCCCCGACGACGGCCCGCCGCCCGCCGCCGACCACGCCCGCGTCACCCGGGGCGACCGCATCGAGGCCCTGGAGTCGGCCCTGGCCGACGTGCGCGCCGAGGTGCAGCGCCTGCGGGCGGACCACGACGTGCTCGCCGCCCGCCTGGCCGAGGTTCTCGACTAGCCCCCGCCCCGGCGCCTCCCCCGGCGCCCGTCCCCGCCCCGGCGCCAGCGCAGGCCGCGGCGGCCGAGGGGGTGCGAGCGGCGGGCGGCCCCGATGCGCTCGGCCCGCAGGGCGTCGACCTCGTCGTCGTCGACGGTGGCCAGCGGCCCCACCACCCACGAGAGGATGAGATCGGCCAGGGCCGGGTTGCGGGCCAGGGCGGGGCCGTGCAGGTACGTGCCCACCACCCGCCCGCTGACCGCCCCCTCGGTGCCCTCGCTGCCCTCGTTGCCGTGGCCCACCAGGACCCGTCCCAGCGGCCGGGCAGTCGGCCCGAGGGTCGTCACCCCGGCGTGGTTCTCGTACCCGGTGAGGGTGGGAAGGGAGAGGCTGGCGTCGGCCTCCACCACCAGCTCGCCCACCCGCCGGGGGCCCCGGCCCCGAGCGGTGGCGCAGTCGAGGAGCCCCAGGCCGTCGTGCGGCGCGCCACCTGGTCCCAGGAACCGCTGGCCGAGGAGCTGGTAGCCGGCACAGACGGCCAGCACCGCGGCGCCGCCGTCGACCGCCCGGGACAGGGCCCCGCTGGCCTGGAGTTCCCGGACGGCAAGGGTCTGCGGCCCGTCCTCGCCGCCCCCCATCAGGTAGATGTCGCACGAGGTGGGGACGGCCTCCCCGGTGGCCACCTCCACCGCCTCGGCGTGCACGCCCCGCCAGCGCAGCCGGGCGGCGAGCACCGCGGCGTTCCCACCGTCGCCGTAGGTCCCGAGCAGCTCGGGGAACAGCAGGGCGATGGAGACGAGGTCAGCCACGGGCGCCGGCCGCCGCCAACGCCGCCCGGGCGTCCTGGAACGACGTGTAGTTGGCGGCCAGGTCCACCTCGGGCCCGCCCGCGGCCCGCACTGCGTCCCGGTAGCCGGCCACGAAGCGGTGGTCCACCTCCGCGTAGCGGAGGCGCACGGCCAGGTCGAGGCCGCGCTCACCGGTGGCGACGACCGGGCGCCCCCGCAGGCGCTCGAAGGGGACGTCCCACAGCCAGGAGGGGTCGCGCCCGTCGGCCACCCGGGAGTTGATCCCGACCACCACGGGCAGGGGCGCCGGGCGGATCAGGTCCAACGTCTCGGCCCAGCCCGCCGGGTTCTTGGCCAGGAGGAGGCGGACATCCACGCCGTCCACGGCCACGACCTGGTAGCGCCCGGCCACGGTGCCCACCCCTGCCATGGCTCCCACCGCGACAGCGGGGTCCACACCCAGGCGGGCGGCGGCAGCCGCCGCCATGGCCGCGTTGGCCAGGTTGCACCAGCCCGGGAGCCGGAGGCGCACGGGCAGGCGCCGCCCGTCAGCCAGCACCAGCTCCTGACCGTCGAGGCGGACGCCGGGACGGGGCCGCCCGAACCCGCACCCGGCACACGCCCACGTCGTCTCGCCCCCGGCCGTTGCCTCCCACCGGACCGGGCCCCCGCACGCCGGGCAGGCGGCGGCGTCGGACCGCCACCGCTGTCCGGTGGCCACCCAGGTGACCTCGGCGCCGGCGGGAGCGGCCCACGCCACCAGCGGGTCGTCGGCGTTGGCCACCACCGCCGCGCCGGGGGTGGCCTCGAGGGCGCGCCGCCACGCCTCGGCGTGCAGGCGGACCTCGCCGATGCGGTCCAGTTGGTCCCGGCTGAGGTTCAGGAGCACCACCACCTCGGGGTGGACGGCGGCGACCGCGGCGGGAAGGAGGCCCTCGTCCACCTCCAGGGCGGCGGAGGCGGCGGCCTCCGCGCCCGAGAGGGTGCCCATGAGGCCCGACAGGAGGTTGGCGCCCGCCGAGTTGGTGGCCACCTCGCCAGCGGTGCCGAGGGCCGCCGCCAGCAGACGGGTGGTGGTGGTCTTGCCGTTGGTGCCGGAGACCAGCGCCACCCGACGCCCGGTGGCCAGCCGCCCGAGGGCGCCGGCATCGAGAGCCAGCGTCACCCGCCCGCCGATGGCCGATCCCTCGCCGGTGCCCACCCGCCGGGACACCTCGGAGACGACCCGTCCGGCGGTCACCGCCAGTCGCGTGCGCACCGGGAGGGCCATCGGCCCAGCATTCCCCATCGCCACCGGCTCGTGGTGCCGATGGGGAGCAGGTGCCTTGACCGGTGGAGGGCTGGGGAGTACGGTGGCCCGAAGTGGTTCAGGGGGGAGGGTCAGGGGTGCCGATCGGGGCCCGAGGACGACGAGAGACCGACCGAGGTGGCGCAGCCGATGTTCCTGGGCGAGCACAGCCACTCCCTCGACGCCAAGGGACGGCTCATCCTCCCCGCCCGGTTCCGGGAACAGTTGGAGCAGGCCTTCGTCACCAGCGAGGTCGACGGCTGCCTGGCCCTGTGGCCGCCGGCGCGCTTCGAGGAGCGGTCCCAGGAGATGAAGGCCAAGTGGCGGGGCACCGCCGCCGAGCGCAACAAGGCCCGGGCGTTCTTCGCCGGTGCCCAGGACGCCAGCCCCGATCGCCAGGGCCGGGTGGCCATCCCCCCGTCGCTGCGGGAGTTCGCTCACCTGGCGAAGGAGGTGGCGGTGACCGGCGCCTTCGACCACGTCGAGATCTGGGACGCGACCACCTGGGCCACCACCAAGCGGCGGGGCGAGCAGGGCCTGGCCGGTGACGCCGGTCCCGGCGACGACGGGACCGGTGCCCATGACGACGACTGATTCGACGACGACCGACATGACGACGACCGACATGACGACGACCGACATGACGACGACCGACATGACGACGACCGACATGACGACGACCGACGAGAGGAGCACCTCCACCCACGAGCACCCAGCGAGGACCGGAGCGCGGCGGCGGGCCGCAGCGCCCCAGGGACCGGCGAGGACCCGAGCGCCCGGCGGGCAGCCCCCGCCGCACCGGCCCGCCGCCGGGGCCCCGCCCACGCGCCATCCCCCGACCGACATAAGGGAAGACCCCCCTCTTCGCCCTGTGTCTCGGGTCCGACCGGGCAGGTCGCCAGGCCGGTACCTCCCGGTCGGGGGATGGCGGGTGGGCGGGGCGACCCGGGGGCGGTGACGGCCACCGGGCGACCCGGCGACGAGCGGTTCCAGCACCGGCCGGCCATGGTGGCCGAGGTCACCGGGCTGTTCACGCCGGTGCCCCCCGGACCGGTGGTGGACGCCACGGTGGGCGCCGGCGGCCACGCCCGGGCCCTCCTCGCCGCTCATCCCCACCTGGAGCTGATCGGCCTCGACCGTGACCCCGATGCGGTGGCAGCCGCCACCGAGGCGCTGCTGCCCTTCGCCGGGCGGGCGGTGGTGCGCCAGGCCCGCTTCGACCGTCTGGGCGACATCTGTGAGGAGTTAGGACATGAACGGGTATCCGGAGTGCTGTTCGACCTGGGCGTCAGCTCTCCCCAGCTCGACCGGTCCGAGCGCGGCTTCTCGTACCGGGCCGACGGCCCTCTCGACATGCGCATGGACCCGGGCCAGGCCATGACCGCGGCCGACGTGGTCAACGGGTACGACGAGGACCGGCTGGCGGCGGTGCTGGCCGGATCGGGCGAGGAGCGCTTCGCCCGTCGCGTGGCCCGGGCGATGGTGGCGGCCCGGCCTCTGGCCACCACCGGTGAGCTGGCCGAGGTGGTGCGGTCCGCCATCCCCGCGCCCGCCCGCCGCCGGGGCGGCCATCCGGCCCGGCGCAGCTTCCAGGCCATCCGCATCGAGGTCAACGGCGAGCTGGCGGTGCTGCCGGGGGCGGTCGACACCGCCATCGACCTGCTGACCCCCGGGGGCCGGGCCGCCGTGCTCTCGTACCACTCGGGCGAGGACCGCATCGTGAAGGCCCGCTTCGCCGAGGCCGCCACCGGTGGTTGCACCTGCCCCCCGCGCCTGCCGTGCCAGTGCGGGGCACAGCCCCGGGTCCGCCACCTGCGCCGGGGCAGCCGTCCGACGGCGGCCGAGGTGGCGGCCAACCGGCGAGCCGAGAGCGCCCGCCTGCGGGCGGTGGAGAAGCTGGCGGAGGCCCCGGGCGGGGACGGCCCTCGCTCCGGCACCGGTGCCGGCGAGCGGGCGACGGGGGGTGAGCGGCGATGAGCTCCGCCCGCCTGGCCGCTCGGCCCGCACCCCGGGTTGCGCCCCACCGGTCGGCCCCCGGCGCCCTCCCCGCGGCCCGACCCGACCTCCGCCTCGTCGGCCCTGCCACCCGCCGGCGGCGGGCCCTCACCCGGGCGGCCACCGCCCTGGCCGCGGCGTCGACCGCCGCCGGGCTGTTCGCGGTGGTCACCCTCCACGTCTTTCTCGCGTCCGGCCAGGCCGACCTGGACCGCCTCCAGCACCAGGCCGACGCCGAGTCGGCCCAGCAGGGGCGCCTGACCGTGCAGGTGGCGGAGCTCCAGTCGCCGGAGCGGGTGGTGGACCTGGCCCGCCAGCGCCTGGGAATGGTGCCGCCGACAAGCGTGGCCTACCTGCCCGAGGCCGACCCCTCGGCCCGGCTACCGCCCGTGGCCGCAGGGCCGGGGCCCACCACCGCACCGGTGACGGCGGCGACCACGTCGGCCGGCCCGGTCGGCGGGCGGTCGTCGCCGTCCACCACGGTGGCCAAGGCCGGCGCCACCACGCCCACCACCGTTGCCAAGGCCCGCGCCACCACGCCCACCACCGCCAGGCCCTCCGGGGTGACGACGACTACCGTCGGGCGATCGGCCACCGGCGCCAGGACGGCCCCGCGCCCGTGACCGCTCCTCCCATCGGCGGCGCCCGACGGCGGTCCGCCACCAGGCCGCCTCCGGGCGACGCCCCGCCCCGCCGCCGGCCGCCCCGCCCCGCCCCGGGTCCTGCCGGTGCCCGGGCCGGTGCCCCCGCCGGGCGCGCCACCGCGCCCATCACCCCCGGTGGCCGGCGCGGTCCCGCCGCCGGCCGCCCCCGTACCTCCACCGCCCGCCCGCTCCGACGGCCCCATGGGCTCGACGTTGCCGCGAGCCGGGCCCGACCCGCCGCCGGGCGGGGGGGCCGGACCCTCGTCTCCGGCGCTGGCGCCCGTGCCCGCCCGGCCCCGGCCCCCGCCCGTGCCCGCGTCGCCCCCGCCCGTGCTACTCGGACCGTCCGCGCCGCCGCCCCCGCGCCGGCAGGGCGGATGGGCACTCACGGCGTCCACGACCCGGGCCGCCGCCTGGTCGGGCTCCTGGTGGTGCTGCTGGTGGCCTTCGGGGCGGTCGTGGTGCGCCTGGGCATCGTCCAGGGCCCGGCCGGCCGCCGCTTCGCCCTCGTGGGCCGCAACCAGCGCCTCCACACCGCCTCCCTCCCGGCCGAACGGGGCGCCATCGTCGACCGCAACGGGGACCCCCTGGCCCTCTCCACCCGGCTGCGGACGGTGTGGGCCGACCCCCAGGCGGTGCGCGACCCGGCCGGCGCCGCCCACGCCCTGGCCGCCGTGCTGCACCAGGACGAGCAGGCCATCCGGGACAAGCTGACCGGCCCCGGGGCCTTCGTATACCTGGCCCGCAAGGTGGACGATGGCGTGGCCGACGCGGTGGCCGCCCTCAAGCTCGACGGCGTCTCCCTCCTGGAGGAGCCCAAGCGCGTCGACCCGGCGGGCCCACTGGCGGCGCCCGTCCTCGGGACCGTGGGCGTCGACGACCAGGGGTTGTCGGGCCTCGAGCTCCAGTACCAGAAGGTCCTCAGCGGATCGGCCGGCCAGCTGGTGGTGGAGAAGGATCCCGGTGGCAACGACATCGCGGCCGGCATCCACGAGGTCAGGGCCGCCGTCCCCGGCGACCGGCTCGTCCTCACCCTGGACCGCTCGATGCAGTACGAGACGGAGCGGGCCCTGGGCGACGAGATCACCTCGGCCCACGCCAAGGGCGGGATCGCCATCGTCATGGACCCCCGTAGCGGCGACGTCCTGGCCATGGCCAACCTGGTGGCCGGGGCCAACGGCGGGCCGCCCCAACCGTCAGCCGACAACATGGCCCTGACCCGCGTCTACGAGCCGGGTTCGGTCAACAAGATGGTGACCATGGCGGGCGCCATCGAGGAGGGGGTGGTGGCCCCCTCCGACGAGTACGTGGTGCCCGACCACCTCAACGTGTCGGACGGCACGTTCCACGACGCCGAGCCCCACCCCACGCAGAGCATGTCGGTCACGCGCATCCTCGCCGACTCGTCCAACGTGGGCACCATCATGATCGGGGAGAAGCTGGGCAAGGACCGCATCGACCGCTACATCCGGGCCTTCGGCCTGGCCGACCGCACCGCCCTCGGGTTCCCCGGGGAGTCGGGCGGCATCCTTCCTGACCCCGCCCATTGGTCGGGAACGTCCATCGCCACCGTCCCCATCGGACAGGGCGTGGCCGTCACCGCCCTGCAGATGCTCGATGCCTACAACACCATCGCCAACGGCGGCCTTCAGGTCACGCCCGTGTTGGTCAGCCAGGTCGTGGACGCCGCCGGCAAGGCGCACCGGACTCCCCGGCCGGTGCCCAGGCGGGTGGTGTCGGAGGCCACCGCCAGGGCCGTCGTGCCCATGCTCGAGCAGGTCGTGAAGGACGGCACCGCCCCCGCCGCCGCGGTCGACGGCTACACGGTGGCAGGAAAGACGGGCACCGCCCAGAAGGTCCGGGACGACGGCATCGCCGGGTACAAGGACGGCGCCTACGTGGCGTCGTTCGCCGGCTTCCTCCCCGCCGGGGCGCCCCGCCTGTCGGCCATCGTCGTGCTCGACGAGCCGACCCCCGTCATCTTCGGCGGCCTGGTGGCCGCCCCCGTCTTCTCGGACCTGGCCGGCTTCGGCGCCCGCCTGCTCGACGTCCCGCCCGACGCCGTCGCCTCCACGGCCGCCGTGCAGGCCGGTGAGGTGGGGCCGGCGAACAGACCATCGGTGCCCACGACCCCCAGTTCGCCCATCGCAGGAGACGCCGCCCTGCCCTCACCGTCGCCCACGACGGCCGTTCGGCGGGCGACGGTTACGCTCGGCCCGACTCCGACGTCGAGGCCCTGAGGACGCGCCCGTGCGGCTGGACCGGTTGCTCGGCGAGGTCGAGGTGTTGGGCCTCCGGGGCGACCCGGCCGGCACAGACGTCGCCGCCATCACCCACGATTCCCGGGCGGTGACGCCCGGTGCCCTGTTCTGCTGCCTGCGCGGGGGGTGGTCCGACGGCCATGAGCACGCCGCCGAGGCGGTGGCGGGGGGAGCCGTCGCCCTCCTGTGCGAACGGCCGGTGGCCCCCGCCGTGCCCCAGGTGGTGGTGCCCTCCACCCGGGTGGCCATGGCCCCGCTGGCGGCCGCCTTCCACCGCCACCCGTCCCGGCGCATGGCGGTGGTCGGCGTCACCGGCACCAACGGCAAGACCACCACGACCCACCTGCTGGCCGCCGTCCTGCGGGCCGACGGCCGGCCCACCGAGGTCATCGGCACCCTGTCGGGCGTGCGCACCACGCCCGAGGCCCCCGAGCTCCAGGCCCGCCTGGCGGCGGTGGCCGACGGTGGGGCGGCGGCCGCCACCATCGAGGTGTCGTCCCACGCCCTCGTCCAGCACCGGGTGGACGCCACCTGGTTCGCGGTGGCCGTCTTCACCAACCTGAGCCAGGACCACCTCGACTACCACGCCACCATGGACGACTACTTCGCGGCCAAGGCGTCACTGTTCACGCCCGGTCGGGCGGCCATCGCGGTGATCAACGCCGACGACCCGTGGGGGCGCCGACTCCTGGACACCACCGCGGTACCCACCCGCCCCTTCTCCCTGGCCGACGCCGCCGGCCTGGAGGTGGGGGCCCTGTCCAGCACGTTCCGCTGGGAGGGCCAGGCCGTGCACGTCCGCCTGGGGGGCGCTTTCAACGCCTCCAACGCAGTGGCGGCCGCCACTGCGGCGCGGGAGCTCGGCGTGGGGCCGGCGGCGGTAGCCGAGGGCCTGTCGTCGGTGGCGTCGGTGCCGGGACGGTTCGAGGTGGTCGACGCCGGCCAGCCGTTCACGGTGGTCGTCGACTACGCCCACACTCCCGACAGCCTGGAGCAGGTGTTGGGCGCGGCCCGCGGCGCGGCGTCGCCCGGTGGGCGCGTGGTGGTGGTGTTCGGGTGCGGTGGCGACCGGGACCGCGACAAGCGGCCGGCCATGGGCGAGGTGGCGGCCCGCCTCGCCGACCTGGCCGTGCTCACCTCCGACAACCCCCGCAGCGAGGACCCGCTGGCCATCATCGAGGCGGTGCGGTCGGGAGTCACCCGGCCCCAGGCCCTGGTGGTGGAGCCCGACCGGCGGGCGGCCATCGCCACCGCCCTGGCTGCCGCCCGCCCCGGTGATGTGGTGGTCGTGGCCGGCAAGGGCCACGAGGCCACCCAGGTGAGCGGGGCCACCACGGTGGCCTTCGACGACCGGACCGTGGTCCGCGAGGAGCTGGGTCGGGTGGCCCCGTGAGGTGGCGCGCCTCCGAGGTGGCGGCCGCGGTGGGCGGCACCCTGGTGGGCCCCGACACCGAGGTCCGGGGTGTCACCGTGGACTCCCGCCGGGTGGCGCCCGGCCAGCTGTTCGTGCCCGTGCGGGCGGCCCGCGACGGCCACCGGTTCGTGGCCGCCGCCCTCGACGCCGGGGCCGCCGCCTACCTCACCGCCGAGCCGCCGCTGGCCGGCGACGGTCGCCATCCGGCCGTGGTCGTGGCCGACACCGTCGCCGCCCTCGCCGACCTGGGGCGAGCCGCCCGCCGGCGCCTGCCCGAGCGGGTGGTGGGCGTCACCGGGTCGGCGGGCAAGACGTCCACCAAGGACCTGCTGGCCGCCGCCCTCGACGGCCCCTTCCGCCCGACGGCCAGCGAGCGCTCGTTCAACAACGAGCTTGGCGTGCCTCTCACCCTGGCCAATGCCCCCGACGACGCCGACGTGGCGGTGGTCGAGATGGGCGCCCGGGGTCCCGGCCACATCCGGTCGCTGTGCGATGTGGCCCGCCCGACCGTGGGTGTGGTCACCAACGTGGGCCTGGCCCACACCGAGATGCTGGGATCCCTCGACGGCGTGGCCCGGGCCAAGTCCGAGCTGGTGGAGGCCCTGCCGGCAACGGGCACTGCCGTCCTCAACGCCGACGACCACCGGGTGGCGGCCATGGCGGCGGCCACCGCCGCCCGGGTCCTCACCTTCGGCTTGGACGCCGGGGACGTGCGGGCCGAGGGGCTGGCAGTGGACGACGAGCTGCGCCCCCGCTTCCGGCTGGCCACCGAGTGGGGGAGCGCGGCGGTGGCCCTCTCCGTCCGGGGGGCCCACCACGCGGCCAACGCCCTGGCGGCGGCGGCCGCCGCCCTGGCCGTGGGGGCGCCGCTCGACGCGGTGGTCGCCGGCCTGGGGCGGGCGCGCCTGTCGCCCTGGCGGATGGAGCTGGCCCGCAGCGCCGGCGGGGGCCTGGTGCTGAACGACGCCTACAACGCCAACCCGGCGTCCACCGAAGCCGCCCTGCGGTCCCTCGCCGCCCTTCCGGCCCGCCGGCGGGTGGCGGTGCTCGGGCCGATGCTCGAGCTCGGCCCGTACGAGGCGTCCGAGCACGGCCGCATGGGGGCGCTGGCCGCCGACCTGGGCGTGGACCTGGTGGTGTCGGTGGGGGCGCCGGCCTACGGCGTCACCGACGTGGCCGACGTGGACGCCGCCGCCGCCCTGGTCGGCCCGGTGGCCGAGGGGGACGCGGTGTTGGTCAAGGGCAGCCGGGCCGCCGGCCTCGAGCGCCTGGCCGCCACCCTCCTGGCCGCCACCTTCCGGGCGCCGAGCGCCGGCGGGCCCGCGCCGGCGGGCGGCGGCCTCACCCCGCCGGCGCCGCCTCCCTCGGGGGTGGCGGCGTGGTAGCGCTGCTCATCGCCCTGAGCGCCGGCTTGCTGGTGTCCATCATGGGAACACCGCTGCTCATCCGGGCCCTCCAGGAGCGGGGGATCGGCCAGCAGATCAGGGAGGACGGGCCCCAGGGCCACATCACCAAGGCGGGCACGCCCACCATGGGCGGGATCACCATGCTGGTAGCCACCGTCGCCGGCTACCTGGCCGGGCACGTCAACACCGGCGCGGTGTTCACCCTGGCCGGCGTCCTCGTCGTCCTGGTCACCGTGGGCGCCGGCGTGGTCGGGTTCCTCGACGACTGGATCAAGGTCTCCCGCCAGCGCAGCCTGGGCCTGGACAAGGCGGCCAAGACGCTGGGCCTGATCGCCGTCGCCCTCCTCTTCGCCCTGTTCGCCGTATACAAGGCGAAGGTGCGCACCGACCTGTCGTTCACCCGCTCCATCGGCGTGGGCCTGGGTGGCCCGCTGTGGTGCGTCTGGGCGGTGCTCATCCTCCTCGGCACCACCAATGCCGTGAACCTCACCGACGGCCTCGACGGCCTGGCCGGGGGTTCGTCCATCTTCGCCTTCTTCACCTTCGTGTTCATCGGCTTCTGGCAGTTCCGCCACCCGGACTGCTACGCCGTCGGCCCCGCCCTCGACCTCTCGCTGGTGGCCGCCGCCCTCACCGGGGCGTGCGCCGGCTTCCTGTGGTGGAACGCGGCGCCCGCCCGCATCTTCATGGGCGACACCGGCTCGCTGGCCATCGGGGCCGCCCTCGGCGCCCTCGCGCTCACGACCAACACCCACCTCCTCCTGCCCGTGATCGGCGGCCTGTTCGTGATGGTCACCATGTCGGTGGTCGTGCAGGTGGGGGCCTTCCGGCTGACCGGCAAGCGCGTGTTCCGGATGGCACCGATCCACCACCACTTCGAGCTGCTGGGCTGGCCCGAGACCACGGTGATCGTGCGCTTCTGGATCATTGCCGGGCTGTTCAGCGCCCTGGCCGTCGGGCTGTTCTACGCCGACTTCCTGTCCCACGGCTGCCGGGCGGTGGGCGGTGTCTGAGGTGGCGCTGGTGGTGGGCATGGGCCGCAGCGGCGTGGCAGTGGCGCGCCACCTCCACGACCGGGGCGCCCGGGTGGTGGCGGTGGACGACGCCCCCGGCGACGCCGCCCGCATCGCCGCCGCCCGTCTCGGCATCGACCTGGTGGAGGCCCCCGATCCCGCCCGCCTCCGCGCCCTGGTGGAGGGAGCGGACGTAGTGGTGCCCAGCCCCGGCGTGCCCCTGGCCCACCCCGTGTTCACCGAGGCCGTCGAGCGGGGCGTGCCCGTCCGGGGCGAGGTGGAGCTGGCTTTCCGGTGGAGCCGCCACCCGGTGGTGGCCGTCACCGGGACCAACGGCAAGACCACCGTCACCGCCCTGATCACGGGGATGCTCACCTCCTCCGGCATCCGGGCAGTGGCGGGTGGCAACATCGGCCTGCCCCTGTCCGACGCCGTGCGGCGCGACGTGGACGTGGTGGTGGCCGAGGTGTCGTCGTTCCAGCTGTGGTGGACCGACACCTTCCGACCGGCGGTGGCGGTGTGGCTCAACCTGGCCCAGGACCACCTGGACTGGCACCCCGAGGTGGCCGACTACGCGGCGGCCAAGGCCCGCATCTGGGCCCACCAGGCCGACGGCGACCTGGCGGTGGCCAACGCCGACGATCCGGTGGTGGCCGGGTACGCGGCCTCCGCTCCGGCGCGGGTGGAGAGGTTCGGCACTGCCGAGACCGCCGACTGGCGGGTCGTGGACGGGATGCTGTCGGGCCCGCCGGGGCCGGTGATGGCGGTGTCCGAGCTGCCGCGGGCCCTTCCCCACGACGTGGCCAACGCCCTGGCCGCGTCCGCCGCCGCCGCCGCCGCCGGTGCCACCCCCGACGGCATGCGCGCCGCCCTGCTGGGGTGGGCCGCCCTGCCCCACCGGATGACGCTGGTGGCCGAGGAGGCCGGCGTCCGCTGGTACGACGACTCCAAAGCCACCAACCCCCACGCCACCCTGGCCGCCCTGAGTGGGTTCCGCTCCGTGGTGCTCATCTCCGGGGGCCGCAACAAGGGCCTCGACCTCGGCGTGCTGGCCGGCGGAGCGGCCGCGGTACGGGCGGTGGTGGCCATCGGCGAGGCGGGGCCCGAGGTGGCGGCCGCCTTCGACGGCGTCCGGCCGGTGACCGTCGTGGACTCCATGGACGAGGCGGTGGCGGTGGCCGCCGCCGCCGCCCGTCCCGGCGACGCGGTGCTGCTCTCGCCCGGCTGCGCATCGTTCGACCACTACCGGTCCTACGCCGAGCGGGGCGACGACTTCGCCCGGGCCGTCGCCCGCCTCCTGGAGGGTGGTGCGAGCGGTGGCTGACACCCTGCCGGCGGCCCGCCGCCGCCCGGATCGTACGGGCCCGGCCACGACCGCCGCCCGGGTGTCCGGCGCCCCGGGAGGCCGCCCCGGGAGGCGCGGGCCGACCAGCCGCCCCGACCGCCCCGATCGCCCCGATCGCAGCTGGGCGGTGCTGGCGGCGGTGGTGGCCCTGCTGTGCGGGATCGGGCTGATGATGGTGCTGTCGGCGTCGTCGGTGCAGGCCCTGCGCTCCTACGGCGGCCCGTGGGTGTTCTTCGAGCGCCAGCTCGTGTGGGTGGGTGCGGGGGCCGTCGCCCTGGCCGTGGCCGCCCGGGTCGACTACCGGCACTGGGGCCGGGTCGGGGGGCCGCTGGTGGTGGTGTGCGGGGTCATGCTGGTGGCGGTGCTCGTCCCTGCCTTCGGGGTGACGGCCGGTGGGTCGTCGCGCTGGCTCGGGTACGGCCAGCTGCGCTTCCAGCCCTCGGAGCTGGCCAAGCTGGCCCTGCTCCTGTACACCGCCGACCTGGTGGTCAGCCGCACCGAGCGCAGCGGCCGCTCGGCGGTGGTGCTGCGGCCGGTGCTGCTGGTGACCGGTCTCCTCGGCCTGCTCATCCTGAAGCAGCCGGACATGGGGACGGCCATGATCGTCGTGCTGGTGGTGCTGGCCGTCCTGTTCGTGGGCGGGGTGCCCCTGCCCCGGATGGCGGCCGTGGGGCTGGCCGTCAGCGTCGGCGGGTTGGTCGTGAGCATGGCCGAGAGCTACCGCCGGGCCCGCTTGTTCTCCTTCGTCAACCCGTGGAAGGACCCTTCGAACACCGGCTACCAGATCGCCCAGTCGCTGGTGGCCCTGGGCACCGGCCACCTGACGGGCGTCGGCTTGGGCGCCAGCCGGGCCAAGTGGGGGTTCCTGCCCAACGCCCACACCGACTTCATCTTCGCCATCATCGGCGAGGAGCTGGGCCTGGTGGGGACGGTCCTGGTGGTCGGGCTGTTCGCCGGGTTCGCCTTCCTCGGGGTGCGCGCCGCCCTCCGCGCCCCCGATCGCTTCGGGGCCCTGCTGGCCGCCGGCGTCACCGTGTGGGTCGTCGGCCAGGCGGTGATCAACGTGGGCGCCGTCATCGGCATCCTGCCCGTCACCGGCGTGCCCCTGCCGTTCGTGTCCTTCGGCGGTTCGTCCCTCGTCATCACCATGGCCGCCGTCGGCATCCTGGTCAACGTCGGCCGCCAGGGCTCCGCCACCCCCCCGGGCCGACCCCCTCGAGGGCGCGCAATTGCCCCCCAGAGGGACCCGTCGCGCGGGCGACGCCCGGGGGCCGGCGCCCGGCCCGCGGCCCGGGACGGGTGGTGAGGGCGCCCAGGCGCCCCTCGGGCGACCGGCGGGTGGCGGCGAGCGGCCTCCGCACGTGGGCGGTCATCGCCGGCGGGGGTACCGCCGGCCACGTCCTGCCCGGCCTGGCCGTGGCCCGGGCCCTGGTGGATGCCGGCCACCCGCCCGGGTCCGTGCACTGGGTGGGCAGCGCGTCGGGCCAGGAGGCCCACCTGGTGCCCGAAGCCGGCTTCGGCGTCACGCTCCTGCCCGGGCGGGGCATCGAGCGGCGGCTGTCGGGGGCCAGCCTGGCCGCCGCCTGGGGCCTCGCTCGTGCCGCCGTGCTGGCGGTGGTCGAGGTGGCCCGCCGGCGGCCGGCGGTGGTGGTCGCCCTTGGCGGGTTCGCCAGCGTCCCGGCGGCGGCGGCCGCGGTGGTGCTGCGGGTGCCACTCGTGCTCTGCGAGCAGAACGCCGTCCCGGGCGCCGCCAACCGCCTCCTCGGGCGCTTCGCCCGGGCCGCGGCCGTGTCGTTCCCCGGCACCGACCTGCCGCGGGCCCGGGTCACCGGCAACCCCGTGCGCCCCGAGGTGCTGGCCGTCGACCGGTCACGTGACGGGCAGGAGGCGCGCCGCGCCCTGGGGCTGCCCGACCACCGGCGCGTCGTGGCGTCCATCGGCGGGTCCCTCGGCGCCCGGCGCGTCAACCAGGCGGTGCTCGGCGCCCTGGACCTGTGGGCCGGGCGTGCCGACCTGGCCCTCCGCCACGTGGTGGGCCGGCGTGACTGGGAGATGGTGACCGCCGCCATGCCCGAGCTCCCCGAAGGTGGCCTGGTCTACCAGCCGGTGGAGTACGAGGAGCGCATGGACCTGGTGCTGGCCGCCGCCGACCTGGCCGTGTCCCGGGCCGGCGGTTCGGTGTGCGCCGAGCTCGCTGCCATCGGCTTGCCTGCCCTCCTCGTGCCCCTGCCGGGGGCGCCCGGTGACCACCAGACGGCCAACGCCCGCCACCTCGTGGACGCCGGCGCCGCCGTCCTCGTGGCTGACGTCCACCTGGACGGCGCCCGCCTGGTGGCCGAGGTCGACCGCCTGCTGGGCGACCCGCCGGCGCTGGCCGCCATGGAGCGGGCGGCGGCCGCCGCCGGTCGCCGCGACGCCGCCCAGGCAGTGGCCGCCCTGGTCGAGGAGCACGCCCGTCGTGGCTGAGCACGCCGCCGGGGCCCCATCGCGCGCCACCGCCGCCCGCGCCCCCGCCACCGGCGCCCCGGCCGCCGCCGAGCCGACGGCCGAGCACGGCTCGCCAGAGGGCGGGTCTTCGGCGGCGGTACCCGGCGCGACAGGGGTGGCGCGGCGGCCCCCGGCGGTCGTGTCCCCGGTCTCGGGGGAGGGCGGCCCGGTGCCTGCTCCCGGGCGGGTGGACCTCGACCGGCCCCGGCGGCTCCACCTGGTGGGCATCGGCGGCAGCGGACTGAGCTCCATGGCCGAGGTCCTGATCGGCATGGGCCATCGGGTTTCGGGCAGTGACGTCGCCGACTCGCCCGTCCTCGACCGCCTCCGAGGGCTCGGGGTGGCCGTGACCGTCGGCCACGACACCGGTGCCGCGGTCGGCGCCGAGGTGGTGACCGTCTCCACCGCCATCCCCGCCGACGATCCGGAGGTGGCGGCGGCCCGGGCTGCCGGCGTCGCGGTGGTGCGCCGGGCCGCCCTGCTGGCCGCCATCACCGCCCTCCGGCGCACGGTGGCGGTGTCCGGCACGTCGGGAAAGACGACCACCACCGCCATGCTGGCCACCACCCTGGCGGGAGCCGGCGCCCGGCCCTCCTTCGTGGTGGGCGGTGTGGTCGAGGGGCTGGGCGCCGGCGGCCACTGGGACCAGGGCGAGTGGCTGGCGGTGGAAGCCGACGAGAGCGACGGGACCTTCCTCCACCTGGCCGCCGAGGTGGCGGTCGTGACCAGTGTCGCCCCCGACCACCTGGACCACTGGGGGTCCTTCGCCGCCCTCGTCGACGCCTTCGCCCGGTTCTCGGCGGCCGCCCGGGTGGCGCTGGTCTGCGCCGACGACGACGTGGCGGCGGGGGTCGGCCGCACAGTGGGCGCCCGGTCCTACGGGACCGCTCCCGGTGCCGACTACCGGGTGGTCGGCCTGGAGCTCGAGCCGGCCGCCAGCCGGTTCCGGCTCGAGCGCCACGGCGTGGTGCTGGGGGAGGTGGGCGTCCCCCAGCCCGGGCGCCACAACGCCCTCAACGCCGCCGCCGCCCTGGCCGCGGCCATGGAGACCGGCGTGGCCTTCGCCGACGCCGCCGCCGCGCTGGCCCGCTTCCCGGGAGTCGCCCGCCGGTTCGAGCTCCGGGGACAGGCGGGCGGCGTGACGGTCGTGGACGACTATGCCCACCTGCCCGACAAGGTGGCGGCGGCGATCGCTGCCGCTCGGGGTGGCGGCTGGCGGCGGGTGGTGTGCGTGTTCCAACCCCACCGCTACAGCCGCACGGAGGCCCTGTGGCGAGACTTCGCCACCGCCTTCGACGGCGTCGACGTGCTGGTGGTGACCGACGTCTACGCCGCCGGCGAGGCACCCCGGGCCGGCGTGAGCGGCAAGCTGATCGTGGACGCGGTGGCTGCCGCCCGCCCCGCCCAGGCCGTGGCCTGGCTGCCCCGGCGGGCCGACGTGCTGCCCTTCCTCCGGTCGCGCCTGCGACCCGGCGACCTGTGCCTCACCGTCGGGGCGGGCGACGTCACCACCCTGGCCGACGACCTCCTGGCCGCGCTGTCGTGACGCCCTCCGGCCCGGTGGACCGGGCCGCCGCCGTCCTCGGCCACCGGGCCCGGCGCGAGGTGCCGCTCGGGCCGCTTACGACCTACCGGGTCGGGGGGCCGGCCGCCCTTTTCCTGGAGGCGGCCGGTGACCCCGACCTGGACCTGGCCCGGCGGGCGGTGGCGGCGTCCGGGGTGGCCGTGCTGGTGGTCGGGCGGGGCTCCAATCTCCTGGTGGCCGACGGCGGCTTCGACGGCCTGGCCGTGACCCTGGGCGACGGCTTCGCCGGCATCGAGGTGGACGGTAGCGACGTGGTGGCCGGAGGTGCCGTAAGCCTGCCTGTCCTGGCCCGGAGGACGGCGGCCGCCGGCCTCACCGGCCTGGAATGGGCGGTGGGCGTGCCCGGGTCCGTCGGCGGGGCGGTGCGCATGAACGCCGGTGGCCACGGCAGCGAGGTGGCCCGGTCGCTCGTCGCCGCCCGGGTGGTGGACCTGGCCGGCGGCCCCCTCGAGGGGGAGGTGGCGGCCGACCGCCTGGCCCTCGGCTACCGGCGGTCGGCCCTCCCGGCGTCGGCGGTGGTGGTGAGCGCCCGCTTCGCCCTCGCCCCCGGGCCCCGGCAGGCGTCGGAGCGTGCCATCGCCGACATCGTGCGGTGGCGGCGGGAGCACCAGCCCGGGGGCAGCAACGCCGGGTCCGTCTTCGCCAACCCGCCGGGCGACAGCGCCGGCCGCCTGATCGAGGCCGCCGGCCTCAAGGGCCTCCGGGTGGGATCCGCGTTCGTCTCGCCCAAGCATGCCAACTTCGTACAGGTGGACGACGGAGGCTCGGCCGGCGACGTCGTCGTGCTGCTGGGCGAGGTCGTCCGTCGGGTGGAGGAGCGCACCGGTGTGCGGCTCGCCCTCGAGAACCATCTGGTCGGCTTCGGGCCCGACCACCAGCTCCCCGCGCCGTCCGATGGACCGAGCCGTTGGTAGGCCGTCGACGACCAGGGCTCGTGCTCGTCCGACCCTTTCCGGAGGCTCCATGAACCCTCGACCTGGGGTCATGTCCCTCTACCTCGACGTCAGGTCGAGGGTATGAGCGACCTCACGGCCGCTCCCCCTCGACATCGGGTGGGGGTCGATCCGCGCATCCGTCGCCGCCAGGTGGAGATCCGCCGGGCCGAGGGGCGCCGGCGCCTTCTGGTGGTGCTCGGCGTGCTGGCCGCCCTGGCGTTGGCCGGCGTCGCCTGGGCCGTCACCCGCTCGCCCCTGCTCGACGTCGACCGGGTGACGGTGCTGGGAGCCGACCGCAGCGGTGCTGCGGCGGTGCGGTCGGCGGCCGCCGTCGGGCGCCACCAGCCCATGGTGGACGTCGACCGGGCAGGGGCCGCCCGGCGGGTCGAGGCCCTCCCCTGGGTGCTGCGGGCCGAGGTCCGCCGATCATGGCCGGCGACCGTCCGGATCCGGGTCACGGAGCGCACCGCACGGGCGGTGACCAGCGCCGTCGGCGGCGGCTGGGCCTTGGTGGACCCCGCCGGCCGGGTCCTTGACCGGGTGCCCGCCGCCCCGCCCGGCCTGCCCCTCGTCGAGGGCGTCCCCCAGGCCGGAGCCCCCGGGTCGACGGTCCCGCCGGCCACCGCCGACCCTCTGCGGGTGGCGGTGTCCCTGCCGCCCGGGCTCGCCCCCCGGGTGGCGTCGGTGGCGGCCGGCGCCCGGGGCGTGGAGCTCCACCTCCGGCCCACCGGGGTGGTGGTGTTGGGGGCGGCCGACGCGGTGGGCGCCAAGCTGGGGGCCGCCCTCACGGTGCTGGGCGCGGTGGACGGACGTACCGTGGCCACCCTCGACGTCCGCATCCCCCAGACCCCGGTGTTGACTCGACGGTGAGCCTCCACTAGGGTGTCGACCCAAGGCGCAGGTTGACATAACTATAAACCTGTAGTGGAGGTAGAGGTTCGGATGAGGTCGACGACGCAGCGACGCCACTCGGCCCCCGCACCCGTCCCCGATCGGTCACGCCCGGTGACCGTGAGGCACGACCACGGAGGGCAGACCATGATCGGCGCACCACAGAACTACCTGGCCCTGATCAAGGTGGTCGGGATCGGCGGCGGCGGCGTGAACGCCGTGAACCGCATGATCGACGCCGGTCTGAAGGGCGTGGAGTTCATCGCCGTGAACACCGACGCCCAGGCGCTGCTGATGAGCGACGCCGACGTCAAGCTGGACATCGGCCGGGAGCTGACCCGCGGGCTCGGGGCGGGAAGCGACCCCGATGTCGGCCGGCAGGCCGCCGAGGCGCACCGCGACGAGATCGAGGAGGTGCTGAAGGGCTCCGACATGGTGTTCATCACCGCCGGCAAGGGCGGCGGCACCGGGACCGGTGGTGCGCCCGTCATCGCCGAGATCGCCAAGTCCCTGGGCGCCCTGACGGTGGGCGTGGTCACCCGGCCCTTCGCCTTCGAGGGACGGCGGCGGGCGGTGCAGGCCGAGCAGGGCATCGCCACCCTCAGGGAGAAGGTGGACACCCTCATCGTCATCCCCAACGACCGGCTGCTCACCGTCTCCAACGAGAAGACCTCGGCCCTCAACGCCTTCAAGATGGCTGACGAGGTCCTCCTCCAGGGCGTGCAGGGCATCACCGACCTCATCAACACGCCCGGCCTCATCAACACCGACTTCGCCGACGTGAAGATGGTCATGAGCAACGCCGGGTCCGCCCTCATGGGCATCGGGTACGCCTCGGGCGAGGGCCGGGCCCTCAACGCCGCCCGGGCCGCCATCTCCAGCCCGCTGCTCGAGTCCTCCATCGAGGGGGCGCGCGGCATCCTGCTCAACATCTCCGGCGGCAGCGACCTCGGTCTGTTCGAGGTCAACGAGGCGGCGGAGATCATCCACGACGTCGCCCACCCCGACGCCAACATCATCGCCGGCATGGTCATCGACGACGCCTTGGGCGACGAGGTCCGGGTGACGGTCATCGCCGCCGGCTTCGACCGCTGGGACGAGGCCCAGGAGCCGCCCCGGGGCGAGCCCACCCGGGCCAGCTCGCCCCTCGGGCTGGGTGCCGAGGAGGACGACGACCTGTTCGGCCGGGGCCGCGGCCCGCTGGGGCTCGACGACGACGACGCCGACTTCGACGTCCCGTCGTTCCTGAAGTAGGCGCCGCCCCGCCCGCCCATCCCGGGCGCGCCGCCGCCACGAGCCCGGTCGGGTGATCGGCGTAGCCCTCGCCGGGGGCGCCCGGGCGGTGTTCACGGGCACCGCCGAGGGCGACATGGGCCACGGCGGGCGGTACATGCCCGACGTCGACCCACCGGTGGCAGCCCGCCGGCGGGCCGTCGTCGATCTCCCGTGGACGTGGCTCCGCCAGGTCCACGGGCCGGTGGTCGTCACCGTGGACGCGCCCGCCGCCGCCGTCGGTGTCACCGGCGACGCCCTGGTCACCGCCACCCCCGGGTGCGCCCTGGCCGTCCTCACCGCCGACTGCGCGCCGGTGGTGCTGGCCAGCCCCGAGGGTGTGGTGGGCGTGGCCCACGCCGGCTGGAGGGGCCTGGCCGCCGGGGTGCTGGAGCGGACGGTCGGTGCCCTGCGGGGCCTGGGCGCAGGCCGCCTGCAGGCGGTGGTCGGGCCTTGCATCGGCACCGGCTGCTACGAGTTCGGGGAGGCCGAGCTCGTCGCGCTGGCGGCGCGGGTGGGCCCCGGCGTGCGGGGGGCCACCGCCGACGGGCGCCCGGCGCTCGACCTGGTGGCCGGCGTCCGTGCCTCCCTCGGACGGGCCGGCGTCGTCGACGTCGATGACCAGCACGCGGCCTGCACCGCATGCGGGCCGGGGTGGTACTCCTGGCGGGCCCGGGGCCAGACCGAGCGCCAGGCGGCGGTGGTGTGGCGGTGACCGGGTGACGGCCGTCACCCCCGCCGAGGTGGCGGCCCGCCTGGATGTCGTGCGGGACCGCATCGCCGCCGCCGGGGCGGCGCCCGGCCACGTCACCGTGGTGGCGGTGACCAAGGGCCACGGTCCCTCGGCGGCGCGAGCCGCCCTGGAGGCCGGCCTGGACGACGTGGGTGAGAACTACGCGGCCGAGGTGGCGGCCACGGCGGCGGCCGTCGCCGGCCGCGGCAGGGTCCACTTCCTCGGTCACGTCCAGCGCAACAAGGTGCGGTCCATGGCGGCGGCCGTCGACCTGTGGCAGGGCGTGGACCGCATGGCCGCCGGCCAGGAGATCGGCCGCCGCCACCCCGGGGCGTCGGTGCTGGTCCAGGTGAACGTCTCCGGTGAGGCGGCCAAGAACGGGTGCGCGCCGGCCGACGCGGCGGCGCTGGTGGACGGGCTGCGGGCCCTGGGCCTGGACGTGGCCGGGCTCATGGCGGTGGGACCGTCGGGCCCCCCCGAGGCCGCCCGGCCCGGGTTCCGGTCCCTCGTCGCCCTCGCCGACCGGCTCGGCCTGGCCGTGCGCTCTCTGGGGATGACCGACGACCTGGAGGTGGCGGTGCGGGAGGGGTCGACGATGGTGCGCATCGGCCGCGGCCTCTTCGGTCCACGACTCGGCCCCCCCGACCTGCGACGATAGGCTGGCAACGCCAAGGAGGCTTGTGCAGATGGCATCGATCTGGCGACGAACGATGGTGTACCTCGGTCTCGTCGACGACGAGGAATACGAGGAGTACGAGCCGTACGAGGAGATGCCCGCACCCGCGCCCGGTCCCGTCTCGCGGCGTCAGGCGATGGTGGAACCCGGATACGAGCCCGAGCCCGTTGGAGGCGTCCGCACCTTGCCCCGTGAGCCGGTGTCGGACAGCGGCATTACCATCCAGCGCCCGGCCGTCGTCCGCCCCATTGTGACCACCTCGCACCCCAAGGTCCACGTGGTGGCCCCCGACGGCTTCAACGACGCCCAGGAGATCGGGGACAAGCTCAAGGCCAACCAGCCGGTCATCGTCAACCTCCAGGGCGTCAACCGCGACCTCTCCCGGCGGCTCATCGACTTCTCCAGCGGGCTGACCTACGGGCTGGGGGGGCAGATGGAACGGGTCGCCGAGCAGGTCTTCCTGCTCACGCCGTCCAACGTGGAGCTCCCGGCCGAGGAGAAGCGGCGCCTGCAGGAGCGCGGGCTGTACCGCACCTGACGTGGTCAGCCACCTCCTGTGCCTCCTCCTCCAGGCCTACCTGGTGGCCATCTTCGTCGGGGTCGTACTATCGTGGTTCCCGAGCGAGCAGGGATCGCTCGTCGACTCCATCCGCCGGCTCGTGTACACGATCACCGAGCCGGTGCTCGGGCCCATCCGGCGGGTCCTTCCCCCCATGGGTGCGGGGGGGATGGGATTCGACTTCTCGCCGATCATCGTGATCCTCGTCATGTACTTCGTGCTCAGCCTCCTAGGCTGCCCGACGCTCTGACGTCGACGGCGGCTGATCGCGGCTGCTGACCGCCGGATTAGCATCGGCGGAGGCGGTCGCACCGTGACACGGCGCGCGCCGCCCGGGACATCCGACCGATGGGATGGTGACTTGTGGTCCTGGTGAGCTTCGTCCTCGTCGTGGTGGCGGCCATCACGTTGGTGATCGGGTTGCTGCAGTCGGGGCTCACGTTCATCTACGTGTCGATCGCCTGCAGCCTCCTGGCCGGCGTGGTGCTCTTCGTCGCCGTCGTGCGCGGCCGGCCCGAGTCCCGCGCCGCGACGGGCGGGCCGGGCGCCGGCCGACGCCTGGCCGAAAGCGCGGTGGGGGCGATGAGGCGGGACGAGCCGGCCCCGGCGTCGTGGCAGGGAGACCCGCCGGCGCCCGACTCCGCCACGCCCCCGCCACCCCCGCCACCCCCGCCGGTGCAGCCGGAGCGCGAGCCGGTGCTGGCCGGCGTCGCCGCCGGTGGCGCGGCCGGTGGTGCCGACCGCACCGAGTCACTGGACCAGGCCGAGATCGAGGAAGCGGTCGCCACCGGCGATCCCTTCCCCATCCACGACTACGACCGGCTGCGGGCCACGGAGATCCTGCCGATGCTGGCCGACCTCACGCCCGACCAGTTGGAGGCGGTCAAGGGCCGCGAGCAGGCCGGCAAGAACCGGTTCATGATCCTCAACCGGGTCGACGAGGCCATGGCCGCACGGGAGGCGGAGGGCTGGGACGCCGGAGACGAGGGCTGGGACGACTCCGTCGGAGACGGCACGCCCGAGGTGGACGCCGAGACGCCCGCTCCCGGACCGCCGGCCGGGGCGGCCGCCGTCCCCGCCACCGGTGCCTTCCCGATCCCCGACTACGACGACCTGCGGGCGCTGGAGGTGCTCGGTCGCCTGCCCGATCTGAGTGTGGCCGAGCTCCGCACCGTCCGGGCCCGCGAGGAGCAGGGCGCCCGGCGGGCCATGGTCCTCAACCGCGTCGACCGCCTCATCGAGGAGGCGCCCCCGGAGGCCGAGGCCCTGGTGGTGCCGCCGGCCAAGGCGGGCGGCCGCCGCTCGGCGGCCAAGGCGGCCGCCACCAGGTCGGCCGCCACCAAGTCGGCCGGCGCAACGAAGCCCGGCGCAACGAAGGCCGCGGCCACGAAGGCCGCCAGGAAGGCGCCGGCGGCCAAGCGGGCTGGCTCGGTGCGCACGACGGCGGCCGCCGGGGGAGCAGCCGCTCCCGCCGAGGCACCGGCCGCCAAGCGCGGGACCACCCGGGCCGCGCCCGCCACGAAGGCTCCGGCCGCCCCGGCCCGCCGCCCGGGACGGGACGCCGGCCCGATCAAGGGTGGATCTCCCACCAAGGCGGGCGCCGCCAAGAAGGCCGCGGCCGCCAAGCGGGCCACCAAGCGCCGCTGACCGCGGGAGGCTCACGGCCACCATCGGCGCCGAGGGCACCGCCTCCCTCAGGCGGCGGCGCCCTCCACCCGGAGCTCCACCAGCAGCCTCTCGCCGTCGACGTCCATCGGCTCGCCGGCGCCCACGTCGGCCGCCACCAGCTCGGTAGCCAGGACCTCGCGCGCGATCCACTCCCGGTGGGCGGCCAGGGCGGCCGCCACCCGGGGCCCGGCCCCGCCGATGCGCAGGGCCACCCGATCGGTGAGGGCCAGGTCCAGACGCTTGCGCAGGTCGTTCAGGCCCCGGATCAGCTCCCGGGCCGTGCCCTCGAGGTGGAGGGCCTCGTCCAGCTCGAGGTCGAGGGCCACCGCCCAGCCGCCGTCCTGGGCCACCGCCAGCTCCTCGTGGCGCTCGGGCCGCACCTCCACGTCGTCCGGCCCCAGTCGTTCGCCCGCCACCTCCACCCAGCCCTGCGACTCCAGGGCTCGGCGGATCGCCGCCCCCTCGGCCGTGGCCAGCGCGGCCTTGACCTCGTTGACCCGAGGGCCCAGGCGTGGCCCCAGGGCACGGAAGTTGGGGACGACCCGCCACGTCATCAGGTCGGCCAGCGACGTGACGTCCTCCAGGGCCTTCACGTTCAACTCGTCGGCCACCTCCCCCCGGACGGCCTCGGACAGCTCCACGCCCGGGTGCAGCAGCAGCGCCCGGCGTAGGGGCTGGCGGACCCGGGCCCGGGCCTCGCTGCGGGCCGCTCGGCCCAGCGCCACCAGCCGGCGGGCGGCGTCCATCTCGGCGGCCAGGGCCGCCGCCCCGCCGCCCGCCCCGCCCGCCCCGTCGAGGGCCTGGCCGCCGGCGACGGCCATGGCGTCCGCCCCGGTTCCCGCCGTGGCCACGGTCGCCCCGGCCATCATGGCCGCCCCCGCCCCCGCCGGCGCGTCGGCCGCCGCCCGGGGTCGGGGCCAGTCGCACAGGTGGACGGACGGCTCGCCGGTGAGGGTCACATAGAGCTCGTCGGCCAGGAAGGGGCAGAACGGGGCGAGGAGCTGGGCGGTGACCACCAGGCAGCGGTGGAGCGTGGCCAGGGCGTGGTCGTCGCCGGCGCCGCCGGCGCCCCAGAAGCGGGGACGGGACCGGCGCACGTACCAGTTGGACAGGTCGTCCACCAGCTCGGCCAGTGCGGTGGCGCCGCCCAGGGCGTCGAAGGCCTCCAGGGCGGCCGTCACCGTGGCCACCGCCTGGTCCAGGCGGCCGAGGGCCCAGCGGTCGAGCACGTGGGTCGGCTCCGGCCCCGCGGCCGAGGGCGCCGGCGGCGACCACCCGTCGATGTCGGCGTAGGTGGCGAAGAAGGCGAAGACGTTCCACAAGGTGACGAGTGTCTTGCGCGACGCCTCCCGGATGGCGTCCTCGTACACCCGGCGGCTGGTCCACGGGGAGCCGGCCGAGAAGAAGTACCAGCGCAGGGCGTCGGCCCCGTGGGTGCGGGTGACGTCCCACGGGTCGACGACGTTGCCCCTGCTCTTGGACATCTTCTGGCCATCGGCGTCCACGATGTGAGCCAGGCAGACCACGTTGCGGTAGGGCGTGGCCCCGAATGCCAGGGTGTTGACGGCCAGCAGCGAATAAAACCACCCACGGGTCTGGTCGATGGCCTCGCAGATGAAGTCGGCGGGGAAGTCGGTGGGAACGTCGCCCTGTCCGCCCCCTCCGGCTGCGCCCGCCGGCGTGCCGTCGACGAACGGGAAGTGGTGCTGGGCCGAGGGCATGGACCCGGAGTCGAACCAGGCGTCGAGCACCGGGCTCTCCCGCCGGGCGGGGGCGCCGCACCCGGGCGCCGGGCAGGCCAGCTCCACCTCGTCGACCGCCGGGCGGTGGAGGTCGAGCCCGTCGAGGCGGCGCCCGGCCAGTGCTTCCAGCTCGGCCACCGACCCCACGCACGTGTCGTGGCCGGCCGGGCAGCGCCAGATGGGCAGGGGCGTCCCCCAGTACCGGTCCCGGGACAGGGCCCAGTCCACGTTGTTCTCCAGCCAGTCACCGAAGCGGCCGTGCTTGATGTGTCCGGGGTGCCACGCCACCCGCTCGTTCTCCCGCAGCAGGTCGGCCCGCCGCTCCGACGTGCGCACGAACCAGCCCGTCTTGGCCCAGTAGAGGAGGGCGGTGCCGCACCGCCAGCAGTGCGGGTAGGCGTGCAGGTAGGGCTCGGCCCGCACCAGCAGGCCGCGGGCCTCGAGGTCGGCCACCACGTCCGGATCCGTCGACCTGACCGGCCGGCCGGCCCACGGCCGGACCCGTTCGTCGAACGTTCCGTCGGGACCGACCGGGTTCAGCACCGGCAGGTTCCACTGGCGGGCCGCCTCCATGTCGTCGGCGCCGAAGGCGGGGGACAGGTGCACGATGCCGGTGCCCTCGTCGGTGGCCACGAAGTCGGCGGTCACCACCACCGCGGCCCGGTCGTCCACCTCCAGCAGGTCGAAGGGCCGCCGGTAGTGGCGGCCGGCCAGGTCCGATCCCGTCAGGCGGTCGGTGACGCGAGCCCCCTCGCCAGCCACCACCGCCACCCGGTCCTCGGCCACCACCATGTCCCGCCCGCCCCGCGGGTCCGCCACCCGAGCGTAGGCCAGGTGGGGCCCCACCGCGGCGGCCACGTTGGACACCAGCGTCCACGGCGTGGTGGTCCACACGACCAGGTCGGCGTCGGTGTCGACCAGGGGGAAGCGGACGTATGCCGACAGGTCGGTCACGTCGCGGTAGGCGCCGGGTTGGCCCAGCTCGTGGGACGACAGGGCGGTGCCGCACCGGGGGCAGTACGGCGTCACCCGATGGCCCTCGTAGAGCAGCCCGCCGTCGTGCAGCCGCTTGACCAGCCACCACACCGATTCCACGTAGTCGTTGGCCATCGTCCAGTAGGCGTCGTCGGTGTCGATCCACACGCCCGAGCGCTCGGTGAGGGCGGCCCAGTCGGCCACGTAGCGGAGCACCGAGTCACGGCACCGCTGGTTGAAGCGGGCGATGCCGTACTCCTCGATCTGGCCCTTGCGGGTGAAGCCCAGCTCCTTCTCGACCTCGATCTCCACCGGCAGGCCGTGGCAGTCCCAGCCCCCCTTGCGGGGGACGTCGTAGCCGGCCATGGCCCGGTAGCGCGGGAAGAGGTCCTTGAACGCCCGAGCCCACACGTGGTGCAGGCCGGGACGGCCATTGGCGGTCGGCGGCCCCTCGTAGAACACCCAGCGCCGGCCGCCGGCCCGCCGGCGGGCGACGGTGGCGGCCAGGCCGATGGACCGCCACCGCTCGAGAACGCGCTCCTCCAGGGCGACGAAGTCCACTGCGGTGTCGACCGGTCCGAAGGGCATCAGCCCACGATACGGCCCGCCCCGCCGGGCGCCGGGCCCATTGCGCCGACCGTGGCCACCGGCGACCGGTGAGCCTCGGCCGTCGGGGGCGCGATAGAAACAGCGGCGGCATGGACGTGGACGAGCTCTTCACCGCCGCCGCCGACGACGCCGTGGTCCTGCGCGTGCATGTGCAGCCGGGCGCCGGCCGGACGGCGGTTGTCGGTCGCCACGGCACCGCCCTCAAGGTGCGGGTGGCGGCTCCGCCCGAGGGCGGCCGGGCCAACGCCGCCTGCGCAGCGCTGCTCGCGGAGACGTTCTCGGCGGCCGCCACCGAGCTGGTGGGAGGCGAGAGGAGCCAGGAGAAGCGGTTCAAGCTCACCGGCCTGGAGCCCCAGGAGTTCCGCCGCCGCCTGGAGCGGGCGGTGGAGGAGGGCACCGGCCGCACCGGCCCCGACGCCCGCCCGCAAGGTCGCCGGTGACCGGCGCAGGTCACCGGTCGGGCTCCGACCCCGGGTGGAGTGTCGCAGGCCCGCTGGTAGAATCCGCGGCTCTCAGCCCCCCCACCCCAGAGCCGGTGCGCCATGCCGAAGCCGTCCAAGACCGCGCCCACCTCGCCCACCTCTCCGGCCCGCTCGGCGAGCGCCTCGCCCAAGACCCGCTCCTCCCGGTCTCGGGCGCCCGCCGCCGAGGGCGCGGCGCCCGCCAGGAGGGCGTCGCCACCGAAGGCCGACCCGACCGCCGCCCGGCCCAAGGCCACGGCCACGGCGGCCCGGCCGAACGGCGGTGCGGTGACCGCTGACCGCTTCCTCGACGAGCAACGGTCCCTCCTGCTGGCCGAGCGGGAGGCGTCGTTGCGCCAGGCGGAGACGCTGCGGGCCGAGGCCGAGCAGCTGGCCGAGGAGATGGAGCCGGGTGACACCCAGTTCGACGAGGAGTCGGGCGAGGGCGGCACCCTCAACGTGGAGCGCGAGCGCGACCTCGCCCTGTCGGCCCAGGCCCGGGCGGCGGCCGACGAGGTGGACCGCGCCCTCGCCAAGGTGGAGGCCGGCACCTACGGCACCTGCGAGCAGTGCGGCCAGCCGATCCCCCGGGCCCGGCTCAAGGCCATGCCCGCCGCCGCCCTGTGCGTGGCGTGCAAGAGCGGGGGGCTGTCGCGTCGCTGAAGGGGAGCGGCCGGTCGGGTTGACGCCGGCGTCCCGCCGTCCGGCCGAGCGTCCGGACGCCGCCGGCCCTCGTCGGATCCTGCTCGTTCTGTCGGTCACCGGCGGGGTGGTGGCCGCCGACCAGGCCACCAAGGCCTGGGCCCTCTCGGCGCTGGCCGACGGCCCCCGGTACCTGGTGGGGCCGGTGCGGCTGGCCCTGACCCGCAACCGCGCCGCCGCCTTCGGGCTGGGCGGCGCCGTGGTGCCCTTCCTGGCCTTGGGGGCGGTGGCCCTGGTCGTCCTCCTGGTGGGGCGCACCGAGGCGGTCCGGCTGCCCCTGCCGGCGGTGGCCGCCGGGCTGGTGCTGGGCGGCGCGCTGGGCAACCTGGCCGACCGCCTCTTCCGCTCGCCCGGGGCGTTGCGGGGGGCGGTGGTGGACTTCGTCGACCTGCGGTGGTGGCCGGTCTTCAACCTGGCCGACGCCGCCATCACCTGCGGCTGCCTGGTGCTGGTGTGGAGGGGTTGGCGGTCGGGCGACCGACAAGGGTGAGCGGGCCACCGGCGCCGGGCGGCCCCGACCGGGCCCCGCCTGCCGCCCTCCCGACCTCCGACCCCCCGACCTCCGAGCCCCCGGTCACCGAGCCGCCGACCTCGGAGCCCCCGGCCCCCGAGCCTCCGACCGCCGGCCTGCGGGTGGCCGTGCCCCGGGCGCTGGCCGGCGAGCGCCTGGACCGGGTCGTGGCCCTGCTCTGGGGCCTGGCCCGGGGTGACGTGGCCGCCATGGTGACGGCCGGCGGCGTCCGGGTGGCCGGGCGGACGGCCACCACCCGCTCCGTGCGGGTGGCCGAGGGTGACGTGGTGGAGGTGGACCTGGCCGAGCGGGCCGACCGCCCGGCGGTGGGCCCCGACCCCGGCGTGGAGGTGCCGGTGGTGGCGGTGGACGAGCACGTGGTGGTGGTCGACAAGCCCCCGGGCCTGGTCGTTCACCCCGGCGCCGGCCACGCCGGCGGCACCCTGGTCAACGGCCTCCTGGCCCGGTGGCCGGAGATGGCGGCGGTCGGGGACCCCGCCCGCCCGGGGATCGTCCACCGCCTCGACGCCGGCACGTCCGGCCTGTTGGTGGTGGCCCGCAGCGCCCTGGCCTACGACTCGCTGGTGGCCCAGCTGGCGGCTCGGGGCGTGGACCGCCGCTACCTCGCCCTGGTGTGGGGGTCGGTGGAGTCGCCGTCGGGGATGGTGGACGCCCCGGTGGGCCGCTCGGCGCGCGACCGCACCCAGATGGCGGTCTCCGCCGGCGGGCGGGAGGCGCGAACCCGCTACCGAGTCCTCAGCCGCCACCGGGTGCGGCCGTCGGGGGTGGCGGGGCGGCCGGGAGGGTCGGGTGGCGACGTCACCATCGTGGAGTGCAGCCTGGAGACGGGTCGGACCCACCAGATCCGCGTGCACCTGGCGGCCATCGGCCACCCGGTGGTGGGCGACGTCCGCTACGGTGGGGCCCGCCCGGCGGTGCCGCTCGCCCGACCCTTCCTCCACGCCTTCGAGCTGGCCTTCGACCACCCGGCCGGCGGCCGCCGTACCCGATGGACGTCGCCGTTGCCCCCGGACCTCGTGGAGGCGCGTGAGCTTCTCGACTGACCCATCGTCGACGGCCGGGGGCTACGACCCCGCGACCCGCCGGGTCCTCCTGCTGTTCGCCACCAGCCTGATCGTCATCGGCCTCGGCGGCCTGGTGGCGGTGACGGTCCACGGGCGCAGCCGCCGCACGGCGTCCGCTCCTGGCGTCACCGCCCCGCCGACCACCGCCGGCCTGTCGGCCGCCGGCCTGGGACCGGAGGCCGACGATGACCTGGCCGCCTACACCGCCAACCGGTCGGTGGCCCTCGCCGCCGCCACCGGTGACCGGGTGGCGGTGGTGTCGTTCACCTCCTACGTCCCCGAGGCCCAGGCGCGGGCCACCGTGGGGTCGCTGCCCGTCACCGCCCTGCTGGCCGCCGTGCCCGGGGGCATGCCGGCCCTCGTCACCACGTCCATGGCCGAGTGGGTGGACTCCCAGGCGGCGTCCCAGCGGGCCGATCGCGACGAGCTGGCGCGCCTGCTGCCCACGGTGGACGACGCCCAGTTCAAGGCCTTCTACCAGCAGGAGCTCGACCGCCTCACCAAGCTCATCGCCAGCCTCAAGCCCGACGGCCCGCTGGTGTTCGGCGTGGCCGTCCACGGCCCGGCGCCGGCCCTGCAGGCCCTGGCGACGGCGCCCGGGGTGCGGCTGGTGGACGTGTCGCCGTCGGCCACCGTCAAGCCGGGGACGCCCGAGCGCGGCATCCGGCCCGAGGAGGCCACCAAGGCCAACGACCCGCCCACCCGCCCGGTCTGACGGGGAGCCGGGGGCCCGGCGGGCCATCGCCGAGCGGCAGCCCGCTCAGGCCAGGGCGACGGTGGCCGGGGCGGGAGCGGGGACGGCCGGGGCCCGGACTGACCCCGACAGGCGGTTCACCATGTCGGCCAGGGTGAACGAGTCCAGGTGCTGGCGCATGTGCTCCCCGACGTCGGCCCAGACGGTCAGCAGCACGCACTGGCCCTCGTGGTCACAGGCCCCGTTCTGGTGGGGCTCGCCGAAGTCGCCGGCGACGATCGGTCCGTCCACCGCGCTCACGATCTGGCCCAGGGTGATCTCGGCCGGTGTGCGGGCCAGGACGTATCCCCCACCCACGCCCCGCTTGGAGCGGACCAGGCCGGCCCCCTTGAGGGCGAGGAGGATCTGCTCCAGGTAGGGCTGGGGCAGGCCGGTGCGCTCGGCGATGTCGCGCACCGAGGTCGGGCCGCCGCCGTCGCGGTGGAGGGCCAGGGACAGCAGGGCCCGGCTGGCGTAATCGCCCCGGGTCGACACTCTCACGGGGCCATGGTACGGCCTGGCCGGCGTGAAGGCGTGCGTACCCGCCTCGGGGGACGCCGGCCCGCCGATCGGGCGCCGGGGTCCCGTCGGGTTCTAGCGTGGCCGGGATGGACACGGTGCCCGGCCCCGTGACCCCCGACTACGGGGGCGCGTGCCTGGACGGCGTCGTGCCCGCCATCCTCGGCCGCCACCGCCTGGCCCGCTCCTGGCTGCCGGCGCCGGTGGCCGGCGCCGACCAGGTCGTGCTGCTGGTCCTCGACGGCCTGGGATGGGAGCAGCTCCAGGCCCGCCTCCACCTCGCTCCCACGCTGGGAGCCATGGCCGGGGGGCCGATCACCAGCGTCGCCCCCTCCACCACCGCCACCGCCCTCACGTCGCTCACCACCGGGGCCTCGCCGTCGGTCCACGGAGTCGTGGGGTACCGCCTGCGGGTGCTCGGCACGGACGTGCTCAACATCCTGCGGTGGCGCACCGTGAACGGCGAGGACGCCCGCCAGTCTGTGCCCCCCGAGGTGTTGCAGCCCCTCGAGCCCTTCGGCGGGACCAAGCCCCCGGTGGTCACGCGGGCCGAGTTCGCGGAGACGGGCTTCACCCGGGCCCACCTGGCCGGGGTGCGGCTCCAGGGGTGGCGGGTGCCATCCACCCTGGTGGCCCGGGTGGAGGAGGAGCTGGCGGCCGGGTCACCCTTCGTCTACGCCTACTACGACGGGGTCGACAAGGTGGCCCACGAGTACGGGCTGGGGTCGTTCTACGACGCCGAGGTGGTGGCCGCCGACCGCCTGGCCGCCGACCTGGCCGCCGCCCTCCCCGGCGGAGCGGCGCTGGCCGTGTGCGCCGACCACGGGCAGGTGGACGTGGGTGACCGGGTCGTGCCCATCCACCGGGAGGTGATGGACCTGGCCAACCTTCTCTCGGGTGAGGGCCGCTTCCGCTGGATCCACGCCCGCCCCGGGTGCCGGGACCGCCTGGCCGACGCCGCCCGCCGCTGCCACGGCGACCAGGCCTGGGTGCGCACCCGCGAGGAGGTGGAGGCCGAGGGGTGGTTCGGCGGGCGCCTGGAACCGGAGGTGGCGAGCCGGCTGGGCGACGTCGTCCTGGCCGCCCGGGACACGGTGGCCTTCCTCGACCCGGCCGACACCGGCGAGGTCCGCCTCCGCAGCCGACACGGCTCGCTGACGCCCGAGGAGATGCTCGTCCCCTTCGTGGGCGTGGCGGCGTGAGGCGGCCGGGCGTGGGGAATGATCTGCGGCCATGACCGACTCGCAGGTAGGCGCGACCGTGGTGGAGCACACCGATGCGGCAGTCGAGGACCTGGAGGGCAAGGCGGCCGACGCCGAGGAGATGATCGAGTCCCCGGCCAAGGTCCTGCGCATCGGGACCATGACCAAGGAGCTGCTGGAGGAGGTCCGCCGGGCGCCTCTGGACGAGGCGGGCCGAGCCCGGCTGCGCGACATCTACGAGACGTCGGTCCGGGAGCTGTCCTCCTGCCTGGCCGAGGAGCTGCGCGGCGAGCTGGCCCGCCTCAGCTCGCCGTTCGAGTCCGACACGCCCACCGAGGCCGAGTTGCGGGTGGCCCAGGCCCAGCTCGTGGGCTGGCTCGAGGGGTTGTTCCACGGCATCCAGGCCACCCTGTTCTCCCAGCAGATGGCGGCCCGGGCCCAGCTCGAGGAGATGCGCCGCCGGGGCCTGCCGGCCGGTCCCCCCGCCGACCCCCGCCCCGGCACCTACCTGTAGGGCGGTCCCCCCACCTGCGAAGCTGTCGGCGGCGCGCGATGCTGTGACGCGAGCCGACATCTGGGGGAAAGGAACGTCATGGCGTACGAGCACAGCTGCAGGAAGGCCGGAGCCGAAGGGTGCGGCTACACGGTCCGGGCCGGCTCCGAGGAGGAGCTCAAGGCCAAGGTCGTGGAGCACGCCCGGCGGGTTCACGGCGTGAAGAACATGACCGACACCATCTACAACTTCCTGCGGGACCAGGCTCGACGCTGACCTCTCGCTGACCACGAGGGCCGCGCCCCGGAGGCGCGGCTCTGGTCGCCCCGAAACGCTGGTCGCCCGAGCCCGGCGCCCTCCCCGGAGCGTTGACGGCACCCGGCGCGCCGTCCTACGCTCGTCGAATTACACGAGTGTACTTCTCCCCAGCCTGTCCACAGGGGCTCGCGCCCGGTGGGTGACTCGCGCTTCGTCCACCTGCACACCCACACCGAGTTCTCCATGCTCGACGGGGCGTCGCGGGTGGCCGACGTCATCGCCGCCGCCGCCGCCGACGGGCAGCCCGCCATCGGCATCACCGACCACGGCAACATGTACGGCGTCCTCGACTTCTACCGGGCGGCCCGGGCCGCCGGCATCACGCCGGTGGTCGGCATCGAGGCGTACATGGCCGCCGGCAGTCGCTTCGAGAGACCGCTGCGGCGGGGGCGCACCGCCATGGACGACACCGGCGGTGAGGGGGGCGAGGGCGACAAGCTCTACTACCACCTGACCCTCCTGGCCGAGAGCACGGCCGGCTACAAGAACCTGCTGAAGCTGGCGTCGGCCGCCTACCTCACCGGCTACTGGTACAAGCCCCGGGTGGACTGGGAGCTCCTGGCCGCCCACTCCGAGGGCGTCATCGCCTCCACCGGGTGTCTGGGCGGCGTGGTCTGCCAGGCCCTGCTCCGGGGCGACGAGGCCGAGGCCACCCGCCTGGCCGCCCGCCTGCAGGACATCTTCGGCCGCGACAGCCTGTACGTGGAGGTCCAGGACCACGGCATCGAGGGCCAGCACCGCACCAACCCCAAACTGGTGGCTCTCGCCCGGGCCATCGGTGCTCCCCTCCTGGCCACCAACGACAGCCACTACACCCACCGCCAGGACGCCGTCGCCCACGACGCCCTGCTCTGCGTGCAGACCGGTGCCACCATCGACGAGCCCAGACGCTTCCGCTTCGAGGGCAGCGAGCACTACCTGAAGACGGCGGCCGAGATGCGTGCCCTGTTCGCCGAGCTGCCCGACGCCTGCGACAACACGCTGGCCGTCGCCGAGCGGGCGAGGGTGGAGATCGAGTTCGGCACGCCCGAGCTGCCCCGGGTGGACCTCCCGCCGGGGTTCGCCGACGAGGCCGCCTATTTGCATCACCTGACGTGGGAGGGCGCAGCCGGTCGCTACGGCCACCCCGTCCCCGCCGACGTGGCCGAACGGGTCGAGAAGGAACTGATGGTGATCGCCGACATGGGGCTGTCGGCCTACTTCATCGTGGTCTGGGACCTCATCCGCCACGCCCGGGAGGTGGGCATCCGGGTCGGGCCCGGCCGGGGCTCGGCGGCCGGGTGCTGCGTGGCCTACTGCCTGCGCATCGTCGACGTCGACCCCATCCGCTACGGCCTCCTGTTCGAGCGCTTCCTCAACGCCGGGCGCAAGGAGATGCCCGACATAGACATGGACTTCGACGAGCGTCACCGGGGCGAGATGATCCGGTACGCAGCCGAGAAGTACGGCTCTGACCACGTGGCCCAGATCGTCACCTTCTCCACCATCAAGGCCCGCGCCGCGGTGCGCGACGCGGCCCGGGTGCTCGGCTACCCCTACGCGGTGGGGGACCGCATCGCCAAGGCCATGCCCCCGTTGGTGATGGGCCGCGACACCCCGCTCAAGGCGTGCCTGGAGCTGGTCCCCGGCCACGAGGACGGCTACAAGGTGGCCACCGAGCTGCGGGGCATCTACGAGACCGACCCCGACGCCCGCAAGGTCATCGACGTGGCCCGGGGCCTCGAGGGCCTCCGCCGCCAGGACGGCATTCACGCCGCCGCGGTGGTGATCACCCGCGAGCCCCTCACCGAGTACCTGCCCGTCCAGCGCAAGCCGGAGGCGGGCGGGGACCCCGCCGACGCACCCATCGTCACCCAGTACGAGATGAACGGCGTGGCCGACCTGGGCCTGCTGAAGATGGACTTCCTCGGCCTGCGCAACCTCACCGTCATCGAGCGGGCCCTGGACCTGATCGAGCGTTCCACTGCCACCCGTCCCGACATCGACCACCTGCCCTTGGACGACGAGAAGGTCTACGAGATGCTGCGCCGGGGGGACTCCATCGGGGTGTTCCAGCTGGAGGGCGGCCCCATGCGGACCCTCATGCGCTCCCTGGCCCCCACCCGCTTCGACGACATCGGCGCCCTGGTGGCCCTCTACCGGCCGGGGCCCATGGCCGCCAACATGCACAACGACTTCGCCGACCGCAAGAACGGCCGCAAGCCCATCGAGTGCCTGCACCCCGACCTGGCCGAGGAGCTGGCCGACACCTACGGCCTCATGATCTACCAGGAGCTCCTGATGAAGGTGGCGGCCCGTTTCGCCGGGTACTCGCTGCTGGAGGCCGACAACCTCCGCAAGGCGTGCTCCAAGAAGATCCGGGCGCTCATCGCCACCGAGCGCGAGAAGTTCGTGGCCGGGTGCGAGCGCACCGGCTACGGCGCCGCCCTCGGCACCAAGCTCTTCGACCTCATCGAGCCCTTCGCCGACTACGCCTTCAACAAGAGCCACGCCTACGCCTACGGCATGGTCGCTTACCAGACGGCGTGGCTGAAGGCCAACCACCCGGTGGAGTACCTGGCGGCCCTACTCACCTCGGTGAAGGACGACAAGGACAAGAGCGCCGTCTACCTGGCCGAGTGCCGGGCCAAGGGCATCCGGGTCCTGGTGCCCGACGTCAACGAGTCGGAGTCGGACTTCACCACCGCTGGTGACACCATCCGCTTCGGGCTGTCGGCGGTGCGCAACGTGGGCGAGGGCCTCGTCGCCCTGATCGTGGCCGAGCGGGAGGCCGGTGGCCCCTTCGCCGACTTCTACGACTTCTGCCAGCGGGTGGACCCCGGCGTGCTCAACAAGCGCTCGGTGGAGTCCCTGATCAAGGCGGGCGCCTTCGACTCGGTGGGCCACCCCCGCCTGGGCCTGCTCTACGTCGCCCCAGGCGAGAGCAAAGCGGCCTTCGAGCGCATCATCGACACCACCCTGGCCCGCCGGCGCGAGCGCGACCTGGGGGTGATGAGCCTGTTCGGGGACCTGGGGGCGGCCGCCGCGCCGGTGCACGACGAGCGCGTCCGGATCGAGGCGGTGGAGTTCGACGACGGCCGCCGCCTGGCCTTCGAGAAGGAGATGCTCGGGCTCTACGTCAGCAGCCACCCGCTGCTCAACGTGGAAGGTGCCCTCAAGCGCCACGTGGAGTGCGCCATCGGTGACCTGTCCGAGCTGCGCGATGGCGAGTGCACGTGGGTGGGCGGCGTGGTCACCGGGCTGTCCCGCAAGTACACGAAGAGGGGGGACCTCATGGCCGTCTTCACCCTGGAGGACCTCCAGTCGGCGGTGGAGGTCATGGTCTTCCCCCGGACCATGCAGGAGTACGGGCCCCTGCTGGCCGACGACGCCATCGTCTGCGTCAAGGGCCGCCTCGACCTCCGGGAGGAGCCGGCCAAGCTGGTGTGCCTGGAGGTGAAGCGCCCCGATATCTCCCCGGACGCCTCCCCGCCGGTGCGCATCAAGCTCAGCCCGGCCACCGTCACCGAGTCTCTTCTGGGCCGGCTCAAGGGCGTGCTTCGGGACCACCCGGGCGAGGCCCAGGTGCTGGTGCACTTCGACCAGACCGTGCTCCGCCTACCCGACGAGTTCCGGGTGGACTCCCGCAACGGCCTGTTCGGCGAGCTGCGGGTGCTGCTCGGCCCCAACGCCCTGGTGACCTGACCGGGGCTCGCCGGGAGGGGCCACGGCGTCCCTGGCGGGTGACCGCAGGGCGCCCGGCGGACCATCCCGGGCCGGTCATCTAGGCTGTAGGGGCCGGAACCGCAGGACATGGGAGTGCAGGACGCCGATGCCGATCGAGGTCGACACCAAGGATTGCACCGCTCTCAGCGACTCCGAACTCTCGGAGATGGCCGACCTCTGCGCCGCTGTTGGCACCGGATGGGACGTCGGCCTGCTGTCGAAGCAGTGCGAGGAGTGGGTGCTGGTCACCCAGGTGCACGAGGGCGGCCGGCTGGCCGGGTTCTCCTTCTGCACCCTCGAGCGCATCGGCGGCACGCCCAGCGTGCTGGTGGGCCTGGCGTCGGTGGCCCGGGAGGCCCGGCCCGAGGCCGTGCTGGCCGCCCTGATGGGGGACCAGCTGCGGCGGGCGGTGCTGGCCTTCCCGGACGAGGACGTGCTCGTCGGCACCCGCTTCGCCGATCCCGCCGCCTTCGCGGCGTTTGCCGGGCTGGAGGACATCGTCCCCCGCCCCGGCCACAAGGCCACCGGCGAAGAACGGGCGTGGGCCCGCCGCCTGGCCAAGCGCTTCGGCGCCGAAGGGCGGGTGGACGACCGCACGTCGGTGCTGGAGGGCACCGGCGATCCCGCCCTCGTCCTCGACTACGCGGGCGGCGGCAGCGTCAACGGGGTGGCGCCCGAGGCGGCCCAGTTCTTCTCCCCGCTCGACCACGCCCGGGGCGACGCCCTGGTGGCGTTCGGGTGGGCCATGGCCGAGACCCTGGCCGCCCTGGCCGAATAGCACCTGGGCCGCCGCCGGCGCCGCTTGTCGGTTGGGCGGCCGGGCGGCCGGGCGGCCCGGCACCCGCCGCCGGCGTCAGGCGCCGGGCAGGAGGCCGGCCACCACCTTGTAGCAGTAGCCCCGGTTCGGGGGGCTCAGCACCACCAACAGGTGGCGCACCCGATGGCCGAGGAGCGCCTGGAGGTCACGGCCCGAGTAGCGGGGCCAGCCCACCTCGTCCAGGCGGGTGGTCAGGCGGCGGTCGGCGAGGGGCAGGTGCAGGCGGGCGCCCTGCCAGCCGAACCGGCAGACGTAGCCGGGCGCCCCCGGCCGCACCTGGAGGCCGGCCACCACGTCGACGAGGGTGAGCGACGGCCGGTCGCCGGACAGGGTCCAGTACGGGACGGCAGGCCCGGCGACGTCGAGGAGGGCCCGGCGGCGAGGGTGCTGGAGCGGTTGCAAGAACCGCTCCGCCCGCTTGGCGGGCATGGCGCCGGTGCGCCGAGGTGGCCCCGCCAGCAGCACCGCCTCGGGGCGGGAGGCGTCGGGCGGGTCGGCGGTGCGGGCGAGCTCGCCGGTCACCACGTCGAAGGGGGCGAGGGGACCGGGGTCGCCGTCATAGGTGGCCCGCACGAACGCCCCCGAGTCCAGGTCGACCCCGACGCAGCCACCGGCGTCGGCGGTCAGCACCAGCACCCGTAGCTCGGCGCCGGCCACCGCCACCCGGCACTGCACGCTGGCGCGCATGACGCAATGGTGACGCCCGGTCCACCGCCGGTGGTGGATGGTCGGCGTTCGAACCGGGTTCGCTTGGCAGGCACGGGCCACCGGTAACCGAACCCGGTTCGGGGCTGGGCGGCGGCGCGAGGCCGGGCGCGACCGGGAGACTGCGGGGCATGGACTTCTCCGACGTGGTGCGCCGCCGGCGCATGGTCCGCAACTTCGACGACCGTCCGCTGTCGACAACGGACGTCGACCGCCTGCTGGCCGCCGCCGCCCAGGGGCCGTCGGCCGGCTTCACCCAGGGCGTCGACCTGTTGGCCCTGGAAGGACCGGAGGAGACGGCCCGGTTCCTGGCCGCATCAGGCGGCGATGGCGAGCGCAGCCGGGCCGCCTGGCCGGGGGTGGCCCGTGCTCCGCTGATGGTGGTGGTCCTGTCCTCGGAGGCCGCCTACCGGGACCGATACGCCGAGGCCGACAAGGCCCGGTCGGCCCTGGCCGGTGGCAGGCCCTGGCCGGTGCCCTACTGGCACGTGGACGCTGCCTTCGCGGCCATGCTCCTGCTCCTGGCTGCGGTGGACCTCGGCCTGGGCGCACTGTTCTTCGCAGTGGCCGACGCCGACGGGTTGCGGGCCGAGTTCGGCGTGCCGCCGGAGTGGGCTCCTGTGGGCGCGGTGGCCGTCGGCCACCCGGCCACCGACCGGCCGTCGGGCTCATTGTCTCGGGGCCGCCGCCCGCTGGACGAGGTCGTCCACCGCGGCCGCTGGTAGGCCGGTCGGCCACCGGCTTCTCGCCGCCATGGCGGCCGCCGTCCCCGCAGATGGCGGCGGGAAGGGGAGAACCGCCGTCAGCGGGCCAGCTGGGCGGTCAGCTCGTCGGCGTCGGAGACGGGGGCCGAGCAGGCGTAGTCCCGGCACACGTAGGCCAGCCCGGGCCGGCGGTCGTCGAACAGGGGCGACGGGTACGGCTCGCCCCAGGCCAGCACCCCGTAGGGGAGCCAGCGACGATGGACGGCGGCCACCAGGTCCGGGCGGTGGCCGGTGACCGCCACCTCGGTGACGGGACCGGCTCCCAGCTCCACCGCGTGCAGGAGGTGGGTGAAGCCGAGTGGCTGGCGGCGTAGCGGCTCGGCCAGCAGGGCCACGATGGCCTCGGCCCGGTCCCGGTAGCGGTCGTCGCCCACCAGTGCGGCCAGGCGGTGGAGGGCGACGGCGGCTGCACCGTTGGCGGAGGGCACGGCGTTGTCGAGCACGTCCTTGGTGCGGGTGATGAGGCGCTCGGCGTCGGTGCCGGTGGTGAACAGGCCGCCGTTGGCGTCGTCCCAGAACAGGCTCAGCATGGCGTCGGCCACGGCCTGAGCCTCGGCCACCCACCGGGCCTCGCCGGTGGCCTCGGCCAGGCGGGTGAAGGCGCCCACCAGGGCGGCGTGGTCGGCGGCGTAGGCCAGGTGGCGGGCCCGCCCGCCTTGCCACGACCGCAGCCACCGCCCGTCGTCGCGCCGCAGGGCACCGAGGAGGAACTCGCCGCCGGCGCGGGCGTCGGCCAGCCAGTCGTCGCGACCGCAGGCGGCCGCCGCCTCGGCCAGGGCGGACACGAACAGCGCGTTCCACTCGGTGAGCACCTTGTCGTCCAGGCCGGGGCGGACGCGCTGCGAGCGGGCCCCGAACAGGGCCTGGCGGGCCCGCTCCACCGCTGGCGGGCGATCGAGCAGCCCTCGCTCCGGCCGGTACAGGATGTTGGCGCCAGCGCCCCCCTCGGCGAAGTTGCCGGCCGCCGTCACCCCCCACCAGGCCACCGCGGCGTCGGCGTCGGGACCGGCCACGGCGCGCAGCTCCGGTTCCGTCCAGACGTAGAACTTGCCCTCCACGCCTTCGGAGTCGGCGTCCTCGGAGGAGAAGAAGCCGCCGTCGGGGTGGCGCAGGTCCCGGCGGGTGTAGTCGACGGTCTCGGACAGCACCTGCAGATGGCGTGGTTCCCCCGTGAGCTGCCATGCGTGGAGGTAGGCCCGCACCAGAAGGGCCTGGTCGTACAGCATCTTCTCGAAGTGGGGGACGAGCCACCGGCGGTCCACCGAGTAGCGGTGGAAGCCGCCGCCGATGTGGTCGTACATGCCACCGGCGGCCATGGCGTCCAACGTGGTGGTGGCCATGGCCAGCGCCCGGTCGGCTCCGACGCGGTGTCCGCCGTGGCGGCCGTTGGGGCCGTCATCGCCGTCGCCGTCATCGCCGTCGCCGTCGCCCACCGCCACGTCCGGGCCGGCACGGGCGCAGAGGCGCAGGAGCACCTCCAGGGTGTCGGGCGACGGGAACTTGGGGGCCCGGCCGAACCCGCCCCACTCGGGGTCGAAGGCGTCGGCCAGGGCGTCGGCCGCCGCCGCCGACGCCTCCAGGCGGGGCCGATCGCCGCCGGCGGGCGCCAGCTCCCCCATGCGGCCGAGGGCCTCGCTCAGGCGGGCGGCCTGGCCCACCACCTCGTCACGCCGCTCGGTCCACGCGTCAGCCACCGCCTGGCACACCTGGACGAACCCGGGCATGCCCTGGCGGGCCTGGGACGGGAAGTAGGTGCCGCCGAAGAAGGGCTCGCCATCGGGGGTGAGGAACATGGTCATGGGCCACCCGCCGCGGCCGGTCATGGCCTGCACCGCCTCCATGTAGATGGCGTCGATGTCGGGGCGCTCCTCGCGGTCCACCTTGACGGGCACGAACAGCTCGTTGACGACGGCCGCCACCGCCGGGTCCTCGAACGACTCGTGGGCCATCACGTGGCACCAGTGGCAGGCCGCGTACCCGATGGACAGCAGGACGGGCCGCTCCTCGGACCGGGCCCGGGCGAAGGCCTCCTGGCCCCAGGGGTACCAGTCCACCGGGTTGTCCTTGTGCTGTTGGAGGTATGGGCTGGTCTCGCCGGCCAGGCGGTTCATGCCCCGAGCGTAGGGTCCCTCAGCGCTGGTGCCCGCAGGCCGGGCACCGGGGGTAGGCCCGGGAGAGGGTGCGGCCGCAGGCCGGGCAGCGGGGCGGACGGACCAGGCCCCGGCGCACGCGTCCCACCGCCGACCACAGCATCCCCCCGACCGCCACCACCAGGGCCACCTCGGCGGCGTCGTCCACGAGGTTCGTCACCCGTCCTCGCCCGCGCCGCGCATCACCTCTCGGGCCCAGCGGTAGTCGGCCTTGCCGGCGGGGGAGCGCACCACCCGCTCCACCACCACCAGGGCGCGAGGCCGCTTGTAGGCAGCCAGGGAGGCCCGGCAGTGGCGGGCGAGGGCGTCGAGGGTCGGCGGCCGGGCGCCGGCCCGCGGTGCCACCACCGCCGCCACCGCCTCTCCCCAGCGGGGGTCGGGCACGCCGACTACCACGGCGTCGGCGACGTCCGGGTGGGCCCGCAGCACGGCCTCCACCTCCTCGGGGTGGACCTTCTCCCCCCCGGTGTTGACCACCGTGGCGCCCCGGCCGAGGAGGGCGACGGTGCCGTCCGCCTCCAGCCGGGCCAGGTCGCCGGGGAGGGCCCAGCGCACGCCGTCCACCACCGGGAAGGTGGCGGTGCCGGCCTCGGGGTTGCCCAGGTAGCCGAGGGGGACGTGACCCCGCCGCGCCAGGCGGCCGACCTGTCCCGAGCCGGGCGTCACCGGGCGCAGGTCGTCGCCCAGCACCGCGGTGGAGGAGTTGGGCCGGAATCGGCTGGACACGGCGGAGATGCGGCCCCGGCCCTCCAGGGACGAGCCGTGGCCGCCCGACTCCGACGCCCCCACCAGGTCCACCACGATCACATGGGGCAGGCAGGCCACCAGCGCCTCCTTGGCCGCCGCCGAAAGGGTGGCGCCCCCCGACAGCACTGCCGTCAGCCGGGCCAGGTCCCACCGGCCTGGGGCGGCGGCCAGGGCGTCGGCCAGGGGCCGGACCATGGCGTCACCCACCACGACCACCGTTGCGGCCGCCTCGACGTCGGCCAGGTCGAGCACCGCCCCCGGGTCGAACCCCCGCCCCGGGCACAGCAGCACCGTGCCGCCGGCCAGCAGGGTGGCGAGGGCGAGCCACTGGGCGGCGGCGTGAACCAGGGGGCTGGCCGGCAGGCACCGGGCGGCGGCGCCGCCGCCGGCGGCGGCCCGGGACGCCACCTCCTCGGGGGCGGCCACCGGCGTCCCGCCCAGGTTGCCGCCGCCGAAGGCGGCGAAGAAGGCGTCCTCCTGGCGCCAGACCACACCTTTGGGCGCCCCCGTGGTGCCACCGGTGAACAGCAGGTAGCGGTCGTCGCCCGAGCGCGGCCCGTCGACGGGCGGACGGCCGGGCGGGGCGGCGGCCAGGGCGCCCTCGTAGTCGGTCCCCGTGGCCAGGCCCGGCGTCCGGGGTGCGACGGCCGCCAGCACCGGGGCCAGGTCGGGCTCGTGGATCACGGCGGCGGGGGCGGCCACCGCCAACACGGCAGCCGCCTCGGTCGGGCCGTACCGCCAGTTGACGTTCACCGGCACGGCTCGCAGCTTGCAGGCGGCCAGCATCCCTTCCAGGTACTCGGTGCCGTTGCCCAGCCACAGGCCCACGTGGTCGCCGGTCCTCACGCCCATCGAGACCAGGACGTGGGCCAGGGCGTCGGCCCGGCGGTCCAGGTCCCGGTACCGCAGCCGGCGGGTCCCGCAGACCACCGCCTCGGCGTCGGGCACTACGGCCGCCACCGACTCGAAGAGGTCGGCCAGGTTGAACTCCACCGCGCCCCCCCAACCGGTCCTAGGCTCGGCCGGTGGGATGGCTACTTGAACCAGATGCGCTGGTAGTCGCGGCTCTGGGGGTGGACGAGGAGGAGGACGAGGGCCACCTCGAAGAGCAGGGTCAGCACCCCGACGCCGGCGATGGGGTTGCTCAGGATGTACCAGCGGGCGACGAACGGCAGGAGAGCCATGGCGATGCCCAGGATGTACGCCCACCGCCGCTCGTTGGCGATGCCGTAGGCGGCGGCCACCTCGCCGGCCACGAGGACCACGCCGATGACGCCCAGGCCCCCGCCCACCAGCAGGCCGAGCAGGTCGAACACGCCGTTCAGGTAGAGCAGGAAGACGGCGATCTGGAGGGTCTGGGGCTGCGCCGGGTTCAGGAATCGCCGGTCTGACATGGGCCACAGTGTGGCAGGCGGCGACGACGTGGTGGGGGTGGTCCTGGCCGCCGGTCGCGGTGCCCGCCTCCGGCCTCTCACCGACCTGGTGCCCAAGGCCCTGTGCCCCGTCGGCGGCGAGCCGCTCGTCGACTTGGCCGTGGCCCGGGCCCTCGCCGTCACGCCGGTGGTGGCGGTGAACGCGTCCTACCGCCGCGACCTGGTGGCCGCCCACATCGAAGCGCGGGCCGCGCCGGTCCACGTGTCGGTGGAGGACCCGGTGCCCCTCGGGACGGCCGGGGCCCTGGGCCGGCTGCGGCCCTGGATCGACGGCCGGGCCGTGCTGGCGGTGAACGCCGACGCCTGGCACCGGGCCGACCTGGCCGCCTTCGCCGCCGGCTGGGAGGGCCACCACACGCGCCTGCTCACGGTCGTCGACGCCCACCGGGGCGACTGGGGCGACCGCCGGTACGCGGGCGCCGCCCTGCTCCCGGCGGCGGCGGTGGCCGCCCTGCCGGCGTCGCCCGCCGGGTTGTGGGAGGCGTCGTGGCGCCACCTCGTCCCCGGCCGGGACCTCGAGCTGGTGGCCTCCGGCGGTCCCTTCTTCGACTGTGGCACCCCGGCCGACTACCTGGCCGCCAACCTGGCCGCCTCGGGTGGGCGCTCGGTGGTCGGCACCGGGGCGGTGGTGGAGGGGACCCTCGAGGAGTCGGTGGTATGGCCGGGCGCCCGTGTGGAGCGGACCGAGCACCTGCGTCGGGCGGTCCGGGCGTCGGCCGCCGCCACCGTGCTCGTGCGCTGAGCCCCCGGGCCTCCGTCGAACCGGGTTCGGTTCGCAGGCGCCGGCACTGCCTATCCGGCCCCAGTTCGGTGAGGTCCGGTGGCTCCGGCCAACCGGGTTCGGTTAGCAGGCGCGGGCACCGCCTATCCGACCCCGGTTGGCGTGGGGCGGGCGGCGAGCTGGCCGCAGGCGGCGTCGATATCGGTGCCCCGGTTGCGGCGGACGGTGGCGTTCACACCGAGAGAGCGCAGCCGGTCGCCAAAGGCCCGCACCCCGGCCGCCGGGGTGCCCCGGGTGGGATAGCCGGGCGTCGGGTTGAGGGGGATGAGGTTGACGTGCGCCCCGAGCGGACGGGCCAGGGCGGCCAGCTCGGTTGCGTCGGTGGGGCGGTCGTTCACGCCGTCGATCAGGGCCCACTCGAATGAGAGGCGCCGGCCCTTGGCCTCGACCCACCCCCGGCACGCCTCCATGAGCACCGGGAGGGGCCACCGCCGGTTGATGGGGACCAGCTCGTCCCGAAGGGCGTCGTTGGCGGCGTGGAGGGACACGGCCAGGTTGACGGGCAGTGCCTCGCCCGCCAGCCGGCGGATGCCGGCCACCAGCCCGACGGTGGAGACGGTGAGGCGGCGGGCGGAGATGCCCAGGTCCCCGTGGATGCGCTCGACGGCGGCCCACGTGGCGGCGTAGTTGGCGAGGGGTTCGCCCATGCCCATGAAGACCACGTTCGACAGGCGCCGGGGCAGCGCCGCCCGGCGGCCCCGCACGACCTGCTCCACGATCTCGCCGGCGGTGAGGTGGCGGCGGAACCCGGCCTGACCGGTGGCGCAGAACCCGCAGGCCATGGCGCATCCCGCCTGGGTGGACACGCACACCGTGGCCCGGTCCGGGTAGTGCATGAGCACCGTCTCGACGGCCGCGGCGTTCGGGCCACGCAGGCCGGCCGCGGCGTTCGGGCCACGCAGGCCGGCCGCGGCGTTCGCGCCACGCAGGCCGGCCGCGGCGTTCGCGCCACGCAGGCCGGCCGCGGCGTTCGGGCCACGCAGGCCGGCCGGGTCCGGTAGGGCCCAGAGCCACTTCGTGGTGCCGCCGTCGTTGCTGACCGACGTGGCGGCCAGCGCCAGGCCGGCCGGCAGCTCGGTGGCCAGGCGCCGCCGCAGGGCCAGCGGCAGGTCGGTCATCTCCAGCGGCGCCAGGCCGGCGTGCAGCCCCCGCCACGCCTGGGTGACCCGGTACCGGGGCTCGCCGGCCAGCATCGCCGCCAGGTCGTCGGGGGTGAGGTCGAGGGCCACGGCCACAGTCCGATGATGGACCATCGCCGGGGGACGGCGGAACAGGCCGACCGCCCGTTAGGTTGGAAGGACCTCATGGCCTCACCTCCGTCCGATCCGGCCCGCACGGCCACCACCGGGGAGCCCTCCCGGTCGTCGCCGCTGCCGCCCCCGCCCGAACCCCACCACCGCAACGTCCAGGGCGGCGCGGCCCGGGCCGCGGTGTTCGGGGTCAGTGACGGCCTGGTGTCCAACGTGGCCCTCATCCTGGGCGTGGCCGGTGCCCACCCGGCGGCCGGCGTCGTGCGCCTGGCCGGGCTGGCGGGCCTCATCGGTGGCTCGGTGTCCATGGCCGCCGGCGAGTTCATCTCCATGACCGCCCAGAACGAGCTCCTGGAGCGGGAGCTGGACATGGAGCGCCTGGAGCTCAAGCGCCGACCCGACCACGAGCGGGCCGAGCTGGTCCAGCTCTACCGGTCCCGGGGCATCGAGTCGTCGGTGGCCGAGGACCTGGCCGAGGCGCTCATGCGCGACCCCGAGATCGCCCTCGAGACCCACGCCCGGGAAGAGCTGGGTATCCACCCCGGGTCGCGGGGCTCGCCGGTGGCCGCCGCCGTGTCGTCGTTCCTCGCCTTTGCCGCCGGCGCCCTCCTGCCCCTGCTGCCGTGGTTCTTCGGGGCCGGTACCGCCGCCATCGTGGTGTCGGTGGTCATCGGTGTGATCGCCGCGCTCGCCGTAGGCGCCGCCCTGGCCCGTTTCACCGGCCGCTCGGCCACCCGCTCGGCCCTGCGCCAGCTCGTCTGGTCGGCCGTCCCAGCCGCGGTGACCTACGCCATCGGCTCGGCAGTGGGCGTGGGCGTGGGCTAGGCCCCCGCCACGTCGCCGGTGTAGGCCCGGTCCACGTGGTCGACGGTGAACCCCAGGCCGTCGTAGAGCCGCAGGGCGGGGGCGTTGTCGGCGTCCACGTAGAGCATGGCGGTGCCCAGGCCGGCGGCCGACAGGTGGTCGAGGCCGGCCAGGGCCAGGGCCCGGCCCAGGCCCTGCCCCTGGAAGTCGGGGTCCACCGCGATCACGTAGATTTCACCGAGGGGCGGGTCGGTGCCCGGGTGGACCTTCGTCCAACAGAACCCCGCCAGGCGCCCCTCCCGTTCGTGGAGCAGGAACCCGGCGGGGTCGAACCAGGGCTGCGACTCGCGGTCGCGCACGGTGTCCACGTCCCACCCGCCCTGCTCGGGGTGCCAACGGAAGGCCCGGTTGTTGACCGCCAGCCAGGCCCCCTCGTCGGCCCCGGGACGGAACGGCCGCACGGGCAAGGGATCGTGATCGGCCGCCATGGGGAGCGGCCGGCGGAGCTGGCGCAGCTCCCGTCCCCTGGCCAGCCCGGCGGCGTCGGCGATGCGGTCGTGCTCGGGACCCGGTTTGGGGACCCACAGATGCACGTGGCCCCCGCCCTCAGCCCGCACCACGTCCATCGCCGCCCGGACCAGGGTGGGCCCGATGTCGGCGTTGGTGTGGCGGTGATGGGGGTCGACCACGAGCTCCAGGGCCCAGCTGGTGCCCCCACCGTCGGCCTCACGGGTCAGCTGGGCGTAGCCCACCGGGTGCCCGTGGCCCGGCTCCCACGCCACCAGCCCGGCGAAGCCGTGGCGACCGCCGTGGACGAGGTCGAGCCATTGGTGCTCGCCGAGGGGGGCATGGCCGTCGACCCGAGTGGCCACCTCCAAGAGCTCGGACACAGCGGCGATGTCCCCCCGGCCCATCTGGCGCTTCACCTCCAGGCGGGCCACGAGGGGCGAGGGTAGTGGCGCCCCCGCCACCCGCCCGACACGCCCGCGCTCCGCCCGACGACCGGCCCGGCCGGTCCCCCCGTCTCCCTCGGCCCGGCCCTGGCCGGCCGTCGAATCGGCGACACCGTGCAGTACGAGGCCGCCGGCGACCCCGCCGGTGGAAATGGTTCGAACGGGAGTCCCGAG
>JBHELO010000013.1:0-9208 GCA_046263055.1 Acidimicrobiales bacterium | reverse complement strand
ATGACGAAGACGGCCGGGACGGTCGCACCGCCGGCGCGCAGCCCGACCCGCAGCGGGTTGGACTTGGGGTCGCTGACGACCTGGGCCACGGCTAACGGCCCCCGACGGACAGCGACTCGAGCTCGTCGGGCGTCATGCGGGCCACCGGGCGCCCGCGGCTGCGCAGCGCCTGGCGGTCGCCGATCGCCTGGGCCTGGATCAGCGTGCCGAACCCGAACGGCTTGCCCGGGATGGGCAGGTCGCCCGGATCCGGGTCGACGACCTGGATGAAGCACCCGACCTGGGGGCCGCCCTTGTGCAGCTGTCCGGTCGAGTGCAGGAACCGCGGCCCGAAGCCGAACGTGGTCGCGACCCGGTAGTGGTCGCGGATCGCGGTGCGCACGGGGCGGAACCGGGCCTCGTTGGGCTCGGTCGGGTCGACGTAGGCCATGATCGCGACGTACCCGCCCGGCGCGATGGAGCCCAGCACGTCGTCGATCGACTCGGCGCCGGGATCGGGGAGCTCGCCGGAGCCCTCCCACTCCTGCAGCACGCTGTTCGTGTTGGCCTTCGACTCGGCCACGTTGGGCTGGTCGAAGGGGTTGATGCCGAGCAGGGCCCCGGCCAGGGCGGTGGCCAGCTCCCAGCGCAGCACCTCGGCGCCCACGTCGAAGCGGTCCGTGTAGGGCAGCTCCACCACCGGGTGGCCGGCGTCGGCCAGGGCGCCGAGGGGCTCGGCGAACCCGGACCCGACGGCGACGAAGAGGCGGTCGTCGCCGTACACGTCGGGGGGGCCCAGGGGCTCGCCCACCACGGGCAGGATCCCGGTGCCCTGCTTGCCGGTGGACTCGGCGATGAGCTGCTCGACCCACAGCCCGAAGCTGGCGATCTCGTCGGGGAGGAGGATCGTGAGCTTGTCCCGCCCGGCCTTGGCCGCCGCCGCCATGGCTGCCCCCAGGCGCACGCCGGGGTTCTGGTCGGCCGGCACCAGGGGGGCGGTGGCTGCCGCCATGTGCCCGGTGCGGTGCAGCAGCTCGCACACGTCCACCCCCAGCAGGGCGGCCGGCACCAGGCCGAAGTAGGACAGCGCCGAGTAGCGCCCGCCGATGTCGGTCCGGTTCTCGAAGACCCGGCGGAAGCCGCGCTCCCCGGCCAGGGCAGCCAGGTCGCTGCCGGGGTCGGTGATCACCGCGAACTGCTGGGGGCGGCCGACCATGTCCCAGAACAGGTCCAGGTGGCTGCGGGTCTCGAGGGTCCCGCCCGACTTGGAGGCGGCGACGAACAGCGTGTGCTCGAGGGGCACGGTGGTGGCCACCCGGTTCACGGCCGCCGGGTCGGTGGTGTCGAGCACGGTGAGCTGGAGGTGCTCGTCTGCAGCCCCGAAGGTCTCCACCATGACCTCGGGGAAGAGCGACGAGCCGCCCATGCCCATGAGCACCGCCGACGTCAGCCCGTCGGCCGCGCACTGCTTGGCGAACTGCTCCAGCTCCGGCTCCTGGTGCTCCATCTGGGCGGGCACGAACACCCAGCCGAGGCGGTCGGCCACCTCGGTGGGGTCGTCCTGCCACAGAGTGTGGTCGCGCTCGTAGAGCCTCCGTACGGCGTGGCGCCCGTCCAGGTCGGCCACCGCGGCGGCGGTGGCGTCGGCGATGGGGCCGAGGCGCTCGGTGGCAGCCGACGCCGCGGAGAGGGGAGGGTCGGAGGCCAGACCCTCGTTGCGCAGGGCGGCGGCCTTGCCCTCCAGGTTGGCCAGCAGGCGGCGGAACGACTCGGCGAAGGAGTCGACGCCCTTGTCCTGGAGCTGGGCGGCCACCACGTCGAGGTCGACGCCGGCGGCGGCGATGGCAGCCAGCTCGGCCTCCGCCGCCCCCCGGTCGGCCACCATGAGGTCGCCCACCTCGCCGTGGTCGGCGAACGCCAGCAAGGTGGCCTCGGGGATGGTGTCGACGGTGTCGGCGGCGGCGAGGGCGGCCACGTAGTAGGTGTCGGGCAGGTGGGGATCCTTCGTCCCGGTGCTGGCCCACAGCACCCGCTGGGGGTGGGCGCCGGCGCCGGCCAGGGGCGCCCATCGGTCGCCCTCCAGGAGCTCGCGGTAGGCGGCATAGGTGAGGCGGGCGGAGGCCAGCCCGGTGGTGCCCTTGAGGTCGTCGGGAAGGAGGGGATCGGCGGCGGTGTCCCACCGGGACACGAACACCGACGCCACCGATGCCACGTCCACCGGCTGGCCGTCGGCGGCCCGCCGTTCGAGGCCGCGTAGCCAGGCCTCGGCCGCCGCCTGGTACTGCTCGGTGGAGAACAGCAGGGTCACGTTCACGTTGATCCCGGCCGCGATCAGCTCCTCGATGGCCACCACGCCCTCGGCCGTGCCCGGCACCTTGATCATGACGTTGGGCCGGCCGACCCGGGCGGCCAGGTCCTTGGCTGCGGCCACGGTGCCGTCGGCGTCGTGGGCCAGCGTGGGCGACACCTCCAGGGACACATAGCCGTCGAGGCCGCGAGTGTCCTCGTGGATCTCGGCCAGGACGTCGGCGGCGGCGCCGATGTCCTCCAGGGCCAGGGCGAAGAACAGCTCTTCCACCGACCCGGTGTGCGGCTCGGTGGCGCGGATGCCGTCGTCGTAGTCGGCGCTGGAGGTGATGGCCCGCTCGAAGATGGTGGGGTTGGAGGTGACGCCGCTCACCGCGTAGTCGGCCAGGTAGCGGGTCAGCTCGCCGCTCTTGAGCAGCCCCCGGCGGATGTTGTCGTACCAGACGCTCTGGCCGGCGTCGTGCAGCCGGTGCAGCCCGTTGCTCATCGGGGGCTCCTTTCGCGAGGCGTCGCCTCGGCCGGATGGCCCCTACCCGGGCGACGGCCCGCGGTCACAGGCGGTCCCCCCGAGCGTAGAGCGGCGGAGGCGCCTTCCTGGACAGGCATGGTGAAAAGGGTCACCGGCGGGGGCCTGGGCGCGGCACCTCCCTTTTGACCGCGGCACGAACCCGGTGGTAGATCGGCGGCGACCACGCCGACACCCGCCACGACGAGGAGTGATGCCCGTGGAGATCTCCGCCGATTGGGGCGAGGCCGTCGACCCGTCCAAGGTCGAGGGCCCCGTCGTCTACCACTTCCGCCCGACGTCGTACGTGAAGGTGGCGCCCGACAAGCTCCAGGCCTGGGAGCAGTACTTCGCCGAGAACACCGGCCTCGTCCCCGACCAGAAGCAGGCGGAGACGATGATGCGCCCCGGCGGTTACCTGACGGTCAGTGCGTCCGGCGACTGCTGGGACGACTGCGACTACGTCTGACCCCGACCCGAGAGGAGTGACCATGCCGGACCCTTCCGAGTGGGGTGAACCGCTCGACCCCTCCCAGGTCGTGAACCCCATCGTGTTCCAGTTCCGCCCCAACAAGTTCGTCAAGGTGAAGTCTGACAAGCTCGACGAATGGGAGAAGCTGTTCGTACAGCACGTGGGCTTCGCCCCCGCCCATCACGAGCAGATGAGCAAGCCGGCCTGGTACGGCAGTCCCGGCGGCTCGGTCACCGGTTGCAACGGCGGCTGGGACGACTGCGACGACTGACCGGGTCCGGCTCCCCGGCCGTCTGACGTGAAGGGCGGCGGCGCGCCCCGCATCGCCATCGTCACCCGCCACGACGACTTCCATGCCTATGTGGTCCAAGGGGCCCTGGCGTCGCGGGGAGCCGCCTGCGCCATCGTGGCCGTCGACCACCTGCCGTCCGACGGCGCCATGTCGTGGTCGTCCTCAGGCGAGGTGGCGCGGCCGGTGGTCCACGACGTCGACGGCGGCGAAGTGGCGGTGGCCGACCTCGACCTGGTCTGGTGGCGCCGCCTCACCGGCGAGCCTCGCATCCCCGACTGGGTGCGCGACGAGGCGGCCCGCGACCTGGTGGTGGGCGACTGCCGGGCGACGGTGCTCGGCATCTTCCTCACTGCCTTCCGGGGCCGGTGGGTCAGCCACCCCGAGGCCACCCGGGTGGCCCAGAACAAGCTGGTGCAACTGGACGCCGCCGTGCGCGCCGGCCTGCGGGTGCCCCGCACCCTGGTCAGCCAGGACCCGGCCACGGTGCGGCGGTTCTGCGCCGACCTGGAGTGGGAGGTGGTGGTCAAGACCGTGGGCGGCAGCCAGAAGACGCCGCTGATGACCGGAAGAGTCACACCCGAGCTGCTGGCCGACGACCGACCGGTGGCGGTGAGCCCCGCCATCTACCAGGAGCTGGTGCCGGGCACCCGGCACCTGCGCATCAGTTGCTTCGGCCCCGCGGTGCACACCGCCATGCTGGAGACCGAGCTGCTGGACTGGCGCTACCCGATGGACGCCGAGGTGCAGCCGTGGGACCTCGACGCCGGCACCGCCGGGCGCCTGCTGGCCGTGATCGACGACCTCGGCCTCCGGATGGGCGTGGCGGACATGAAGCTCGGCCCCGACGGCGAGCCGGTGTGGCTGGAGGTGAACCCCCAGGGCCAGTTCCTGTTCGTGGAGGGCATGTGCGGCATGCCCCTCACCGAGGCCTTCGTGGACTTCCTGCTGGCAGAGGCGGCCATGGCGCCGGCCGCCGCCGCGTCACAGGCGGCGTGGCGTCTCTGACACCGCGGTTTTGTCCCGCGTCGCGCCGGGGACCATGCTCGGCATGCTGACAATCCTGCTGATCGTTCTCATCGTGCTGCTGCTCACCGGCGGCGGTGGCTACTACTACCGGGGTCGCGGGCGGCGCCTGTAGAGACTCGAACCACCGCCGGAGGTGTGCTCTCCGGGAGGGCCGGCGGCCAACTCACCCGGGCAGGGCGATCGGCGGTCACGGCCGGACGGTGATGTCACCGCCCGCCCCGACGCGCTTCCGACGATCGCTCCTTTCCCGGGGACTTCCGCCGCCCGAGTCGCAGGGGGCAGTTTCCGGCAAGCTCCGATCCTGGTCAATACATGATCTGGACACCTATCGCGACTCGTCCTGCCCGAACGCCGACGGCCACCGGGGGCGGTCACTCAGGGAGGCGCGTTCGCTCCAGGGCCGTCTGGGCCCGGTCCAGCGCGTCGAGAGCCCGGTGCAACGCCGCCGGCGGCGCCGCCCTGTTCGACGCCAGGTGAATGCGGAGTAGTCGCACCTGGTCGAGATCGTCGCGAGGCATGTGGGCGGCCGTGCTCAGCCAGCCCACGGGGTCGGCCGCCGGGTCGTCGCCTCCGCTGCGACCCACCGCCCGCCCCAGGGCCATGCCCCGGGGCACGAGGCGCAGGAGGGCGTCCCAGCGCTCGATCACCTGGCGCCCGAGATCGCCGCTGCGAGCCGCCGGCCCGCCCGGGCCACCGCCCGTCGCCACGCCTGAGGAGCCGCCCGCCGGCGCCCCCGGCGGCAGGAGCAGCGGTGCCCGGCAGCTCCCACAGCGGGCCTGGCGGGCCTTCGCCGGGGGCACCCGGTTGAGCTTCTGGCAGATCGGGCACCGCAGGGTGGTGCCGGCCAGTGGCGCCCGTTGGTCACTCACCGGGCCAGTCTGGCACCTTGCCGTCCCGGGCCGCTGTCTAGAGGGGTAGACTTCCCCGGAGATGACACCGATGGTGCGCACGGAGGACCTCATCGACGCCCGGGGGATCGCCGAGCTGCTGGGCCTCAGCCATCCGAACAGCGTCAGCACGTACCTGCGGCGCTACCCGGAGATGCCCCGGCCGGTGCTCGACCTCGGGCCCGGGCGGCCCCGATTGTGGGTGCGGGCCCACATCGACGCCTGGGCGGCGGAGCGGGCCCGGTGACGGCGGTCACCCTCAAGGCCAACGACGCCTGCTGGTGCGGGAGTGGCCGCAAGTACAAGCGCTGCCACAAGGTGTCCTCGCAACCGGTCCGCCGGGGGCGCCTGAGCCCCACCCGGCCGGTGCCCGACCACATCGCCCGCCCGCCCTACGTCGCCACCGGCGAGCCGGTGCGCACCGACGAGCCCATGGTCAAGTCCCCGGAGGTGATCGAGCGCATGCGGAGGGCGGGCCGGGCGGCCGCCGAGGTCCTCGCCGCGGTGGGGTCCATGGTGGGCCCGGGGGTCACGACCGACGCCCTCGACGCCCGGGCCCACGAGGAGTGCGTCGCCCGGGGCGGCTACCCGAGCCCCCTCGGCTACCACTTCTTCCCGAAGTCGCTGTGCACGTCGGTCAACGAGGTGATCTGCCACGGGATCCCCGACGACCGCCCCCTGGCCGACGGCGACATCGTCAACCTGGACGTCACCATCTTCCTCGACGGGGTGCACGGCGACACCAACGCCACCTATCTCGTCGGCGAGGTGGACGACGGGTCGCGGCGGCTGGTGGACGTCACCCGCCGGTGCCTGGACGCCGGCATCGCCGCCGTGCGCCCGGGGCGGCCCATCTCCGACATCGGCGCCGCCATCGAGGCGGTGGCCTCGGCCGCCGGCTACGGCGTGGTGCAGGCGTTCGTGGGTCATGGCATCGGCGAGCAGTTCCACATGGCGCCCCACGTCCCCCACCACTTCGACCCCACCGCCACCACCGTGATGGAGCCTGGCATGACCTTCACCATCGAGCCCATGATCACCATGGGCACCTGGCGGCACCGCATGTGGGACGACGGCTGGACGGCGGTGACCGCTGACCGCCGGCGCACCGCCCAGTTCGAGCACACCCTGGTGGTGACCGACGCCGGCGCGGACGTGCTCACCCGCCTAGAGGGGTAGCGTTCACCCATGGCAACGGAACTGAGCGAGGACCTGGTCGCCCTGCTGCGCAAGCCGCTCCTGGGCCACGTGGCCACGGTGATGCCCGACGGCACGCCCCAGAGCACGCCGGTGTGGATCGACACCGACGGGTCGAGCGTCATGTTCAACACCGCCAAGGGAAGGGTCAAGCATCGCAACCTCATGCAGAACCCGGCGGTCGCCATCTCGCTGGTGGACGACGAGAACCCCTACCGGATGGTCGAGATCCGGGGGCGGGCCGAGGTGGTGGAGGAAGGCGCCGACGACCACATCGACGCCATGGCCAAGAAGTACCTGGGCAAGGACAGCTACCCCTTCCGCCAGCCCGGCGAGGAGCGGGTGATCGTGCGGGTGCGGCCCACCGCCGTGGCCGGCGCCTGACCGGGGGTCGGTGCTCGCCATGACCGCTCCGTCGGCCTCGGCGCCCCCCACGGGGGTGTCGTTCTACCTCGATCCCGGCTGACCGTGGACGTGGATGACCTCCCGTTGGGTGGTCGCCGCCGCAGAGGAGCGAGGGCTCCTCGTCCGCTGGAAGAGCTTCAGCCTGGCCAAGCTCAACGAAGGCAAACCGTTGCCGGCGTTCCTCGACACGCCGGAATTCCGGGCCAAGATGGATCTGGCGGCGGCGGCGCTGCGCGTCCTGCAGGCGGCGATCTCCCACGGTGACAATGACGCCGCCGGGCGCCTGTACGCCGAGTGGGGCGTCCGCTTCCACGAGGCCGGTCGGGAGCCGACGCCCGACCTGCTCGAGGAGGTGGCGGCCGCCGCCGGCGCCCGCGAGCTGCTGGCCAAGGCCGACGACCCCGCCCTGGACGCGGCCATCACCGCGTCGCTCGAGGAGGCCCTCCGCCTCGCCGGCCCCGAGGTGGGATCGCCGGTGATCCACCTGGACGGCGCCCAACGGGGCACGTTCGGCCCCATCGTGTCGCCGCCCCCCGTCGGGGAGGAGGCAGGGCGGCTGTGGGACGCGGTGGTCGCCCTCTCGGGCATCGACTCGTTCTTCGAGCTCAAGCGGGGTCGCACCGGCCCACCGGTGTTCGGACCCTCCAGGTAGGCGCGCCGGGCCTCCTCAACCCCCGGCGGCCGGGCCTTCAGCGGGCCACGAAGTACTTGGCCCGGGGGTGGTGGCAGATGATGGCCGACGTGGTCTGCTCGGGGTGGAACTGGAAATCCTCGCTGACCACCACCCCGACGCGGTCGGCCTCCAGGAGGTCGGCCACCTTGGCGTTGTCCTCCAGGTCGGGACAGGCCGGGTACCCCCAGGAGTAGCGCCCACCGCGGTAGTGCTGGCGGAGGAGCATGTCGACCAGGCGGCCGTCCTCGTCGGCGAACCCCCACTCCTCGCGGATGCGGCGGTGCCAGTACTCGGCCAGGGCCTCGGCCATCTCCACCCCCAGGCCGTGCAGCAGCAGGTACTCCTGGTAGCGGTCGTCGGCGAACAGCCGGGCGGTGGCCTCGGACACGGCCGATCCCATGGTGGCGATCGAGAAGCACGCGTAGTCGGCGTCGCCCGAGGCCACGGGGCGAAAGAAGTCGGCGATGCACAGCCATGGCTCCCGGCCCTGGCGGGGGAAGGAGAAGCGCACCCACTCCGAGGTTCGGGCCTCGTCCTTCCAGACCACCACGTCGTTGCCGTCGGCGTTGGCCGGGTAGTAGCCGTACACGACCTGGGGCACCAGCACGCCGGTGCTCTTGGCCTTGGCCAGCTCATCGCGCAGGATGGGGCGGATGCGGGCCTTGAAGTCCACGTCCGGTTCGCCACCGGTCGGGCGGAACTGCCATTGGTTGCGGAAGAGGGCGGTCTCGTTCAGCCATCCGGCGATCTCGTCGACGGGTATGCCTTTGACGACCCGGGACCCCAAGAAGGGCGGCACGAACACCTGGTTGTCGGCCTCCACCGACGGGGAGCGAGCGGGCACGTCGGAGGGCGACGCAACCCCCGCCGAGCCTCGCGGTGGCAGGGGCCGGCCACCCACCTCCCGTCCGAAGTCGGGGTCGTCGGCGCCGGTGCGCTTGAGGTCCATGAGGCGGTCGAGCGTGCGCAGCCCCTCGAAGGCGTCCTTGCCGTAGAAGACGCGCCCCTCGTACACCTGGCGCAGGTCGTGCTCCACGTAGCGGCGGGTGAGGGCGGCCCCGCCCAGCAGCACGGGGATGGACGACAGGCCCCTGCCGTTCAGCTCCTCCAGGTTCTCCCGCATGATGAGCGTGCTCTTGACCAGCAGCCCGCTCATGCCGATGGCGTCGGCGCCCACCTCGGTGGCCTTGGCCACCATCTCGTTGACCGCCACCTTGATGCCGAGATTATGGACCTCGTAGCCGTTGTTGGTGAGGATGATGTCCACCAGGTTCTTGCCGATGTCGTGCACGTCGCCCTTCACCGTGGCGAGGACGACCCGTCCTTTGCCGCCCTGATCGGCCTTCTCCATGTGCGGCTCGAGGTGGGCGACGGCCGCCTTCATGGCCTCCGCCGACTGGAGCACGAAGGGCAGCTGCATCTCCCCGGAGGCGAAGAGGTCGCCCACCACCTTCATGCCCGCCAG
>JBHELO010000012.1:0-41095 GCA_046263055.1 Acidimicrobiales bacterium | reverse complement strand
GGCACGGCCACGAGCACGTGCACGCGCATCATCCGGCGCACCAGCAAGGGCGACGCCTCCGTCCGCCGGCTCACAACGGTACTGGCGGAGCTCGAGGAGAGGTGGGCCGAGCGTGTCGGCCGTGCTCGCTACCGGGAATTTCGCGACGTCCTGGACCAACTCGCCGAGGTCAGCTCACCGTCGGGGTCGCCTTAGCCAGCAGCACGACCCAGCCGCCCACTGACGAACGCCGTTGGTGGCCATCAACCTCGGGCTGGTTCCATCCCGCGAGGGGAGGCCCCGAGATGGTCCCGCTCCGCCATGTGCCCTGGCCGTGGCCGACGGACACCGGAGTGTCCTGGGCAACGACCTGAGGGGCGGCGCCAAGTAGCACCAAACCCCGGCTGGCGAGCGCTACTGCCGGGGACGGGCAGTGGCGCGCCGCTTCAACTCAGCTCAGCCTCGGCGACCAGGGCCCTCCATCGCCAAATGGGTCCCTGGTCCGGGTGCACCAGCTCATGGATCTTGTTGAAGCCCCATCGGCTGAGCACCGAGGACAGGCGGTGCTACCCACCGTGACCGCTCCGCACGCGGAGGTGGCCGCTCAGCTGAGCCCGCCGTGAAGCGGCCGGACGGACAATCCACCTGGCCAGTGCCCGGGCGCTCGGCCGCGCGGTGACCGGTGAGTTCGGGTGTCGGCGCCCGTCCAGATCAGGATGGCCGCCGTCGTCGCCTGGGGTCGGATCGTGTACATCGGCTCGAGGGGGACGCCGGTGGGCACCTGGATGGTCGGGGGGCCGGGGCACCCCGATCTGGAGACGGTGGACGCCCTGGCCCGGGCGGCGCTGGCCGCCCGCCGGCGGGGCGGGTCCATCCGCCTGGTGGACGCGTCCGACGAGCTGCTGGAACTGCTGGACCTGGCCGGGTTACGCCGGGAGGTGGGCGGGCAGGCCGAAGGCAGCGAAGAGGTCGGTGTCCAAGAAGGCGTGGAACCCGGCGATCCGGTGGCCTGAGATCTCCAGCACCTGCAGGGCCCACGGCGCGTGCCCGCCCGCAGGGTCCACCCGGTACTGGCCGAACGCAGGGCAGCCGTTGGCCGACGTGGGCAGCAGGACGGAGCCCCGGCAGCCAATGCCGGGGCCGAGGAGCCAGCGGCCGATGTTGGCGTTGCCCCGGATCCACATGGCGAAGGGCGGCATGGACTGGACGGCGTCCTCGTGGAGGAGGGAGACGAGGGTGTCCACGTCGTAGCGCTCGAAGGCATCCACGTACTGGGCCAGCAGCCGGCCCTGGTCGGCGTCGACCCTGGCCGGGCGGCCCTCGGCGTGCACCTTGGCCAAGGTGGCCCGCGACCGCTGGAGGGCGCTGTTGACGGCGGCCACGCTGGTGTCCAGCAGCTCGGCGGCCTCGGTGGCCTGCCAGCGCAGCACCTCGCACAGGATGAGCACCGCCCGCTGGCGGGCCGGGAGGTGCTGGAGGGCGGTGACGAAGGCCAGGCGGATGGTCTCCCGGGAGGCGGCCACGTCGGCAGGGTCGGCGTCGGGGGCCAGCACCCGGGCGTCGGCCAGGGGCGATACCCAGGAGTGCTCGGGCAGCACGGCCCCGAGGTAGGACTCATCGGGCGGCGACGAGGGCCCCAGCTCCATCGGCCGGGCCCGCCGCTCGCGGCCCCGGAGCATGTCCAGGCAGACGTTGGTGGCGATGCGGTAGAGCCAGGACCGGACGCTGGAGCGCCCCTCGAAGCCCTCGGCTGCCCGCAGGGCCTTGATCATCGTCTCCTGGACGGCGTCGTCGGCCTCGAAGCCGGAGCCGAGCATCCGGTAGCAGTACCCGGTCAGCTCCCGGCGGTGCTGCTCCAGAGCCTCCGGTACGACGGTCGTCTGGTCAACGGTCACGGGATCCGATGCTAGGTCCGCGGCCCCGAGCAGCGCGGTCGACACGGAGGGACGACGCCGCCGGGGCACCGAACTCATCGGCGCCGGGAGCACCGGCCCGATGAGTTGTCGTCCGGCGCCCGTCTGCACGGCAACGGACTCCGAGGAGGACCCCCGATGGCAGCGGCCCACTCCCGCAGGATCTCCCTCAACCTGCCGGTCAAGACCCTCCAGCGGTCGGTGGAGGCCCTGATCGCCCTGTCGGCCGACAGCCCGGAGGAGGTCGACGACCTGGTGGGCCGGGCGCCGGCCGCCGGAGGGTCGCCGGCGGGCGAGCCCCAGGACCACGGCTTCATGTACGGATCGAGCTTCTCGGGACCTCGACGGCCGTGTGGGAGGTCATCTGGATGGACCCCGGCCACATCCAGGGCTAGCGACCGGTTCCCGACGCGACCGGTCCCCGACGAGCGACCGGCTCGACCCAAGACGGGCGCCGATCCGGGCTCCGGTCAGAAGGTGAGCACCAGGTTGGCGGCCCACGGCCGGTGGGCCGCCCAGTTGTCCAGGATCCCCTCGAGCTCGCCGGGTTGGAGGTGCCGGTCGTAGTAGGGGCGTAGGCCCCGTCGCTTCCCCAGGGCGGCCAGCGCCGGCAGCACCACCCGCTGGACGGCCGGAGGCGGCGTCTTGAACTCCGCCACGTCCCGGTAGAACGGGCCGATCACCGCACCCTGCAACCGCCGGGGGCGGCCCCGGGCATCGGTCGTGCCCTCGGCCGCCAGCCGGCCGGGCGGGGTGGCGGTGCCGCCAGCCGGCCGGGCGGTGGGGCCGGCTCAGGCCGGGTGGCTGTCGTAGACGCTGCGGGCGAAGGCGATGTCGCCGGCGTCGTAGCCCACCGCCACCCCCGGGGCCGGCGCCGCCGACATGCAGGAGCCGGTCCGGGTGGTGGTGTGGAGGCCCACCAGGGCACCCATCTGGCGGCAGACGCTGGTGGCCAGGGTGGCGGCGTCCAGGCCCGGCCGCAGGACGGCCACCGGGCTGACGATGTGGGCCGTGCCCGCCGCCACCGGTACCGCCGCCGCACCCATCACCGGCGTGGCCGTCCCGCCGGCACAGACCATGGCCAGCGAGTAGGCGGGGTTGGCGGTCTCGAAGCACTGGCCGGCGTAGGCGTCGTCCACGTAGACCGCCACCAGCGGCAGGGCGGGATCGACGCCGGCCCGGGTGCCGTTCCACCAGTTCACCCAGGTGGAGAGGGCGGCGTGCATGGCCGGGCTGCCGGTGCGGTCGAACAGCCAGAACGCCCGTGCGCTGGAGGCCGTCGTTCCCCAGGCGTAGGGGCCCCAGTGGGCCGAGGTCGGCGGCGGGGGGACGGTGGTGGTCGTCGTCGTGGCCGGGGGCATCGTGGTCGTCGTGGTGGGACGAGTCGTCGTCGTGGAGGGCGCCACGGTCGTGGTTGTGGTGGGACGGGTCGTCGTGGTCGGCGCCACCGTTGTCGTCGTCGTCGGACGGATGGTGGTCGTGGTCGTGGGACGGGTGGTGGTGGTCGTGGAGGGAGGCATCGTGGTCGTGGTGGTGCTCTGTGGAGCCACCGTGCTGACCGTCACCACGTCGGCGGGGTCGATGCACGCCGTGATGCTCGTTCCGAGGCTGTTGGCGTCGCCCGTGTACGACGCCCGCCAGCGGAAGCTGCCGGTGGTTGTGGGCGTGTACGGCCCCGAGGAGTAGGACCCCGTTCCATTCACCGCCACCGTCGAGGTGAAGACGGTCGTGGCGCAGAAGGTGTCACCGGGGGGCGACAGCTGGAAGGTCACGCTGCCGGTGGGGCCGGCCCCGCCGCCCAGTGCCACCGTGCCGTGGATGGTCCCGCCCACCGGCGACGGGGCGGAGACGGCCAGGGTGGTCCGGGCCTTGCCCACCACCACCGCTCCGCTCGGGTCGGCGCACGAGGTGGGGCCGACGGGCGCGTTGGCGGCGTCGCCGCTGTAGGCGGACTGCCAGCGGTAGGTGCCGGCCCTGGTGGTGGGGTAGCTGGCCGAGTTGGTGGACTGGCCGGTGACGGCCACGGTGGAGGTGAAGATCGGCGCCGTGCAGGCGCTGGCGTCCGGCCCGAAAAGCGTGAAGGTGAGCGTGCCGGTGGGGTTGGCACCGCCCATGAGATTGGAGTTGGCGAAGATCGACAGGCCGACGGTCGTGGCCGGTGACGCGGTGATGCTCAGCGACGGGGTGGCCCCGCCGGCCGCCCGTGCCGTCCCGGGGCTGGCGGCCAACGACGACGCCACCAGGGCCAGGGACGCAACCGCCCACCCCCGTCGGACGGCGGCCGGACGAATCGAGGTGCGCATGCCAGCCGGATCGGCAGGCAGCCGAAAATCCTTTAGGTTAGGTAGGTAGGTAGCTAGCCATCGCGACCTTGGGGCTCGAACTCTCGTGTCCCGGAGCTGGGATGGGGAGGCGTCCGGTCGCCGCCGGCGGCAGGTTCGGCGTCGCCCGGACGCGAGAGCACGCGCCGCCTCCCACTGGTGCTCGATAGCATTGAGGTGATGTCGATGGCGACCGGGGGAGGGTCGGGCGCCAACCAGATCGTCGGCCACCAACCGCCGATTGAAGGCCTGTTCGTCGGTCGCCACGCCGAGCTGGCCGAGCTTGACCGGCTGCTCGCCCGAGTGCGCTCGGGAGGACTCCAGGTGGGGGTGGTCACGGGCCCGGCGGGGGTGGGCAAGAGCGCTCTGGTGCGCCACTTCCTCGCCGGCAGCTGTGACCTGGAGGTGCTGTGGGCCACCGCCGACGAGTGGGAGAGCCGCCTCGCCTACGGGGTGGTCGCCCACTTGCTGGCGGGCCTCGACGTGCCCGAGCCGCTCCGAGGAATCGGCGCACCGGGGGCGGCGGTGCCCGACCCCCTGCTGGTGGGGGCCCAGCTGGTGTCGGTGTTCGCCGACCTAGGCCGTCCCCGGCCCTTGGCCGTGGTCGTCGACGACGTCCAGTGGGCCGATGCCGCCTCCGTGCAGGCCCTCACCTTCACCTTGCGGCGGCTGCGAAGCGATGCCGTGCTGGGCCTGGTCGTGGCCCGGGAGGGGCTCCCTCCGGCGGCCGAGGGCCTGGGCCGCCTGGCCGCCGAGCGGGGCGCCCGCCTGACGGCCGGCGGGCTGCAGTTGGTCGAGCTGGCCGAGCTGACCCACGGGTTGACGGGGGCCAGGCTTTCCCAGCGCGCCGTCGCCCGGCTGTGGGATCACACCGGCGGCAACCCGCTCCACGCCCGCAATCTCCTTGACGAGCTCGGCCCCCGGGCCATCGAGGCGGCCGAAGGGCCTCTGCCCGCCCCCCGTTCGTTCTCCATGATCACCCTCGCCCGTCTGGCGAGCTGTGGCGAGCCAGCCCGGCGCCTGGTGGAGGCGGCCTCGGTGCTGGGCGGGCGCTGTCCCCTCGCCTCGGCTGGCCGCCTCGCCGGCCTGTCCGACCCCGGGGCCGCCTTGGAGGAGGCGACGGCCAAGCGGCTGCTCGAGTTCAGCCCCTCCGCTCCCGGCCTCGTCGGCTTCGTCCACCCCCTGGCCCGCTCCGCCGTCTACCACGACCTGGGGCCGACCCGGCGGGCGTCGCTGCACCGGGCGGCGTCTGCCCTCGTCGACCCATCGGCGCGCCTGGACCACCGCATTGCCGCCACCCTCGGCCAGGACCCCGCCCTGGCCGCCGAGGTCGAGGCCCGGGCCCGTCTCGACGCGGCCCGAGGGGCGCTGTCCGCGTCCAGTGGCTATCTGGTGGCCGCCGCCCGTCTCAGCGCCTCGTCGGAGGAGCGAGAGCGGCTCACCCTCGACGCCCTCGACCTGCTTCTCGACGCCGGGGACGTGGCCACCGCCGCCGGTCTGTCGGCGACCATCGACGAGCTCGCCGACTCCCCCCGCTCTCTCCACGTGCGGGGGCGCCTGGCCCTGTTGCAAGGGCGTTCGGCCCGGGCGGAGGCGCTTCTGGGCGAGGCCTGGCAGCGCTGTGACCGAGCGTGCGATCCCGGCCTGTGCTCGCGCATCAGTGCCGATATGGCTCAACTATGTGGAGCCCAGCTGAGGGCCGCCGACGCCGCCGAGTGGGCGCGCCGGGCCATCGAGGCCAGCGACGACGCCGAGGTCACCGCCGCTGCCCTCGGGGTGATGGTGCCATGCCTAGGCATGGTCGGCCGCCCCCGCGAGGGTTTGGAATTGGCCACATCGATGGTGGGCGGGGAGCCCGCCACGTCTGTCGACGTGGAGGGCCTGCTAGGCCGGGGGGTCGTGAGATTGTGGATCGACGACCTCGACCAGGCCAGGGCCGACCTGCTGGCGGTGGTCGAGGCGTGCCGGTCCCGGCCCGCTGCTCGTCCCGCCCTCATCGCCCTGGGGACGTTGGCCGACGTCGAGTACCGCACCGGGGCCTGGAACGACTCCTTGAGCCACGGGGCGCGGGCGGTGTCACTGATGGAGGACTCCGACCAGCGCTGGTTGGCGGCATTCCTGCAAAGCGCCCTCACCTGGGTCCTAGCCCCCAGGGGCGACTGGCCTCGGGCCGAGGCCCACGCTGACGCAGCCCTGGGCGCAGCCAAGGCGGTGGGCGACCCCTTGAGCGTGTTCTGTGCCGCCGCCGCCGGGGCCCACGTGGCCTTCTTCAGGGGCGACCACGCCCTTGCCGCCGAGACGCTACAGCCGCTGTTCGACCGGGAGGTGAGCGGGGTTCCCGAAGAGCCGGGAGTCCACGCCTGGCGCCACCTGCACGCCGAGTCGCTACTGCACCTGGGGCGGCGGGCCCAGGCCGAGGAAGCGGTGGAGGTGCTGGAGCGCCTAGGGGCCTCGCCCGAGCGCCGCTCAACCCGGGCCCACGCCGCCCGGCTCCGGGGGCTGTTGGCGGCAGCCGCGGGTGACGACGACGGGGCGGGGGCCGGCTTCGCCCAGGCCGTCGAGCAGTTCGGCGCCCTGGGCATGCCCTTCGAGGCCGCCCTGGCCCGCGACGACTGGGGGCGCCACCTGCGCCGCCTGGGGCGGCGCCGGGCGGCCAGGGACCACCTGCAGGCCGCACTCCACGCCTACACCTGGCTGGAGGCGGAGCCGTTGGCGGCCCGGGCCGAGGGCGAGCTGGCCGCCTGTGGCCTCGCCCCCGACCGCAGCTCTCGACACCACGGCCAGCTCACTCCGCAGGAGCTGGCCGTGACCGCCCTGGTGGCCGCCGGGCGCACCAACCGGGAAACCGCCGCCGAACTGGTGGTGAGCGTCAAGACGGTGGAGCACCACCTGAGCGCCATCTACGCCAAGCTGGGGGTGCGCTCCCGGTCCGAGCTGGCCGCCCGCCTGGTGCCGTCGGCTCCCTGAGCGGCCTCCGGGCTGTCTGTCACAAGCCGCCTCAGTCGCAACAAAGTTTAGGGATTTCTCCCCAAGGCTGAACAGCCGGGCCTGGTTGTGGCCCCGCTTGGCACGAGGAGGTCGAGGTCGGGGCCGAGGTGGCCCTCCACGAAGCACCAGCACAGGAACGGCAATGCGCCGGTGCGGCGCAGATCAGTTAACCGGGCAGGGGGGGGCCGAGCCATCCAGGCGACGAGGTCGGGGTGCAGATCGAGCAGGCGCCGGGAGGCGTGGCGGCGGATGCGGGTGAGGGCATCGAGATCCTCGCGGGGCGGCCCAGCTCTCTCGCCCGGGCGTTGGCGGCGGCACCGGCATCGGCCGACGACCACCGAAGACCAGGTTGAAGAAAGAGTCGATGGCATGTCAGAACCATCAACGTCCTGGTTCATCTCCTTGGGAGCGCAGGCCGAGGGCGACGAGGATCAGCAGAGCGGCGAGAACGACCACGCCGAAGGCGTAGCGGGCGACCTTGGCCTCGTGGGTCGATATCGCCGCCCCCGACCACACGACCCGCAGATGCCCGTTAGGCAGCCCGGGGAGGGGGAACGTGGGATCGCCGACGTCGAGCTCCATACGGCCACCGTCCATCGTCATGGCGTGCACCGGAGCCGCCGACGCCACCGGGATGCCGTCGCGCTCGACGGTGCCGAGGGCGAAGACGGCCACCTTCGACTCCGTGGCCGGGATAAGTGAGGTTCCGATTCCGCTGCGCCCGTGGTGCCACACGTCAAGGCCCACGCCCCACCACGTGGTGAACCGCCCGAGGGGATCGTCGACCATGGGCCGGTCGGCGGTGACCACGTAGCGGTGGCCGTCGGGATGGGTGAACTCGGCCGAGAGCCGGACCGAATCGTGGGGAGGCAACGGGGTGACCCGGGGGTTCCGGTCGACGGCGCTGAGGATGATCGACCCCTGGGCGGCGCCCAGCGGGCCACCGTAGAAGGCGCCCGTCTCTGCCTGCGCTGCCCCGGAGGCGCGGGCCGAGGCGCGGTCGGCGTTCGGCCCCACGCTGGGCGCCACCGCGGCGCCGACGGCAGCGACCGCGAGCGTTCCGATGGCGAAGGCCAGGACTGCGGTGCGAAGGGCCCGCAGGCGGGCAATGTCGGCGCGGGCAAGCAGGAGAAAGCCGGCGAGGGTGACGGCGAAGGTCACGGGAAGGGCGATCAGCGCTTCCTGGCGGTAGGTGAGCCAGTGGGCGCTGGCGCCGGGCGCCGAGCGCTCGAAGATGCGCAGCGGCGTGTCGGGAAGTCCGACCGGCCCCAGGAAGTGGCTGTAGGCGATGAGGGCGGCGGTCAGCACCACCGAGCCGCCGACCGCCGCGGCGAGGTCGCGTCCGGCCACTCCCTGCCAGACGAGCAGGAACGACGCCACGATGAGCAGGCGCACCCGTACCAGGTGACCCCCTGGAACTCGCCGATGGCCGCCGCCTCCGCCGCCCCCATCACCACCACCGCTCCGATGGCGACGCAAAGCGCCTCGCTGGCCCGGGCCCCGAGCGATAGCCCGTCTCCGGTATTTGTCCCAACCAGGGCGCCAGCCTGGGTGCGGCGCCACAGCCATAGCGCTCCCAGGTAGCCCAGGTAGATGACACCGAAGTGGATCGGCACCCCGGTGACCCAGGTGTGCTCGAGATCGAGCCACTCGGGATGAGACGGCAGGCCGACGGGCGACAGAGACCAGTAGTAGACGGTGAGCACCAGGGTGTGGACGACGGTGATGGCCGCCCCTTGCCTGGCGCCGACGCCCAACCACGCCGTGCCGAACCCGAAAACGGTGGCGATCAGGAACGTCTTGGTGATCCAGTAGGTCCAGTAGGGGTCGTTCTCCCAGGCGAGGGCGTGGCCCACGGCGGCGTCGGCGAGAATGGCCAGGAGGGCCACCGCAGCTGTGAACTTGGCCAGCTGGGCGATGTCGACGCCGTCGTCGGGGCCGGCGGGAGGGCGGGCAGGTGGGCTTTCCCGGGGACGAGCGGCCATGGCGACCTCCTTGTTGCTGGGCAATTGTCTCCCACCCCTGGCCGATGAGGCGAGGGTCACCCCCGGGCGCCGACAAGGGACAGGAACTCGGAGCGGGAACGGGGGTCGTCCCGGAGGAGCCCGTGCAGCGACGACGTCACGGTACGGGCTCCCCGGGCCTGCACGCCGCGCAAGGACATGCAAAGGTGCTCGGCTTCGAGCACCACGCCCACTCCCTTGGGCGACAGCCGCTGGGCCAGCCAGTCGCCGACCTGGAGGGTAAGGCGCTCCTGGACCTGGAGGCGCCGGGCGAAGTGCTCGACGACGCGGGCCAGCTTGGAGAGCCCGAGGATGCGCTCGCCCGGCAGGTAGCCCACGTGGGCGACGCCCGAGAAGGGCAGGAGGTGGTGCTGGCACAGGGAGTGGAACGGGATGTCGCGGGCCAACACCAGCTCGTCGTAGCCCTCGTCGTTGGCAAACGTCGTCACCGCGAAGGGCCGAGGGCTCAGTAGCTCCTGGTACGCCCGGACGACGCGTCCGGGGGTATCACGCAGGCCCTCGGAGGACGGATCCTGGTCGAGGGCGACGAGCAGTTCCCGCACCGCCCGCTCCGCCCTCGGCAGGTCGATGCCTCCGCTCGTGGCGACGACTCGAAGGTTCGTCGCGGCCGCTGGCTCGGACAGTTCAGGCGTGTTGGTCAGTGGTCCTCCCTGTATCGGAACTCCCGGGGCCCGTCTTCTAAAACAACCACCTTTTACTTTACACGCTACAATGGGGGTGTGGAGGAGCTGAACGTCGACGGCCGCTTGGCGGCGATCGCCGCCCTGGCAGATCCGTTGCGGCGTCGGCTCTACCGGCTCGTGGCGGACGCCGATCACGCCGTTAGCCGGGACGAGGCGGCGCAGGCTGCCGGCACCTCGCGCCCGGCAGCGGCCTTCCACCTCGATCGCCTGGTCACCGTGGGCCTCCTCGACATCGAGTTCCGTCGTCTCAGCGGGCGGGTCGGTCCGGGCGCGGGACGGCCGTCCAAGCTCTACCGCCGCGCCTCCGGAGACCTCGCCCTCACCGTCCCGCCTCGCCGCTACGACCTGGCCGCCGAGCTGCTGGCGTCGGCGGCGGCCGAGTCGACCGACACCGGGGAGCCTGTCGGGAAGGCGCTCAACCGGCTGGCCCGCCGGCGTGGCGCCCATCTCGCCGCCGCCGTCGGCCACACCAGCGGGCCCCGGCGGCCCCGCCTCGCCCAGGTGCGGACGGCGGCCGAGGTCCTGGCCGACCACGGCTATGAGGCCCGGGTGGAGGGGCGCACGGTCGTACTCGCCAACTGTCCGTTCGCCTCCCTGGTGAGCGCGCACCCGGACCTGGTCTGCGGCATGAACCTGGCGTTGCTGGAGGGTTTCGCGGGGGCGCTGCCCGACGGCGCGCTATCAGCCAGCCTCGAGCCCGCACCCGGGCGCTGCTGCGTGCGACTGCACGTGAACCGAGCTCACAAGGAGCACCTGACATGAGGAGGTTCTCCGTCCGGCCGGCGCTGACCCTCCGGGGGCGCACGTTCCAGGGCCCCCGCGGCTGGGCAGGCAAGCCCCCGACGGTCGGGCCCCGCAAGACCACGAAGCACTCCGCCGTCGTGCAGCCGGCCGGGCGCTCGGTGCGCAGTTAGGCGGCGAGCTCGGCGAAGAAGCCCCGGTCGACCGGCACCGTGCGCTCCCGGCCACCCTTGCGCACCACCCGCACCCGGCGCAGTCCCATATCGACGTCGGCCATGCGCGGCGACCGGACCTCCGCCGCCCGCAGGCCGCCAATCAGCATGGCCAAGGCAATCGCCCGGTCGCTGTCGGTGTCCAGGTGGGCAACGAAGGCGGCCCGGGCGGAGACCGAGCTGGCCGGCTGCGAGCTCACTCTCAAGCGCGGTGGCGACCAGCGCAGCTACCTCAGCCCCAGGAGCTGGCAGTAGCCGTCCTGGTGATCGCCGGGCGCACCAACCGGGAGATCGCCTTCGAGTTGGTGATGAGCGTGAAGACGGTGGAGCACCACCTGAGCGCCATCTACGCCGAGTTGGGGGTCCGGTCCCGGCCGCAGCTGGCCGCCCGCCAGGGCGAGCTCCCCGGCTAGGCCAAACGGCGCCTCGGGCCGTGGGGCTGCCGGGCGAAAACGCCAAAGATTAGGGATTTCCCCCATGCGAAGGGGGCCACCCGGCTCTTACGGTCGGCTCATTCCAGACAAAGGGGGCAGTCAGTGCGGCCGCGTGTGCCTCGTCGTCGACCTGGTCGCCGCCGAGGCCGCCAGATTCAGAGACAGTTCAGCAGCGAGGTCTGGGGGACTTGCCCTTTCGGGCTCACTCAACTGGGCCTGGGTTCTCGAGACCATGCTCTTCGCGCCCTCGCTCCCGAGGCCGGCTGAGGTGGTCGAGACCTTGAGTCCCGGGACCGGGAACCTCCGTTGGCAGCTATTACCCGGCCCCGAGGAACTCGTCGCCGCGACGATGGGTTCGGTCGACGGAAGGCCTCAGCGGACGCACTTGACGCCGCCCGGACAGGGCCGCGGCACCGGCGCCTGTTCCTCCCGGCCCGGGCGGCTGCACCAGGACGATGCAGACGCGGCCAGATATCCGTGACCGGGTTTCACGCCAAGCACGCGAAGGAAGCGGCATGGCACCACAGCGGCCAGCACACTGCTGGGGCTAGGAAGAGATGAGGAGCTGAGATGAACCGCACAAAGCGCTTGGTGGTTGGCGCCGCCGTCATTGGGCTAGCAGCAGCGGCGGCCGTGCCTGGCATGGCGGCTATTCCCGACAGCGGCAGCCAACTGATCACCGCGTGCTACCAGAGCGGGGTCGGCGCCCTGCGGGTTATCGACGCCCAGGCCGGACAGGCCTGTAGGTCCACCGAGACGACGCTGACCTGGAACCAGGTGGGACGACCGGGTGCCAACGGCAAGACGGTACTGAACGGAGCCGGCGCGCCGGTGGCGACCGTCGGAACCGACGGCGACTTCTACCTCGACACCGCGAGCAACAAGCTCTACGGGCCCAAGGCCAACGGCGCCTGGCCCGCCGGCGGCGTGAGCCTGGTCGGACCGCAAGGACCGGCCGGCACCAACGGCACGAACGGCACCAACGGCACAAATGGGGCCGATGGAAAGACGGTGCTCAACGGCACCGGTGCGCCCGCCGACACCTTGGGCGCCGACGGCGACTTCTACCTCGACACCGCGAGCAACAAGCTCTACGGGCCCAAGGCCAACCGCGCCTGGCCCGCCAGCGGCGTGAGCCTGGTCGGACCGCAAGGACCGGCCGGGCCGGAAGGCCCCCCGGGGCCCCCAGGCTCGGGGGGCGGCGAGCCTAACCCGATGCAGGTGGCGACCCTCCACTGGTACCAGGCGGCCACGGGCAACACCTTCGCGGTGGGGTCCGTGCCCCAAGAGGTGGCCTTCGACGGGGCCGACGTGTGGGTGACGAACGAAGGCACCAACAACGTCACCAAGCTGCGGGCCAGCGACGGCGCCACCGTGGGCACCTTCGCGGTGGGGTCCGAGCCCATCGGGGTGGCCTTCGACGGGGCCAACGTGTGGGTGACCAACTACGGCAGCAACAACGTCACCAAGCTGCGGGCCAGCGACGGGGCCACCGTGGGCACCTTCGCGGTGGACTTCAGCCCCTCTGGCGTCGCCTTCGACGGTACCAACGTGTGGGTGACCACCAAAGGCGGCGGCCTCAGCGGCAACGTCACCAAGCTGCGGGCCAGCGACGGCGCCACCCTGGGCACCTTCGCGGTGGGGTCCGAGCCCCATGCGGTCGCCTTCGACGGGGCCAACGTGTGGGTGACCAACTACGGCAACAACAACGTCACCGAGCTGCGGGCCAGCGACGGCGCCACCCTGGGCACCTTCGCGGTGGGGTCCGGACCCTCTGGGGTCGCCTTCGACGGGGCCAACGTGTGGGTGGCCAACTGGAGCGACAGCGTCACCAAGCTCTAGCGAGCGACCTGGAGGGCGACGGCGAGCGTAGTGGCCGAGCGAGCTCGGCCACTACGAGGTCCGAGTGAGGGGGTCCGAGCAGGAGGCGGCGATGCAGACGAGCCCCACGGTTGGTGATCGTGCCTGGGTTCAGGGTTGCACCCTAAGCGGTCGGGGACGCTTCGATGGGTAGCGATGCGCCACTGCCGGTCGTCGCCCCCCGCCTGGCCGAGGAAGTGACGCACGATGGACCGGGAGCACGTGGTCGCGCGGAATGGGAACAGAAGTACGAGCAGCCTTGGAGGCAGAGATAGGGGGTCTGGCGTGCGTCTGGTGGTGGAGGTCACCTGTGGACAGGACCACGAGGTCCACGGTCAGGTGACAAGCGAGCACGCCGGGGGCCGAATGGAGTTCTCCGGATGGCTCGAGTTCGTCCGAGTGCTCGAGGCCCTGACCGCCGAGCCCAGTTCTTCAGGGACCTCCGGACCGGCGACCGGCCCTCGATGCTGAGCAGCAGCCAACGCCGGCAGCATCGGTCGACCTGACGAGACGAGAGAACCAAGACACGGGGCCACGGTGAGGCCTGAGGCCACCAAGCATCCAAGGCAGCAAGGCAAGCGGCGCACGACGGCGTAGAGACCGCCCCATCAGCGCGCTGGGCGCTCCCCTCAGCATGCGCCCAGTTAGTCAGCCGGGCGCCCCAGGTCGGCGGCGGCCTCGGGCTCGAGGCCGTCGGCGGCTGCCACCGGCGGCCGGCCCCGCTCCACCCTCCACGTGCGAAATGCGGCGGTGGAAGCGGCCAGCCAGGCCAGGCCCAGCAGCCAGCCGCCGACCACGTCGGTCGTGTAGTGCACGCCGAGGGCGAGGCGGGAGAAACCGATGGCCAGCAGGAGGGTGACGGTGGCAGCGACGACCGCCGGCCGCCAGCGCCGGGCGACGACGGGCACGAACACCAGCAGCAGGGCGCCGTACACGACCACCGAGGACATGGCGTGACCGGAGGGGAAGCTGCCTCCTGAGGCGGTGGCCACGGGGTCCGCGAACACCGGCCGGTGGCGATCGACCGCCCACTTCACCGCCGTGTCCAGGATTCCGCCGCCGAGGCACGTCGCCACCAGGAACACCGCCAGGCGGGGGTGATGGCGGCGCCACACGAAGAGCGCAGCCGGCCCGACCACCACGTAGAACAGGACGGGCGAGCCCAGGGTGGTGACGCCCTTCAGCACCGCCACCGCGCCGGGCGTGCGCCGCACCCAGCCGTGCAGGGCGGTGGCCGCCGAGGCATCGGCCCGCACCAGGGCTCCGTGGCCGTCGATCTGGGACAGCAGCCATCCGAACGGAACGGCCACCACCAGGACGGCCACCGCCAACAGCGTGAGGCGCAGGCCGAAGCGCTCATCCGGATCGAGGCGCCGCCCCAGGGCGCCCGCTGCCGTCACGGCCGGGGGACGTACACGGGCAACCGCTCGTCGGCCTTCGCCACGGTGAGCTCCTCGGCGCCGTCGAAGGTCTCGCCGTCGCGCGCCACGCGCAGCGGGCCCTCACACGACCGCACCCGCAGGCGGCGCACGAACCGCTGCTCGTAGGCCGCGCAGCGGGCCAGGCGGCCGGTGAGCGCCGAGGTGAGCAGGCGGGCCCGGGCCAGCGGGCGGGAGCCGTCCACGATGCGCACGTCCAGCTCCCCGTCGTCGAGGCGCTCCCGCCAGCGGGGGGCGAACCCGGAAGGGTGGTAGCGGCAGTTGCCGATGAACACCATCCACACCCGGCGCAGCTCGCCGTCGATCTCCACCGGTACCGGCTCGGTGGTGCGCAGCACGCGCCACAGGGCGACGACCACCGCCGGCCACTTCCCGATCCGCCCCTCCAGTGCCTCCCGGGCGTCCACCAGCTCCACGTAGCTGCCCACGCTGGCGGCGTTGAGGAAGGGGTGGCCGTCGATGGTGGCGAGGTCGACGGCCACCGCCGACCCGTCACGGACACCACGGGCGGCGTCGGCCACCGTCTCCACGCCGAGGGCGTGGGCGAAGTGGTTCAAGGTCCCGCCGGGGACCACGAGCAGGGGGATGCCCTGCCGGGCCGCCACCTCGGCGGCCGCGTTGACCGAGCCGTCGCCCCCCGCCACCCCGAGCACCGACGCCCGCTCGGCCGCCGTGGTCAAGGCCTTCACCACGTCGTCGCCCTCGCCCAGCTCGACCACCTCGGCGTCGGGCAGCTCGTCGGCCAGCTCCTCGGCCACCGACCGCCGGCCCGGGCCCGGGCCGGCCGACGGGTTGACCACCACCACCACGCCGGCGCCGCTGGGGCGGGGCTCGGCCTCGGCCGGGGCCAGCCCGGTGCGCACCTCGGCCGGGGTGTGGGGCGCCACCGGCCACAGCCGGCGGGTGGCCAGGGCCACGGCCGCGCCCACCGCGCCGCCGGCGGCCACGTCGGACGGGTGGTGGAGGCCGGTGCGGACCCTCGACCATCCGATCAGGGCAGCCAGGCCGGCCAATGCCGGCGCCGCGACTCCCAGCTCCTGGCCGGCGCCGGTGGCGAAGGCGGCGGCCACCGCCGCGTGCCCCGACGGGAACGACCACGTGGACGGGCGGCGCAGGCCGGAGGCGGCGGCCGCCGCGCCCACGGCCGGCGGGCGCCGGCGGCGGACCGCCAGCTTCAGCAGGCCGTTGGCAAGGGTCGACGCCAGGCCGGCCGAGAGCAGCCCCCGCATGGCCGCCCGCCGCCCGAACCGCCCTCCGGCGCCGGCCAGCACGGCGGCCACCGCCACCCAGAGCGCACCGCGGTCGGCGGCCCGGCTGAGGCCGGCCAGGGCGGCGTCCAGCGGGGCCCGGGGCTGCCCGGCCCTCAACTGGCGCCGACGCGCCGGAACCGGGCCTCGGCGAACGAGAACAGGCCGTAGGCGGCCAGCCCGGCGGCCACCAGGGCCAGCATGGCCGGGCCCCACGAGCGGTCGGCCAGCCGCTTCAGGGCGCCGTCGACTCCAACCGCCCGGTTCGGGTCGTGGTGGATGGCGGCGGCCACCAGGAAGATGCCGACCAGCACCGCCACCACGCCCCGGGCGGTCATGCCCACGGCGCCGGCCACCACCACCACCCGGCGCCGGCGCCGGGTCATCTCCGCCCGCTTCAGGCGGTCCTGGAAGCCGCCCCGCAGCCCCTGCCAGCTCAGGGCCGCGCCCACCACCACCACGACGAGGCCGGCCACCACCACCAGTCCCCGCCCGCCCGGCCAGTGCAGCAGCCGTGCCGTCCAGTCCGGCTCCTGCTCACCGGCGCCACCGCCGTGGGCCGAGACGGCCAGCTCGAGGCTCGTCACGAAGAAGGTGGTGTAGAGCACGCCCCGGGCCGCGGAGAGGGCCCGCTTGGCCAGTGCCGTGCCGCCCTCGTTCGGCGTGGCGTCGCCCTCCTCGGCCGGGCCCACCGCCGCCTCGACGAAGCGCCACAGCGCGTAGCCGGCGAACCCCACCGCCAGCGCCAGCAGGAGCAGCCGGCCGAACGGTTCGGAGGCCACCGCGTGCAGGGCGCCGTCCCGGTCGGCCTGCTGGTCCCGGTGGCCTCTCGCCACCTGCAGGGCCAGGAATGCCACCACCACGTACGTGACCCCCCGCACCACCAGACCCCACCGGGCCACCCGCTGCAGCCACGTGCTGCGCGACACCGTCTCCAGTGCCTGGCCGGCCCGGTCGCAGGCCTGGCCGAGGTCCGGGCCGGCGCTCATGATGGTGGTGTGTCCCCGCCCCCTGCCCGGGAAACGTCGTCCACCGGCCGTGAGGTCAGGAAAAAAGCGCCTGCACGAGGTCCAGGTTGCGGACCCGCGTCGACACGACGCGCAGCTGCTCCTCCACATCCGGCCCGTCGGTGCCGGCCTCCAGCGTCCGCCGGAGGACGGCGATGTCGGGCTCGTCCAGGACGAGCCCGGACAGGCCCCGCAGCTCGGGCGAGCACAGCTCGGAGACCAGCTCGCCGATGAGCACCCCGGGGTCACGGTCGGGGAAGAACGCGGCGAGGATCCTCCTGCGGACCTCAAGGTCCGGGAGGGTGACGAGCACGGCCAGCAGCAAGCGGTGCCGGGGATCGTGGAGCAGCCGGCGGCGGGTCAGCAGGGCCGCCTCCCGGCGACGGTCGTCGAACATCTGGTGCAGTTCGGCGGGCAGGCCGTGGGCGGTCACCAGGAGCTCGACCAGGTCGGACACGCCGTCGCGGGCGTCGATGGCGTTGAACCAACGGTCCACCACCAAGAACGCGGCGAACGGGTCGGCACCCGCCACCATCTCCCGGGCCACGGCCCGGGCCGAGTCGGCGTCCACCCGCCACAGGGCCACCAGGGCGTCCAAGCGGCGGTTGAGCGTGGCGTCCTGGTAAAAGTCGTCGTAAGCGATGCCGGGCCGGAAGAACACCCGCTGGGGGGCGGCCCAAGGTGCTTCGTAGGTGCGGACGACCACGGTGGCCGACGGTCGGTCGAGGTGGAACAGCGAATGGGTCCCGTCCTCCCCGGCCACGATGGCCCGCACGTCCCCCCGCCGCAGCACCTCGCCGTCGCCCACCCGGAGATCGCCGAAGGCCAGGCGGCGGGTGACCGCCTCCCGGGCGTCGAACCGGTAGGGCACGTGCACGCTCGAGCCGTCCAGCACCCGGAAGGCACCCGAGAACCCGTGCGAGTGGATGGCCGGCGTGCCGTCGAACCACATCAGCACGTCCACGTAGAAGCGGTTGCCCCGGAAGAACGTGATCGGCGGCTGGCCGAACCGGCTGGCCCGGTCGGCCTGGGGGACGAGGACCTCGGCCTCGGCGGCGGCGGCCAGGACGGACCGGGCGTCCACGCCGTCGGGGACGACGGTCTCCGTCAGGGCCCGTGCGGCGACCTCAGGAAAGCGGTCCTCGGAGCCGCGACAGGCTCGCCAGAGCTGATCCACGGTCCCCGCCAGCTCCCCGACGTACGACCAGATCGACGATCGCTGATCCATGGCCCCTACCCGGCGAGACCGACGGAAGACGGTATCGCCTGCCGGCAGGGCCGTCCATGGCCGGTCGGCGCACGGGGCCGGGCAACCGCAGGCCGCCCTGTGGCGTCGGGAAGGCAATGGCGATCGACGGGATGGCGAAGCCGGTGCTGGTCGGGCTCGGGCGAGTCGACGACGTGGCCGCGGTGACGGGCTTCGGGGCCGCGCCGGCGGCGGCCCGGGACGAGCTCCTCGTCGACCTGTTCAACCGGGACCGCGCCCGCTTGTGCCGCCTGGCCACCCTGCTGCTCTCCGATCCGAACCGGGCCGAGGAGGTGGTGCAGGAGGCGTTCCTCCGCACCTTCACCCGCTGGCCCGGGCTGCGGGACCCGGCCCGGGCCGACGCCTACGTGTGCCGGGCGGTGGTCAACCTCTGCCGATCCCGCCTGCGGCGGAGGACGGTCGAGCGGGCCGGGAACGAGGTGGTGTGGCATCGCGCCCAGTCGGGCGAACGGGCCGCCCCCGCGGGGGCCGGCGACGCCGCCCTGGTGGTGCTGGACGCGCTGCGGGCGCTGCCGCCCCGCCAGCGGGAGGCGATCGTGCTGCACTACTTCGCCGACCTCAGCGGGCCCGACGTGGCAGATGCCATGGGATGCTCGGTGGGGACGGTCAAGTCGCAACTGGCCAAGGCCGGTGCCGCCCTGGCCCGCATGCTGGGTGAGGAGGTGCGTGGTGGCTGACCCGCTGGAGGATCGCCTGCGCCGGGCGCTGGCCGCCGGCCCCGCCGCCCTGCGGGCGCGGGCCCCCGGTGATGGCGACGGGGGCGTTCCAGCCGGCGAGCCGCACGCCGCCGGCGACGGGTCCGACCCGGCCACGCTGGTGCTGGCCAGGGTGCGAGCCCGCCGCCGGCGCCATCGCCGCCTGGCGGCGTCCGGCGCCGTCCTGGCGGCCGTCGTGGTGGTGGCCGTCTCCATGGCCGCCGGGGCCGGCTCCCGGCCGAGCGGTCGGCGGGTGGACGCCGTCGGGCGCCCCGGCGGCACCTCGTCGGACGCTGGCACGACCACCACCGTGGCCGCCGGAGGCGGTGTGGCCGGCGCCGTCGACGGATCGGGCGGAGCGCCGCCCCCCGCGGGCTGCGCCCGAGGTCCATGCGACGCAGGATCGGGAGCGGCAGCCACCACGACCGTCCCCCGCCCCGACCCGCGCCCGACCACCACCACCGCCGGGCCCGAGGTCAGCTTTCCCGAGCCGACCACCAGCCCCTCGTCCACCTCGACGACGGCACCGGTGGCCGGCGACGTGGTGGTGGTCACCCAGGCCGACAGCGGCCGCACGATCGGCCTGCGCGTCGGGCAGGTCGTGCGCGTCCAGCTGGGCTGGCGCATCAGGACCAGGGACAGCCCACCCGGAGCCCACGGGATGCGTCGGCGAGCCCTCGGAAGAGGACACGCCGGCGGCCGCCCTCGGCCTCGGACGGGATCGCGCAACCAAAGGAGCGGGATGAAACGCCTAGCCATCTTCGTCATGCTGGCCGCCGCGGTCGTGGGCACCGCCTCGGCCGCCTCGGCTGCCTCGGCCGCCGCCGCCGACCAGCCTCCGATCCAGCCCGGCCAGCTGTTCACCGGTTTCGTCAACGGCCAGCGGCCGGACGCCACCATCTCCATGGCCTGCTTCGGGCCGGTGCGGCCCGGCCAGACCGGCCACCCCATGGCCGGCCAGACGCTTTCCGTCAGCCGCAGCCTGGACGTCCCGGGGGGCAACACGGGGTCGGCCGGTACCCGGATCAAGGTGCTGATCGGCGACACCCACCCGGTGCTGGCCGCCGTCTTCACGCACTACGGCACCCGACCGCTCCCCACGTCGCTCACCCTGCCGTGCTCGGGAACGCGCGTGGTGCGGTTCGTACCCGTGCCGACCAGCGACTCGGCCCGGCCCGACGTGCTCCACGCGTCCTTCGTCGGCCAACCCTGACGGCGTCGTCGTCGAGGAGTACCGTGACGCGGCATGGGGTCGTCCGGCGAGCAGGACGGGACGCAGGACGACCCCATGCCTGCGGCAGCCACGCCGGACGAAGACGCCGCCGAGCCCGAAGCCGTCCCCGGCCCAGCTGGCGCACCGGCTGACGGCTGGCGCCGGGAGGTGGCCACCGGGGCGGTCACAGCCGCCCTGGCCGCCGGCTTGCGGCACGCCCGCGAGCGTCCGTCGCGCGGGACCGTGCCGGTGGAGCTGGACGCTCCCACCCGGGTGTCCGACCGCGACCGGGTCCAGGTGCACTTCGACCCCGTGAGCTCGCGAGGGACCCGGGTGGTCGTCCGCCGCCCGCCTCCGTCGTCGCCGCCTCCGTCCGAGGAGTGAGCCACCCCGCCGCCTCCGGTCCCTCTGGCGCCCGCGGCTAGCCCAGGGCCCGCAGGCGGAGGGCGGGCTTGTCGATCTTGCCGGTGGCGTTGGGGGATCTCCGCCGTCAGGTGCACGGCCCGGGGAGCGGCGTAGTCGTCCACCCGGTCCAGCACCCACCGGCGGACGTGACCGCGGTCAGCACCTCGGCCGTCCCCAGTCGGCCGCCTCGGCCTTGAGCCTGCTGCCCCCCGTGTTCGAGCTCGGCCACCACCGGGCGCGACGAGCCCGTAGCGCTGGGCCGCCGCCGCTCGGGGCGCTCACCGGGCGGTCGAGCGGGCCGTCCCGCCGGCCGCCATCACCGGCCGTAGACCGGGCCGCCGGCCTCGGCCTCCAGGGCCTCGACGCGGGCCAGGTACTCGGGCGGGCAGGCGGTGGTGGTGTCGCCCAGAAGGAGGGCCCGGTAGGTGGCGGTGGCCGCCGCCTCCAGGTTCGCGGCCCGCTCGTAGGCCACCTCGGCGTCGGGCGCCACCACCAGGGCGCCGTGGGAGGCCAGGAGGACCACGTCCACCTCGGCCAGGAGCGCGGCCACCGCGTCGGCCAGCTCCTCAGTGCCCGACGGCAGGTAGGGCACCGTCGCCGTGCGCCGCACGTAGTAGGCGTGATCGGTGGTGATCAGCCGCACCTGGTGGCCGGTGGCCACTAGGAGGTTGGCGTGGGGCGGGTGGACGTGCAGGACCACGGCGGCGTCGGGTCGGGCCCGGTGGGCGGCCAGGTGCATCGGCGACTCGCTGGACGGGCGGCGGGCCGCCCCGCCCCCGGCTCGGACCGCCCCCGCCGCCACCGGGCCGCCGAGGCGGTGGTGGCCGCCGAGGCCGTGGTGGGCGCCGAGGCCGTCAAGCCCCAGGGCCACCAGGTCGGATGCGCCCACCTCGTCGAGGGGTACGGCCGACGGGGTGACGAGGATCCGGTCCGGGCCGGTGCGCATCGACGCGTTCCCACCCGCTCCCACCACCAGGCCGGCGGCCACCACCCGTCGTCCCAGCCGCACGACGGCTGCCGCCGCCGAAGCCGCGGCCGCCACCGGGCCGTCGTCCGGGTGCCCGTTCATCGAGCGGGCACGACGGCGGTGGCCCCCGGCGGGAGGTCGGCGTCGGCGTCCCCGCCCGAGTCCCCCAGGTTCACGTGGAGGATCCTGCCACCCAGGCGTCCGGGGGACCGACGCCAGGAGCGCCGGCCCCGCCGGTCGGCGCTCCCGAGGGTCCCCCGGCGCCCCCCGGGCCCGCCGGTACGGTTGGCGGGTGGCGGCCCCCTCGTTCCACCTGTCGGCCCATGCCGTGGTGGTGGACGAGCCGGTCCCCATCGTGGTGGGCAGCCTGGCGCCCCGCGCCACGGTGGTCGTCGGCGCCACCTTCGCCCACGTGGGCCGATGGTGGTCGGCCCGGGCGTCGTTCGCGGTGGGCGAAGACGGCCGGGTCGACCTGTCCAAGGCTGCCGCCCGGTCGGGCTCCTACCGGGGCGTGGACCCGATGGGCCTGGTGTGGTCGGCCCGGCCCGGCCCTCCGCCGCCGGGCGTCACCGACCGTTCGGTGACCGTGCTGTCGGCCGCGGTCGGCGGCCGGGAGGTGGCCACCGCCAACCTCCAGCGCCTCCCGGCCCGCCCCGGCGTGCGGGTGGTGCCGGTGCGCGCCGCCGGGCTGGTGGGGGAGCTGCACCTCCCGTCCGGCGCCGGGGCCCGCCCCGGCGTGGTCGTCCTGGGCGGCGCCCAGGGCGGCCTGGGCCACGGCGTGCGCACGCGTGCCGCGGGCCTGGCCTCGCACGGCTTCGCAGCGCTGGCCCTCGCCTATGTGGGCGCCGAGGGCCTTCCCGACCAGCTGGCCCACGTGCCGGTGGAGTACGTGGGCACCGCCCTGCGCTGGCTCGGTGGCCAGCCCGGGGTGGACGGCCAGCGGCTGGGGCTGCTCGGCTCGTCACGGGGCGCCGAGCTGGCCCTGGTGGCGGCGGCCAACGTCCCCGGGGCGGCGGCGGTCGTGGCCTTGGCCCCTCCCGACGTGGTGTGGTCGGGCGGCGCCGCCGGCTCCCGCCACCGCTCGGCGTGGACGCTGAACGGCGAACCCCTGCCGTTCCTCGACCTCAGGTCGCCGATGGTGGCGGCCCGGGCCCGCCGGCGCGACCCGGCGGTGGAGATACCGCTCGAGCGCTTCGGGGGGGCGGTGCTGCTGGTGTCGGGCGACGCCGACGCCGTGTGGCCGTCGAGCCTGATGGCGTCGCGCCTCGCCGCCCGCGCCGCCGGTGACGGCGCCGGCGCGGGTGACGGCCAGGACTCCGGCGGCCCCGACCCCGGCGGCAGCCGGCCGTACGTGCGCCACCTGCGCTGCCCGGCCGCCGGCCACTGGCTGCTGCGGCCGTACCACCCCACCACCGCCCTGGACGGGGGCGGGACGGCGGCCGGCAACGCCCGGGCCGCCGAGAGCTCGTGGACGGCCACGCTCGACTTCCTGGGGGCCCACCTGGGGGCCGGCTAGAGGAGCCCGCCTACGGGCGGCACCGTGTGGGTCGTCGGCCTATGGGGGACAGATGGGGCGGGGCCCGGGTCAACGGGCCAGGAGCCACGGAGGTTCACGATGTCCGAGGCCACAGCCACCATGCCGAGCGAGGTCAAGGGGGAACCCCGCTTCTTCGACCGCTTCGCGGGGGCGGCGGCGCTGTTCGCCAGCCGGGCGGTGTTCTTCGCCTGCTGCGTGGCCGTCATCGTCCTCTGGGTCCCCACGTTCGTGTTCCTGAAGCTCGACACGTGGCAGCTGGTCATCAACACCCTGACCACCATCGTCACCTTCCTCATGGTGGCCCTGCTCCAGAACACCCAGACCCGCAGCGACGACGCCACCCAGCAAAAGCTGAACGCCATCGCCGACGGGCTGGCCGACCTCATGGAGCACTTCGCCGGCGACGACGCCCACCTGCACAAGGAGATCCGCGAGCTCAAGCTGGCGGTCGGGTTGGAGGAACGGGAGACCACCTCCAAGGCCGCCTGACGGGCGCTCGGCGGGGCCCACCACCGGGCCACCAGCTCGAGGCGGCGGCCCGAGCCGGCGCCACCCGCCGGGCGTCAGGCGGAGCGCTTGGCCAGGTCGTCGCCGATGACGACGGCCAGGTCGGCGTCGCCGGCGGCGGCCGTCGAGGCGTCGGCGACGGCTATCGCCGTGGGGTCCACCCCGAGGGCGGTGGCCAGGGCCCGGGCCTCGCCGTCGAACCCCGAGCGGTACATCACCACGCTGGCGCTCTGGGGCCGGCGGTCGGGCCCCGGCGGCAGGACGTTCCAGCCCATGGACCGGATGCGGGTGCCCACCCGGCCTGCGGACCCGGCCACGCTCGACGCGTTGACGGTGACCACCCGCACGTCGGCCGGGGCCCGCACCGACGTCGGAGGCGCGTTCGTCGGGGGCGCGGTGGTCGGGGCCCTCGTGGTCGGCATCGGTCCGGCCCCAACGCCGGCGGTGGAAGAGGGGTCGGACCGCACGGTCAGCGGGGCGTCGTGGTGGCGGGACGGCAGGCCGGCCACTGCCAGGCCGAGGATCGCGCCGACCGCCACCACGACCAACGGCACCCATCGCCGGCCCACCGGCGCAAGCGTAGGCCGGCGCGCCGCCCACCCCCGGCATGCCGGGTGGGGGCCGTACCCTTGGCCCCGATGGAGCGCTCGGTCCTCCAGGGCCTGGCCGTGTTCCGCTGGGGGGCGTGGGTGTGGATGGCCGCCGTGCTGGTGGTCTCTCGCACCGCCGTGGCCCGGCCCGTCCTGGCCGCGGGCCTGGTGGCCCTGGCCCTGGCCGTCACCGTGGCCGACACCGTGCTCCTGGCCGCCGACCCCGCCGCCCTGTGCCGACCTTGGCCGGTGGTGGCCGAGCTGGCGGTGGGCGCTGGCCTGGTCGTGGCCGACGGCTGGGCCTATGGGCCCCACCACGCCTTCTCCACCTCCCAGTCGCTGGGGTCGGTGTGGCCGCTGGCCGGGGTGCTGGCCGCCGGGGTCGCCCTCGGCCCGCTGGTGGCGGCGGGCGCGGGGGTGGCGGTAGGCGTGGCCCGGGTGGGTGCCACCGTGGCCAACGGCGCCGCCATCGACACCGGCGGCAAGGTCCTCTCGCTCGCCAACACGGTGGTCTTCTACGCCCTGGGCGGGGCGGCCAGCGGGTACCTGGCCGGCCTCCTGCGGCGGGCAGAGCGCCAGATCTCGGCCGCCCGGGCCCGCGAGGAGGTGGCTCGCACCCTCCACGACGGCGTGCTGCAGACCCTGGCCGTGGTCGAGCGCCGGGCCACCGATCCCGTCCTGGCCCGCATGGCCCGGGAGCAGGAGCGCGAGCTGCGGGAGTACCTGTTCGGGGTGGCCCGCAGCCGCACCGGTGATGCCGACGGCGCGGGGGCCGGCGGCGCCGCCCCGAGGGGCCCGGGAGCGGGCGGGGGCGACCTGGGCAGCGCCCTGCGGGCCGTCGCCGCCCGCTTCGAGGACGCCTTCGAGGGGCGGGCGACGGTGGCGGTGGCCGACGACGTCCCCCCGCTGGCCGCCGAGCGGGTGGCGGCCCTGGCGGGGGCGGCCGGGGAGGCCCTGGTCAACGCGGGCAAGCACGGGCGGGCCACCCGGGTGACGGTGTTCGCCGAGCCGGCCCACGGCGGCGGCGTGTTCTGCTCGGTGAAGGACGACGGCGCGGGGTTCGACGTCGCCGCCACGCCCCCCGGGCAGGGCATCACCCGGTCCATCCGGGCCAGGATGGAAGAGATGGGCGGCACGGCCGACGTGACCAGTCGCCCCGGGTCGGGGACCGAGGTGTGCCTGTGGCTTCCGTGAAGGTGGTGCTGGCCGACGACCACCCGATCTGGCGCGACGGCGTGCGGGCCGACCTGGGTGACAACTTCTGGGTGGTGGCCGAGGCGGGCACCGCCGACGAGGCCATCGAGGCCATCCGCGCCCACAAGCCCGACCTGGTGGTGTGCGACCTCAACATGCCGGGGGGCGGGGGGATCAAGGTGGCCCGCACCTGCGGGGAGGAGACCCGCATCGTCATGCTCACCGTGTCCGAGCAGGAGCGCGACCTGCTCGACGCGGTGGCCGCCGGGGCCACGGGCTACCTGGTCAAGTCCACGCCCGGGCCCGAGCTGCGCATCGCCCTCTGGCGGGCGGCCCACGGCGAGCCGGTGTTCTCGCCTGCCCTGGCCAGCCTGGTCCTGGGCGAGTTCCGGCGCATGGCCCGTTCCACCGGTGCCGAGCCGCTGTCCGACCGGGAGCGGGAGGTGCTGCAGTTCGTGGCCCGGGGCCACACCTACAAAGAGATCGGCGCCACCCTCTTCATCGCCGAGAAGACGGTGGAGAACCATGTCCGCAACATCCTCGGCAAGCTCCACCTCAACCGCAAGCAGGAGCTCATCCGCTACGCCCTGGAGCACGGCATCGAGTAGCCGCCGCCAGCCGCCGTCAGCCGCCGCCGTCAGCCGCCGCCGGCGGCCGTCCGATCAGCGGCCGTCCGATCCCCGGGTCAGCTCCTCGGGGAGCAGGTCCATGAGCAGGCCGTCCCGCAGGACGCCGTCGTTGCCCCGCTCGTAGCGGCGCATGATCCCCACGTCGCGGAACCCCACCTTGCGATAGGACGCGATGGCGCGCCGGTTCTCGACCCGAGGGTCGATGACGATGCGGTGGTGGCCCAGGTCGTCGAACAGGTGGCGGGCCAGCGTGCGCACGGCGTCGGTGCCCAGGCCCTGGTTGCACCAGTCGGGGTGGAGCACCACGTCGATGCCGGCGTGGCGGTACTCGGGGGCGGGCTCCTCCCAGTACTGGATGAAGCCGATGAACCCGTCGCCCACCCAGACCGTAAACCCCACCGTGCCCGGCTCGTGGAGGTGGTCGCTGTTGTCCCCCGGCCACAGCTCGGCCACCTCGGGGACGGCGAAGAGGCCGTCGAGGAGGGCGCCGTCGCCCTCGGCACCGGCCCGTCGGAGCACGACCCGGTGGCCGGGCAGAACGTCGGCGGGTTGGACGCCGTCGGCCATGCCCGCAGCCAACCGCGTCCCCGAGGGCCGGCACAAGCGGATTGCCGGGGCGGTGGGATGATCGAGCCGTGACCGACCCGGTGGTGCTGGTCGACCAGCCCCACCCAGACCCCCTCCCCGAGCCCCGGCCGCCAAGCCGCCCCCGGCGGTGGCGACTGCCGGCCGCGGTGGTGGCCCTGGTGGTGGCGCTGGTGGCCGTGGCCCTGGTGGCCACCCGGGGCGGCGGCGGCGAGTCCGTCGCCACCTCGGTGCCGGCCAAGCTGCCCGCCCTGGGGCCGGCGACCGACGTCTACAACGGCGACCTGGGCGACCCCTTCGTCCTGCCCGTCGACACCGGCGGTCCCGGCGGCAAGGTCAGCGGCTACGTGGCGTTCGGCACCGGCGACTGGCCGGCCCGCATCCCCACCGCCCGCTCCACCGACCTCACGTCGTGGCAGCGGGGGCCCGACGCCCTGCCCGACCTGCCCTCGTGGTCCCCGCCCGATCCCAAGAACTCGCTGAGCTGGGCCCCCGCCGCCCTCCAGGTGGCCCACGGGTTCGTGCTCTACGTCAGCCTGCCCGATGCCGCCAGCGGCCAGGAGTGCATCGCGGCGGCCACCTCCACCGCCGCCGAAGGGCCCTACACGGTGGTGGGCGACGGGCCCCTGCTCTGCCAGCACGACCAGGGCGGCTCCATCGACCCGGCAATCGTCCGGGACCGGTCGGGCACCCTCCACCTCCTGTGGAAGAACGACGGCAACGCCCTCAACGTCCCCGTGAGCCTGTGGGAGCAGCAGCTGACGCCCGACGGCCAGGGCCTGCGGGGCGTCGCCCACCGCCTGCTCACCGCGTCGGAGCAGTGGCAGGGCGGCATCGTCGAGGAGCCGGCCGTCGTCCCGGCGTCGGGCGGCGGCTGGTGGCTGTTCTACTCGGGCAACTACTTCGACCGACCGGAGTACGCCACCGGCCTGGCCTGGTGCCCCACCCTCGACGGCCCCTGCACCGAGGCCCGCCAGGAGCCGTTCTTCGCCACCGCCCAGCTCAACCAGGCCGCCCAGTTCGCCCCCGGCGGCATGGAGACGTTCCGAGACGCCTCGGGCGACCTGTGGGCCGTGTTCGACACCTGGAACCGACCGACCCGCAACGGCCGGTTCTACTGCTGCCGCTCGGTCCAGATGGCTCGCATCCTGTCGACCTGACCTGAGCCGATCCCTCCCGAGCCGGTGACGGTCCCCGGGTCGAGAGCCCGGAAGGTGTGTGACCAGTTCGCAGGCGGGACGGCGCTACGGGGTCAGGCGGGCGCCGTCGGCCGCGTTCTGGAGGCGGGCCAGGCCGGCGGTGGTCAGGCCGGTGGGGACGGTGCCGCTCCAGACCACCAGCTCCGACCCGGTCCAGACGGCGGCCGGCGCCAGCCGGCCCGAGAACAGGGGCACCGGTGTCCAGCGGTCGGCGGCCGGGTCGTAGGCGGCGCCGTCGCCGAAGAAGTCGTTGTACGTCCCCGGACTGCCGCCCCAGACGAGCATGGAGCTGCCCGTCCAGACGGTGGTGGCCACGATGCGGGCCTTCAGGGGCGACGGCGAGATCGTGCGCCAGGTGCCGGCCGCCGGGTCCCACGCGGCCCCGTCGGCGAAGACCTGGCGCCAGTCCTCTCCACCCCAGACCACGACCTCCTTCCCCGTCCAGATCGCCTGGGCGAAGCGGGCGGCCAGGGGCGACCGCGCCAGGGTGCGCCAGGTGTCGGTGGCCGGGCTCCATGCCGCGCCATCGGCGAACGCCTCGTCGCCCGTGCCGCCGCCCCAGGCCACCACCTCCGAGCCGGTCCACGTCATCCCGCCCCGCAACTCCCGCTCCGGAAGGGGCGACGGCGCCAGCACCCGCCAGCGGTCGGCCGTCGGGTCGTAGGCGGCGCCGTCGGCGTAGAAGACGAGCTGCGTCTGGCTGGCCGCGTCGCGGCCCCCCCAGACCACCAGCTCCTTGCCGGTCCACACGCCCGACGTCCGTCGCGGCCCGAGGGGCGACGCCGCCAGCATGCGCCAGCGGTCGGCGACCGGGTCGTAGGCGGCGCCGTCGGCCAGGGGCGTGGTCCTGGCCTCCCCGCCCCACACCAGCATCTCGCTGCCCGTCCACACCGCGGCGGCCGCGCCCCGGGGGGAGAGGGGCGACGGAGCCAGCATGCGCCAGCGGTCGGCGACCGGGTCGTAGGCGGCGCCGTCGGCCAGGGGCGTGGTCCCGTCGCCCTGGCAGGGGTTGGCGGTGCACGCCACGCCGCCCCACACCAGCATCTCCTTCCCGGTCCACACCGTGGCCGGCCCCTGGCGGCCGGCCACGGGGGAGGCGGCGAGAGGCCGCCACGCGGCCCGCGCCGACCCGCCACTCGACGACGACGGCGCCCCGCCACCCCCCGAGCAGGCGGCCACCACCGCCACCAGCCCGACGGCCACCGTCGCCAGACGGACGCCGGCCCGATGGTGCCCCGCCGGACGGGTCACACCGGGTCCCGGACGGCCCGGACGATGGCGTCCACCGCCCCGCCCACCCGCAGGCGCTCGGCCCGCTCCACCCGCAGGCCGGGCCCCAGGTCGGCCACCACGTCCTCGGGGCTGAACAGGAGGGCCGGGTCGCGAGGCCCCTCGTCGCCCTCGGTGGCGTTGGTCGTGTCGTACCCCACCACCAAGACGGTGCCGCCGGGAGCCAGGGCGGCGGCGGCCCGGCCCAACGCGGCCGGCCGGCGGTCGGCGCCCAGGTGCACGAACATGGCGAGGACGAGGTCGAAGGCGCCGGCCGGCGGCCGGTAGTTCACCAGGTCGGCCTCCACCCACTCGACCGAACCGGCCACGGCGGCGGCCTCCGCCGCCCGCCGGCCCCGCTCCAGGGCGACGTCGGCGAAGTCGACGGCGGTCACGTGCCAGCCACGGCGGGCCAGCCACAGGGCGTTGCGGCCCTCGCCGGCGCCGAGGTCGAGGGCGCGCCCCGGCGGGCGGTCGCCCACCTCGCCGGACAGGAACGGCTCCGGGTCCACGGTCCAGAGCACCGGCGCCGACCGGTACCGCTCGTTCCACTGCTCGCGATCCATGGCCGGGAGCCTGCCCGCCGGCGTGCTCGCTACGGCACCCGGGGGACGGCGGCCCCGTCGGCGGGAGGGACGCCCTCCCGGGGGCCACTCGGGGCCCGGCGCTCGTCGTCGCGATGGGCGAGGGCCAGCACCAGGGTGGCGATGCCGATCACGAAGATGAGGATGGCCAGGGCCAGGCGCAGGCCGGTGCTGGTGCCGCCCAGGTCGGCCCGGGCCACCACCAGGCGGTCCACCCGGGGAGTGAGGGCGAGCCTGCCGAGGGACCTGCGGGCGGCGGCCACGCCGGCGCTGGGCTCGGCCAGCATGATGCCGCCCACCTGGGCCACCGCGGCGCCGGTGGCCGCCATCTCGGCCGGGCGCTCGCCGTCCACCACGTACACCACGTCGGGAGGCACGTCGCGTGCCACCGCCTCGGCGGCCACCGCCTCCGAGGTGAGGGTGGGGTCCGTCCCGCCCAGACGGCGGGCGCCGGGCAGCTTCCCGAGCACTGCGTCGCCCACCGAGCCGACCCCTCCCACCACCAGAGTGGTGCGGACGGACAGGGCGGCCAGGGCCTCGGTGGTGGCCGACGGCAGGGCGTCTCGCTGGGTGAAGAGCACGGGCATGCGCAGGGCGGCGGCCAGGGCCGAGCCGGTGGCGGCGTCGGGGCTGGCCGGGTTGACGACCACCGCGGCGTCGAAGGCGGGCGTGCCCTTGGCCTTGGTGGCGGCGTCGCGAGGGTCGAGCATCAGGGCGATGCGCCGGGCGGTGTCGGCGTCGTCGCTGCCGTTGATGCGCTCGGGAGGGGAGACCACGGCGGTGGGGCCGCTCGGGCCCTGGTCCATGGCCTTGGCCAGCGACGACGACACCGTGTCGGAGATCTCCGACGCCGGCCCCACCATGTAGGCGCCGCCGGGGCCGAGCCGGGCCACCTCCTTCTTCTGGGCCTTGGTCAGGTCGGAGGCCTTGACGAGGAGGAGCGGCCCCCAGTTGGCCCGGGCCAGCACGGCGGCGGCCAGTGCCGAGGGGACGTCGTTGCTGCCGACCACCACGACCTTGGTGGCCCGCGACCCGTTGACCTTCTGGGCGCCGCCCGGGTAGGCGAGGGTGGACAGGTTCACCGACAGGTCCTCGGGGCCGGTCTTGGGCAGCGCGGTGGCGGGGGCGGGGCCAATGGCGTTCAGGTCGAGGGTGGCGGTGTAGACGTCCTGGGTGTCGGTGTCGACGTTCCCGTTGCGGGGCTCGGGCCACGCGAACATGACCCGGTCGTTACCGAGCGGCGTGGACACCGGCCCGTACCAGATGTAGGAGCCCACCCGGTTGTCCAGACCCAGGTCGAGGTTGATCGAGTGGTCGGTCACCCGGCGGTTGGGCGAGAACGACTGCCCGCCGTCGGACGACGATGCGTACCAGACGTCGCCCACCCCGCTGGCGTCGGGCGTGGCCGGGCTCAGGTAGTTGGTGCGCTGGTCGAACCAGACGACGTCGATGCGCCCGTTGGGCGCCAGCGAGATGTGGGGCGTGACGTGCTGGGCGCCGGTACCGGTGCGGTCGTCGTTCACCCGGATCGGCGGGGACCACGTGGTCCCGCCGTCGGTGGAGCGCTGGAAGGTGATGTCGAGGTCACCGTTCTGGATGCCCTGGTACACCAGGTAGAGGGCGCCGCTCGTGGGGTCGACGGCCAGGTGCGGGAACCCGCCGCCGCCGGAGATGTCGCCGGCCGACACGGTGCCGGCCTGGGAGCGGGTCCACGTGGCTCCCTGGTCGGTGGACCTGCCCACCGCGATGTAGTTGGGGGGCGGCTCGGGGTCGCGGTTGCGCCAGGCCACGTACACCACACCGCCGGGGCCGACGGCGGGCTGGGCCGGCTCCCGCACCTTCTCACCCGGGTTCTGGGCGTCCACCGACGGCGTGAAGGTCCGCCCGCCGTCGTCCGAGCGGGTGGTGACCAGGCGGCGGTCGCCGCCGCCGCCCCCCGCCCCGCCGGAAGTGACCACAACGCCCCAGGCGGACACGTACACCCGGTCACCCTCGGGCCGGGGCTCCACCGCCAGCTGGGGGCGGATGTAGTACGGCTGGGAGTCCGGCGACCCCTGGATGGCCACCACGCCGGTGGCCCACGTCTTGCCGCCGTCGGCAGAGTGCAGCACCAGCACCGAGTCGCCCTCGCCTTGGACGATCTTGCTCTCCGGGCGCTCCTGCGGTCCCCGGTGGGAGGCGAAGGTGGTGTAGACGTTCTGGCCCGAGCCCCAGACGACGCTCTGGTCGAAGTGGGCGTAGCCGCCGGAGTCGAAGGTGTTGCAGGGCGGCGAGGCGAAGTCGGCGGGGACGGTCAGGTCACCGCCCGTCCAGGTGCGGCCACCGTCGAACGTCACCTTGTACGTGCACTGACCCCGGAGGAACTCCTCGTCGATCTCCACCACGTGGTCGGGGTTGGCGGGGTCGGCCACCAGCCCGGGCACGTCGTGGCCCCGCACCGGCGCCCGGTCGTCGCCCAGGGGGACGTTGGCCGACACCCGCCCCGTGCCTGCCGTCCCTGCCGCCTGTGACGCCCCGGCCACCGGGGCGGCTCCCGCCATGGCCAGGAGAACCGCCGCCAGCACCGTCGACGCAACCGCTCGGGTTCGCACCAGCCCGCCCTCCTTCCGGCCGGGCGCAGGCGCGACCGGCACGAGCCGCCAGCCTGGCACCTCGCCGCCACCGCGTCACGCTCATCGGCCGACGTGTGGCACCGGCGGCGGCCGGGCCCTGCTTACACTGCCGCCCGTGTCGGGCCGCCGCCTCGCTTTCCTCGCCGCCGTGGTGGCCATCCTGTCCGGCGCCGCCGCCTGCTCCCACGGTGGGGGTGGCGCCGCCCGGGTGGGGCCGACTAGCACCACCGCCGCCGGGCCCCTGGCCTTCACCGTGTCGGGAACGGACGTGCAGTCGGTGCCGTCGCCGGCGCCACCGTTCCCCGACGACGTCAAGGCGGCCGTCGTCGACGTGCTCGACCGCTACCTCTCCCAGGCGGTGGCCGGGCCCCTGACCACGGGCCGCCCGGCCGCCGACCTGGGCGCCCTGTTCACGGCTCCCGCCCTGGCCCGGGTCAACGGTCCCGACCGGGGCGCCATGGTGGACGAGGGGCTGCCCACGGCACCCGGCCTCGTCCTGTCGGCCGCCTCCGCCCGGCTGGTGGCGCTCGTCCCGTCCGGCACGTCCCTCACGGCGGTGGCCGCCGCCATCGACCTGCGGGTGCAGACCCGCGGCTCCGACCCCGTCACCGTGGCCCGCACCGGCCACCTGGTGCTGGTGCCCAACGGGTCGACCTGGAAGATCGACGGCTACGACCTCCACGTCACCCGCGACAGCGACGGCGGCTCGGTGACCACCGAGGCCCACAAGTGAGGGGCACCACGTCGGGGCGCCCACCAGTGAAGGGCCTCGGGTGAGGGGCACGGCGTCGGCGCTGCGCGCAGCCGTCACCTGCACGGTGACGGCTGCGGTCATGGCCGTCGGCCTGGTCGGCCTCCGACCGGCCGCCGCCGCCTTCACGATCCACAAGGTGGACGACGCCCGGTTCACCGTCTCGCCCGACGCCCCTGTGTTCATCCTGGTGATGGGCAACGACGGTCGCCCGGGCGACACCGTCACCAGGGGTGACGCCCTCCACCTCATCGGCGTCAACCCCGGCCAGGGCAAGGCCACGATCCTGGACATCCCGCGGGACACCTTCGTGCCCATCCCCGGCCGAGGCTCGGGCCGGGACAAGATCAACTCCGCCCACGCCAGCGGCGGGCCGGCGCTGGAGGCCAAGGCGGTGGGCTCGCTGGTCGGCGTGGACGTGCCCTTCGTGGTGGACACCGACTTCCAGGGGTTGACCGACATCGTCGACGAATTGGGCGGCCTCGACTTCACCGTCCCCTTCGCCATGAACGACTCCTTCTCGGGGGCCATCTACAGCCCGGGCCCGACCCACTTCGACGGCGTCTCGGCCCTGGCGTTCGCCCGCAACCGCCACCTGGACGGCGGCGACTTCACCCGCACCTCCGACCAGGGCCTCCTCCTCCTGGCCGGCCTGGCCCAGCTCCGGGCCCAGCACGCCGACGCCACCAGCCTGCTCAAGGACGTGGTGGCGTTCGGGCGCCACGGCCGCCTCGACGGCCTGAGCCTGGCCGACGTCTACCGCCTGGGCCGCCTGGCCATCGGCCTCGACCCGGCCAACGTCCGCAACGTGGTGATGCCCGGCAGCGGGGCCGACGTGGGCGGGGCGTCGGTGGTCCTGGTTGATCCGGCCGCCGCCAGTCTGTTCGCCGACTTCCGTGACGACGGCATCCTCGAATCCCACTGACGGCGGCGGCGGCCGACGGACTGGGGACATGGCATGAGCGGCCGAGGCCGGGCGGTCGGCAAGACTGGGTCCCGTGGTGTCAGCACCGGACTGTTGTCAGGGCCGCGCCGGCCCGGGTGCCGACGCCGAACATCGAAGGCGCCGCGGCGCCGGCAGTGAGGGTCGGTGACGCCGTCCGCGGACCTGTTGTGCGGGCGGCCGGGCACCGACGGGTTCCTCTTCCACGACGGCTTTGGCCAGCCGGTCCACCGTGCCGCACCCGGCCTGCTCGGCCTGCTGGAGGGGCGGGCCGCGATGCAACGGTGGAAGCCGGCATTGGTCGCCTGGCTCGACGACCGGGACCACTTCTTCGACCATCTCCTGCGGGAGTTCGGCGATGAGGCCGGCTTCGAGCCGATGCTCGCAGAGGTCGCCGGCATGCGCCACGCCGACGTCCCAGCCGCCACCCGCAGCCGCCTGCTGTTCCGGTATCTCACCGACGTGGCCGGCGAGGTGGAGCGCGCCGCGCTGTCGTCACCGGCGGCCCGGGCCCGGGCCCGCCCGTGGACGACCGCGGTGGTGGCCGGGCCCGGCCCCGCCAGCCACTCCCTGAACGGGCGGTGGCGCGCGTACTACCGCCGGGGGCCGGGCGACTACGCCACCGCCGAGATGGACGTCCCCGTCAATTGGGAGCTGGTGCCCGGCATCGAGAGCTACGCCGGCACGATGCGCTTCACCAGGGTGGTGCGGGTGCCGGCCCGGCTCAGAGGACGGCGGCTGGTGGTGCGCTTCTCGGGCGTCGACTACTTCGCCGACCTGTGGGTGGACGGCCACCATGTCGGTGGTCACGAGGGGTACTTCGGGCCGTTCGAGCTCGACGTCAGCCCCTTCGTCGCCTACGGGCGCCACACGACGCTGCGCCTGGCGGTGACCTCGCCCAACGATCCGGCCGGCGAGGGGATCTCCGTGGCATCGGGGTGGGACGACTTCCGGCCCTCGTCGAGCTTCCCCAACCGCAAGACCATGGTGAAGGGGGCCCTCGGCCATCACGACGCCAAGCGGGGCGGTGCCTGGAGCTCGTTGACCAGCCAGGACGGCAACACCGGGGGTGTCTGGAACGACGTCGCCCTGGACGTCCGCGATCCCGTGCACCTGCTGCCCGTCGCTACCCGGGTCACCACCCTCGACCTCACGCCCATGGCGGCCGAGGACGGCTACCAGGCCGCCGTGCGCCTGTCGTGCTGCGTGCGCAACACCACCGGCGAGGTGGTGGACGGGCGGCTGGCCGTCGTCGTCCGCCCCGCCAACTTCGAGGGTCAGGGCCATCGCATGGCCCGGGACGTGGTACTGCACCCCGGCGACAACCAGATCGTGGTGGAGGGCACGGTGTCGCCGGTGCGGGCGTGGGAGCCATGGGACCAGGGGTTCCCGCACCTGTACGCGGTCACCGCGTCAGTCCGGGTCGGCGGGCGCTCACGCGACGCCCAGGTCCTGCAGACCGGGTTCCGGGTGCTGTCGGTGACCCCCGAGGGGGAGTCGCCGGGCGTCAACGGGGCGCTGGTGGTCAACGGTCACCAGGTGTTCGTGCGGGGCACCAACGTGCTGCCCACCTACTGGCTGAGCGAGTACGACGCCGACACCGCCGCCCGCGACTTCCGGATGCTGCGGGAAGCGGGCTTCAACACCGTGCTGGTCCACACCCTGGTGGCCCCCCGGGTCCTCTACGACCTGGCCGACAGCCACGGGTTCCTCGTCGTGCAGATGTTCCCCCTGCAATGGTCATACGAGCAGTCGGACGAGCTGGTCGCCCGAGCCGCCCGCCAGGTGGGGGAGATGACCGCGCTGCTCGCCAACCACCCCTCGGTCGTCTCCTACGAGATGCACAACGAGCCCGACATGCGCACCGCGCCGGGGCTCGACAACCGCCGCTTCGACTTCGACCTGCACGCCCTCGTGCGCGACCACGACCGCAGCCGCTGGGCCAGCACCTTCTCGGGGGGGAACCACGCCTACCCCGGCCAGTTCTACGAGCTGCGCGACGACAACGGCTTCGCCACCCTCCCCGCTCGGTTCATGGAGGCCGAGTTCGAGGACCGGCGGTTCTCCCGCCATCCCAACATGCCGACCGAGTTCGGCATCCAGGCAATGCCCAACGAGGCGCTGTTCCGCCGCATCCTGTCCGAAGGGCGGGTGCGGGCCGTCCTGCGCCGCCTCCACTCCGACCCGGCGTGGGTGGCGGGCGGGGGCGACGACTGGCCGCGCACCTCGGGCGACCTCGACGCCATCACCGAGGTCGTGGGCGGGGGCAGCTGGGAGGGCGCGCTGGCCGCCCTCGACTGGGCCCACCTCCCGAAGATGGGCGCCCTGGAGGCGGAGATCGAGGCCCTCGCCCGGGACGGTGCGGGCGGGGGGCCCGAGGCCCTGCGTCGCCGGTTGGCCCTGCTCCTCCTTGAGGTCCTGCACTACGGCGGGTTCAAGGGCGAGAACTTCTGGTTCGGGCGCTGGCGCCCGGGGCGGACCCTGAAGGGCTTCGTCGCCGCCAGTCAGGACCGCCAGTACCGACTGCACAAGGACGCCATCGAGCACTACCTGAACGCCGGCGTGGCCGGGCCGATCGTCGGCTACCTGAGCTTCATGTGGCGGGACCCCGACTGGCAAGCCCCGGCGTGGGGTGTGGTGGACGCCGAGGGTGTCCCCAAGAAGGCCTACCGGGCGTACCTGGAGAGCAACCAGCCGGTGCGGGCGACGCTCCCGCCCGTGCTCCGCAGCCCGGTGAAGGTGGCCGGGGACCGGTGGCTGGGCGGGCCCGACGCGCCACCAGGCACCGAGCGGCGGCCCTGGGCCGACGCCGAGCTGATCGTGGCCAACGACACCGCCGCCTCGTTCCCGGCGGCAGAGGTGAAGGTGTGGCTGGAGGAGGCCGGCGGCGCCGCAGTGCAGTTCGTCGACCGGGCCGGTGCGGCCGTGGAGGTCTACAGTTCCTGCATCGACCTCGACAGAGGAAGCGGCCGGGCGTTCCCCACCGGCTGGTTCGGTGACCCGGCGACCCAGCCGGTGGTGCCCGACGGCCTGGGCGCAGGCACCTACCTGCTCCGGGCGGCCGTCAACAGCGCGGGTGGCGAGCGGCTGTCCACCAACACCTACGAGCTGGTCGTGCTCGACACCGGGTTCGCCTGGCTCGACGGGCTGGCCCCCCGGGTGGTCGGCGTCCTGCTCCACGGCGGCCCCGACGCAGTGGGGTTCCGGTTCTGGGACCGGGGACGGGTGGTGCACTCGGCGGCGCCTGGCGTCCGGGGCCTGCTCGCCGGATTCGAGTCGGCGCGCACGGGCGGCGTCGACCTGTACGACACCATCCAGGGCGAGCACCTGCTCCGCCACGTGCTGGCCGAGCTGGACGCCACGCCGGAGGCCGCTCCCCTGCTCGAGGCGCTGTGGAAGATCCGCAGCGAGGTGCTGTCTCCGACCGAGAAGACGGCGGTGGCGATCCGGTACCTGGGCCTGTTCGCGGAGCGGGCCGAGGCACACCTGGAGGCCCCGGCAGCGAAAAGCTGGAGGGCCGGCTAGCGACGACCACGCGGTGACGGCGGAGAGGAGACAACGGTCATGACGACTGCGCTGACACCCACTTCGAGCTCGGGGCCGGACCTCCCAGCCGACGCCTTGGAGCCGGCCGGCCGGTGGTTCGAGGACGAGAAGCGCAGGGGGACTCTGCTCACCTCCGAGCCGTTGTGGCGCGAGGCCCACGCCCGCTACCGCGCCCTGCTTCCCACCCTGGCCGAGGGAACGGCGGCAGCGGCGTGGGCCGCCATTGCCGACCACGTCGTCTTCGAGCTGCCGTCCGTCCCCGTCAACGAGCGCCGGGCGGCGGCCGAGGCCCTCGACCTCCTGCGGGCCCGGCCCGGCCTGTCGGCTTCCGAGCGGGCTCGGCGACTGCACCGCATCGCCCGGGCGCACGACGTCCTGCCGGCGAAGATCCTGGGCCTCCTGGGACCGGGGGTGGGCTATCCGTGGGGCTTCTCGCGGGCGTTGTGGACCGCCGACGTCGTGGGCACGAGCATGGAGGCCCTCCTCGCCGCCGTCGACTGGTCGCCCGGACAGGAGCCCGACGGCCGGTGGCTGGCCGGCGAGGCGGCCCACGCCACGGTGGACGACTTCCTCGTCCACCTCCGGGCTCGCGCCCCCCAGGGCTCCGACCTCGACCGCATGATCGGCGCGCTGGCCGGGCTGTTCGCCGCCAGTGCCGCCGAGAACAGGGACCCCTCGGTGCAGGAGGCTCATTCGTTCATCGCCGCCCTCGAGCACCACGGCCTCACCAGCGCCGAGATCGAACGGCTGTGGCCCGGCCTGGAGACGCTGCGGTCCGCGGTCGTGCTGCTCCACTCCTTCCAGCTCCACCTCGCGGCCGAGCGTTGCGTCACCACCGCCCGCCGCATCGCCGACGCCGACGGCGGCGGGGACGCCACCGATGCCGCCCTGCGGCTCCTGCGCCGGGGCGCCAACATCTACAAGCGGGTCTGCGTGGCCCAGCTCTACCCGGAGCCGTTGCTGGCCCGCCACCAGGAGCTGTACCGGGAGATGGAGCAACTACGGGCCGACAAGGGCCGGCCTGACCGGCGGTGCCAGCACCTGGTCCTGGTCAGCACGTTCAACTCGCCGGCCGATCTGCAGCGGCTCGTGCAGAGCCTCTGGCACGAGCTGGCCGCCTTCGGGTACGGCCCAACCGTGCACGTCGTGGTGAGCGACGACAGCACCGGCGAGGCGTTGGAACAGGGCCGGGACATCGTGGCCCAGGCGGCCCGGGCCGGCATGTCGATCTCCCACTGGGACAGTGGGCGCAAGAACGCGTTCCTGGACGCCCTCAACGCCGAGGTGTTCCCCGACGGCCGCTGCGACGTGTGGGCGCTGGCCGGCGGCCGCACCCCGGGCGAGAAGGGGGTGCCCTACGGGCGGTTCCGCAACTTCTTGCGCCTGGCCGCCCTGCGCGAGAGCCGGGCCCTGGGCCTGCGCCAGCCGGTATCCACCTGGCTCGACCAGGACAACGAGGTGGGCGCTCTCGTCCTCACCCGGGCCAGCACCCTGGCCAAGCGCCACGTCTTCAACTACTTCGATCAGAAGAGCACCATCTTCGAGAACGGCGACGTGGTGGTCGGCGGCGGCGGGTACACCAATGACGCCCTCGAAGGGGTGGAGAAGTTCTGGGTGGCGTGGGGCATCCTCAACCACACCTTCGACCTGGCCCGCCGCCGCCCGCCCGAGGCCCCACCCCTTCTCCCTTCCGAGGCGGACATCACCCGGTTCCGCCCGTGGGACCAGCCCGAGACCCTTGAGCGGCTCATCCGCGAGGGCGACGACGTGGAGACGTTCGCCGACCAGGTCCTGCTCCTGCTGGCGACGCTGGCCGGCACGTTCCAGGGCAAGTACGAGAACCAGGTGCAGGTGTACCACCCCTGGACCTTCGGCCGGGTAGTGCCGGGCGACGAGGCGCTGGTGGAGGAGACCCGGCCCTTCGCGGGCATGCCCGGGGGCAACACCAGTTTCGCCGAGTCGGTCCTGGCCAGCCCCATCCCGTTCATCACGGTGGGCGGCCGGGGAGAGGACATCTTCCACCTGTGGCAGGTGGAGTCCGAGTACGGCGTGGGGATGGTGCACCTGACCCACACGCCGGCGTTGCACACGCGCAACATGAGCACCGCCCGCAGCGACCTCATGGCCGAGATCGTCGACTCCTACAACGGCCGGATCTTCCGCGAGCCCCCGTACCTGTGGGCCGCCCTCTCCCGCCTCTCCCTCGGCGGCGACGCATGCGACGACGTCAGCGCCGAGGTGGAGGCGGAGACGGCCGACCGCATCAACAACCTGCGGGCCGAGGCGATGTCCAACATCGCCGCGGTGAGCGGCTTCGCGGCCGCCCTGGAGCCCTACCTGGACGAGGGGAACGACTTCTGGTGGCTCCGCCAGGCGGCCCGCGACCCCCGCTACGCGGCGCGCGTCGCCGAGCTGCGGAGCCTGGCCGAGCGGTTCAAGCATCCCGAGCCCTACCAGGCCCAGGCCGACGAGAAGCTGCTGCGCCTGGCCGACGTCAAGGACCTGACCAGGCGGTTCCTCTCGGCCTACCCGCACTGGGCGACGGTGGTCGCCCACGTAGGCGGCCTGGGCAGCGAGCGAGCCCCGGGCCGGGTGTCGGGCGCCGCCGCCCGGTTCCCCGACCGTCCCTACGGGGGGGCGCCGGCCCGGTCGGGCGAGGCTGCCGCCCCCGTGCCGTCGGCACCGGGCGGGCCCGAGCTAGCGGTGGCCGGCGATCCGATGGCCGAGCCGCCCTGGCGCGACGTGGTGAACAGCGCCCTGCTGCTGTACCGGCGCTACGAGCTCGGGCGGGCGGCGGCCGACCAGCTCCTGTCATGGGACGAACGGGTGGCGCGGCTGTCGGAGGCCTACCACCACTACGCGGCGATGACCCCCGACGTCCCAGGGCACGCGTGGACCCTCCTCTACCGGGACGCGCTGCTCGTCCCTCACACCAGGGCCTACGCCGCCGTCTCGTCGATGGTCACCGAGGACTTCGCCGGCGGGGGCGACGACGAGCAGGAGCGGCGGATGGGCGAGCTGGCGGAGGCCGGTGGGGTCGACGTCTCCATCCTCCGGGAGGCCCGCACGCCGGCGCCCGCCGCCGCCGGGGCCGTCTGACCCCGAGGGCTGCCTCCGGAGTGTCACGGGCGACGGTCGGCGACTACCCAAGAACATCACGTCACCCTTTTCACGACAGGTGAGCGACCCCGATCGGCACCTCGGGGATGCTCCCGTCGGCCGGGCCTCGCGTGCTCCGGGGCAATCGTTCTGGGACACCCGGTCTGGGCGCGCCTGTTCCGGCTGAAGACGGACTGGAGCCCGTCGTCCGCCGTGGTTACCGCCTCCAGAAGAGTAGGTGCGTAACGCCGCTGGGGCTGGGCACGGACTCGAGGTGGAACCGGTCGAGCAGGTCCTCGTGGGAGGTCCAGAGTCGCTCCCCTCGGCCGACTTCGACTGGCGCGACGGCGACATGGATGGTGTCGATGAGATCCGCCTCGAGGAACTGCCGAACAGTGGCGACGCCGCCTCCAACCCGTACGTCCTTCCCCTCAGCGGCGTCCTTGGCTTGCCGAGTCGCCTCCGCGGGCGTCGCATCGAGGAAGTGGAACGTGGTGTCGGCCAGCCTGAAGCTGGGTCGGTGATGGTGGGTGAGGACGAACACGGGGGTGTGGAAGGGCGGGTTGTCTCCCCACCACCCCTTCCAGTCGAGGTTCTCCCACGGGCCACGCTGCGGCCCGAACTTGTTGCGGCCCATGATCTCGGCACCGATGTT
>JBHELO010000011.1:0-6114 GCA_046263055.1 Acidimicrobiales bacterium | reverse complement strand
CAAGCCGGCGCGGAGGGACACGCCGTCGGCCCAGAACAGCTCATCCGCCCGGCTCAGCGGGCTACCGCCGACGTCACCCGCACCGACACGCTCAGGCCCAAGGCCACGCGAGCCCCACCAGGTCGTCGGACCGCACGTGGTCGCCGCCTCGTGGGCCGGCTCCCGGCCGGTACTGCCCCCTGCTCTCCGTCTTCACGGCCGCCGTCGGGCGCCCACCGCCGCAGTCGCCGGCCTGCGGGCCTTCGCCGCCCACACCTGGGTGGTGCGGGGCCGGGCCGCCAGCGGCGCCCTCCAGGTGGCCAACCGGTGGGCGTCGATGTGGTCCGGCCCGCCGGTGGCCCCCGGGCGCCCCGCCGCCTACGGTGCGCCGGTCGGCGCCCCGGCGACGTGCCGCCGACGTCGGCCGGGTCATCCCCCCACTCGACCCTTCGCGTGAGCCGGACCGTCAGGTGGCGCCCGGGCGCCCCGCCGCCGGGGCCGCCGGCTCAGCGGTCGCCGCCGCCCACCCGGGCTTCGGCCAGGCACAGGTCGGCCAGGCGGCCGGCCACCGCCGGTGGGTCGCCGGCCACGTCCACGGCCCGGGCCGCCGACGGGTCGAGCGGTGGCACGTCCACCTGGGAGATGAGCGGGTGTGCAGGCCGCTCGTCGCGCTCGCCCCGGCCGAGCAGGACCTCGTGGAGCTTCTCACCGGGGCGCAGGCCGGTGAAGTCGATGGTGATGGCCCGGTGGGAGCGGGCGGCCAGCAGCCCGGCCAGGTCGGCGATGCGCACCGGGCGGCCCATGTCGAGCACGAGGGCCTCTCCGGGGCGGCCGATGGCCCCCGCCTGGATCACCAGCTCCACCGACTCTTCGACGGTCATGAAGTACCGGGTGACCTCGGGGTGGGTGACGGTGAGGGGGCCGCCCCGCTCGATCTGGGACTCGAAGGCGGTGAGCACCGACCCCCGGCTGCCCAGCACGTTGCCGAAGCGCACCGACAGGAACGTCTTCCCGCTCTCGCGGGCGACGTGGGCGGTGAGGCGCTCGGCCACCCGCTTCGAGAAGCCGAGGACGCTCACCGGGTCGGCCGCCTTGTCGGTGGAGATGTTCACGAAGCGGTCCACCCCGAAGCGCACCGACGCCTCCAGCAGGTCCAGGGTGGCCCACACGTTGGTCTTGACCGCCTCCACCGGGTGGCGCTCGAGGAGGGGCAGGTGCTTCAGGGCGGCGGCGTGGAAGACCACTTCGGGTCGACGGTCGGCGAGCACGCGCTCCATGGCCGGGCGGTCCCGGAGGTCGAGGAGCACGAGGTCGGGCGAGTCCAGCAGGGCCCTGCCCTCGATGGAGAGCTGTACGGCGTGGAGGGCCGACTCGTCCCGGTCCACCATGATCAGCTCCGAGGGGGCGAAGCGGTAGATCTGGCGGCACAGCTCCGAGCCGATGGACCCGCCGGCGCCGGTGACCAGCACCCGCCGGCCGGTGAGGTAGTCGGCGATGCTCTCCACGTCGGTCCGAATCTCGTGGCGACCCAGGAGGTCCGCGGTGGTGAGGTCGCGGATGTCGGACACGCCCACCCGGCCGCCGAACAGCTCGCCCACCGGGGGCAGCACCTTCACGTCCAGGCCGGCCGACGCCGCCACCTCGCTCAGCTCCGCCACCAGGGAGGCGTGGGCGCTGGGGATGGCGATCAGCAAGGTGGAGGCACCGCCGTCGGCCGCCGCCCGGGCCACCTGGGCCCGCCCCCCCACCACCGGCACGCCCATGATGCGGAGGTTGCGACGGGCGGGGTCGTCGTCGAGCAGGGCCACCGGCAGCCACGGGCTCCCGGGATCGCGCAGCATGGCGGCGATGACCTGGGCGCCGCCCTCGCCGGCCCCAAAGACGAGGATGCGGGACACGTTGTCGCCCGCCGGACGCCGCCGCTTCTCCAGGCCCAGCCGCCACCCCGAGCGCACGCCGCCCATGAGCACGAGGGCGATGATCCCCCCGCTGAGGGGGACGCTGCGGGGAACCAGGAGCGGCCCCCGCTCGATCCACAGGTCGGCGACGAAGACGATGCCGGTGGCGATGAGGGCGGACCGCACCAGGCCGGCCACCTCGTCGAAGCTGCCGAACCGCCACCGGCCCGTGTACAGCCCCGCCCCGAGCCCCGACACCACCTGGGCCAGGGCGGCCAGAGGGATCACGGCCAACAGGCCGCGAGTGGACAGGCGGGAGGCGTCCAGGTCGAACCGGATCAGGTCGGCCAGGACCAGGGCCAGCGCCCACGCCGCCGAGTCGATGGCGCACTGCGTGACCGCCCGGTGGCGGGCGAGGAACGCCGACAAGCTGTCGGACGACCGACCGCCCTGCTGGTGCCCTCCGCCGCCAAGCGAGGTCATCCGGGGGATGCTAACCGCCGGGAGACGCCGCACCGCCAGGGCCCGCGGTGGCCACCGCGGGGGCCGGGATTTCGACCGGGCAGGGTCTACCATCGTGCGCCATGGGTCGGTGCCACGAGTTCGGCCTCCAGATCAGGGACGGCTGCGGGCACCCGATGGAGGCAGGGACGAACGCCTGCTCCTGCTCCGAGTGCCGGGTGGTGTGCGGCGGCCGGTTCGCCGGCTGCCCCGACGTGTGGGCCCGCGGCCCTCAGCCGCTGGCCGTCGCCACCGCCGAGAGCTCGGCCGCCGTGGCCGAGGCGGCGGGCGCCTCGCAGCCCCAGGTGATCACCACGACCCCGTCGCCCATCGCCAATGGCACCGTCCGGCGGCGCACGACCGTCCCCCGGGGTCGCCCTGGGCTGGACGCCGACGACGACGCCCCCCCCACCCCCGTCTCCACGCCGTCCGCGCCGCCGGCGGCCAGCGCCGCCGCCCTGCGCTGGCTGGAAGGGGCGTTCGCCGGGCTGCGCGACGAGCTGCAGTCGTTGCGGGGCAGCCTCAACCAGCAGCAGGCCACCATGGCCGAGCTGGTGAGCGGCATCACTCAGCAGCAGGCGCTGCTGGCCCAGCTCCTCGAGGCCCGTGACGCCGATCTCCAGCTGATTGAGGCGGCCGAGCGCCTGCCCGAGCAGGTCACCGAGGCGGTGGCCCGGGAGGCGGAGATCAACCGGGAGCGGACCCTGGCGGAGATGGAGGCGGCCCGCGAGCGCACCCTCGCCGAGGTGGAGACCACCCGGGAGCGCACCGTCCACGAGCTGGAAACCAGCCGGGAGCGCACGATCGCGTCGGTCATCGCGGTGGTGGAGGCGGGCCAGGAGTCCACGATCACCCGTGACCCGGCCAGGGCGGCCGCCGAGTTGCGGGCCTTCCTCGAGACCGACCCCGACACCAGCGGCGCGGTGGCGGCCATCGCCACGACGGCCGCCACCCAGGCGCTGCGCACCGAGATCGCCGACCAGATGCCCAAGGCCCTCCAGAAGGCCATGGCCCGCTCGGACGCCCGCCTCGACGAGCTGGCGGAACGCCTGGACAAGGTCGTGACCCGGGCCATGCGCGCCGGCGCCCGGGCCGCCACCGCCAACGGATCGGCCGCCACCCGTCCACCGGCGACGAACACCCGCAGCGGGCGGGCCGGCGGCGAAGCGGGAACCGCCGGATCGGGTGCCCGTGGCGCGACAGCCGGCCGGGCGACGGTGGGCACGGCCCCGTCACGCGCCGCCGGGTCGAAGGCGGGCACCGCCAAGGCGGCGCCGACGAAGGCCGCGACCCCGACGCGCACGGCGAGGTCCACGGCGGCACGGACGGCCACCACGAAGCGGGCGACGGCACCGGCCGCCACGACGAGGGGCACCGGCGCGGCGAAGAGGACCAGCGCTCCGAAGTCCCCCACCCGAAAGGGGCCCGAGCCGGCGGCGGGCACCGAAGGGGCGGGCGTGGCCAAGGCGGGCACGACGACAAGGCGCACGGCGGGGGCGGGCGTGGCCAAGGCGGGCAGGACGACAAGGCGCACGGCGACGGCGGGCGCGACAAGGCGCACGGCGACGGCGGGCGTCGCCAAGGCGGGCACCCGAGCAATGGGCGTCGCCAAGGCGGCCACCCGGACAGCGGGCGTCGCCAAGGCGGGCACCCGAACAGCGGGCGCGACCGGCACCGGGGGGCGGGGGACCCGCGGCCCGTCGCGTGTGGGCGCCCGCCGGCCGAGTGCCGTGCGCTCACCGGCGGCGAGCGGCGCCGGCACCGACCCCGTTCCACCTGCCAGGCCTGCGGGGGGCGCCTTCGATTGGCACGTCGAGCCCAACGGCGCCCGCCACCCGGGCCGCGCCGAGCCCGTCGCCGTCGCTCACCCGCCGGCCGCCTCTGTGGCGACCGGCCCGGTCGGGAGCGGGGCGCAGGAACCTGGCCGTCCGTGGGCCGTGGCCGACGTGGCCGAGGGGTGGGCGCCCGCCTCGCAACCACCGCCTGGGCTCGACACGGGCGCCCTCGGCGCGGTGCGAGTCGGTGCCCAGGCCGGCGGCGCCTTGACGGCCGACGCCGACCTCGACACCGACGCCCCCGGCCCCCCAACCGGCCCCGGCACGGGGGCCGCTGTCGAGCCCGAGCCGGGAGGCGGCGAACCCGATGGGGCCGGTGCCCAGGTGGCAGGCGGTCGGGGGCGGGGCGCGATGGCCCGAGCGGTGCGGGCGGCGCGGGGCCGGTCGGGCAGGGGTGGGGCACCGCCGGGCGGACGGTCGTCGCTCATCGGCGCCCGCTTGGCCATCCGCCGCGCCGCTCAGGCCGAGAGGGCGGCCACCACCTCGTCCCAGGACAGCCGTCCGTCGCGGAGCAACGTGGGCTCCTGACCGGTGCAGTCCACCACGGTGGACGGCGCGCCCCGGCAGGGTCCCCCGTCGAGCACCACGGGAACCGACGGCCCGAAGGCGTCCGCCACCTCGGCGGCGGTGACGAGGGTCGGCCGACCGTGGACGTTGGCGCTGGTCGTGGCCAGCGGCCCAACCAGGGCGCAGAGGGCCCGGGGAACGTCGTGGCCCGGGCACCGCACCCCCACCGTCAGGCCGTCGTCGCCCAGGTCGGCGCCCAGGTCGGGACGGGCGGGCAGCACCAGGGTGAGAGGGCCGGGCCAGAAGCGCTCCATGAGGGCGCGGGCGGCGGCGGGGACGGCGGTGGCCATGGTCAGCACCTGGTCGGCCCCCGTCACCAGCACCGGGAGGCTCACGTCGCGAGGCCGGCGCTTGGCCCGGAAGACCCGGTCGGTGGCGCCCGGGCGGAAGGGGTCGGCGGCCAACCCGTAGACGGTGTCGGTCGGGATGCCCACCGGCCAGCCGTCGGCCAGGGCCCGGGCCGCCTCGGCGATGGCCACCGGGTCCGGTGGCGAACCACCGCTCGGGAGCACGGTGCCGCCGGACCCTCGGCCATGCGTCGGCCTCATCGGCATGGCACCTGCCCCGAGCGGCCGAGCGGTCCCGGGAGAGATCCCACCGCTATCGCAGGCGGGCGCGCAGGGCCCGGCTGCGGCCGGCGGCGTCGGCGATGACGGTGATGTCCGCGAAGCCGGCCTCGGCGGCCAGGCTGACGGCCTCGGCCGCCTGGTGGGGCGCCAGCTCCAGCACCAGCGACCCCGGGCGGGCCAGCCAGGGCGGTGCCCCGGCCACGATCTCGCCGACCGCCTCCAGGCCGGTCGGTCCGGCCCGCAGGGCGACCCCCGGCTCCCAACCGGCCACCTCGTCGGGCAGGTCCTCGCCGTCGGCGACGTAGGGCGGGTTGGAGACCACCACGCTCACCCGCCCGGCCAGCGCCGGCGGCAGGGCCTCGAACCACCCGCCCTCGGCCAGCCGCACGCGGGTGGCGGCCGCCGAACCCATGCCGGCCAGGTTGGCCCGGGCGACGGCCAGGGCCTCGGCCGAGGCGTCCGTGGCCCAGACCTGGGCGTCCGGCACCTCGACGGCCACCGCCAGCCCGATGGCCCCCGAGCCCGTGCCCAGGTCCACCACCACCGGCGGGCGGCGGTGGCTCCGCCTGGCCTCCTCGATGGCCACGGCGGCCACCACCTCGGTCTCCGGACGGGGGATCAGCACCCGGCGGTCCACCAACAACTCCAGGGTGCGGAACTGCCAGCGGCCCAGCACGTACTGGAGGGGCTCGCCAGCCGCCCGTCGGGCAGCCATGGCGTCCGCGAAGGCCACCGCCCGGGCCGGCGCCGGCTCGTCCAGGTGGG
>JBHELO010000010.1:0-10756 GCA_046263055.1 Acidimicrobiales bacterium | reverse complement strand
TCACCGGCGTCGCCGCCTCCCCCGACGGCCACACGCTGTTCGCCACCGGCGCCGGGGGTGGCATCTGGCGGGCGACCGACTACCCGGCGTTCCAGGCGTGGCAGCCGGTGGGGGACGCCTTGCCCACCACGGCGACGGGCGCCATCGCGGTCGCGCCGGCGGGCGGCGGCTACACCGTCTACGTCGGGACGGGGGAGGCCGGCGTCCACCTGGACTCCTATGCGGGAGCGGGCGTGTTCTCGTCGACGGACGGCGGGAGCACGTGGGCTCACGTCGGCGACGCCACCCTGGACGGCGCCGCCTTCTTCAAGATGGTGTTCGCCAACGGCCATCTGTTCGCGGCCACGAACAAGGGTCTCTACCGTCTCGACGGGGCTGCTTGGACGCGGGTCATCGGCGACGACCGCGTCGGCTCCGACCCGATCACCAACGCCGAGGTCCTCAACAGCGTGACCGACATCGCCGCCCGTCCCGGCACCAACGAGATGCTGGCTGTGCGAGGGTGGCGGGCCGGCTCCCCCAAGAACGGGCTCTACCTGTCCAAGGACGGCGGCCAGTCTTTCAGCGGACCGCTCCAACCTAAGGGGTACGTCTCGCAGAAGGCCCAGGGCCGGGGCTCGGTCGCCTACTCGAGCGACGGCAAGAAGCTGTACGTGCTCGTCGAGGACGCCGCCGCCTTCAACTCGAACGGGGCACCACACACGCTGCTGGAGGGCATCTACCTCTCGAAGACGGGGAGCACCGACGGCCCCTTCGTCCAGATCGCCAGCCCCTCTGTCCTACAGAACTCCGGGTCGGCGATGAAGCCCGGTGAAATCGGGCCCGGCTACCAGCCCGGCGTGCAGGGCTGGTACAACCAGTGGCTCCTCGTTGACCCCGCCAACGCCGGCCACGTCTACCTCGGGCTCGAGGAGGTTTACGAGACGACCGACGGGGGAGGGAAGTGGGTCACCGCCGCGCCCTACTGGAACCTCACCCTGCCGTGCTTCGACGCCTCTCGCGCCGATTGGGGCGGCTGCCCGAACACGACCCACTCGGACCAGCATGCGGCGACGATGACCAACGGCCAGATAGTCGTGGGCAACGACGGCGGCGTCTTCTCTCGTTCGCTGGACGTCCACACTGCGGGCGGGGGCTGGACCGACCACAACGCCGCCCTCGGAACCACCCAGTTCTATTACGCGGACTCGGGCTTCGACCCGACGAACGGGGGCAAGCTGGCCTACTGGGGCGGTCTGCAGGACAACGGGACGGCCAAGCTCATCGTTGAAGGCGGCACCCTCAAGAGTCCCGTCGAGGCGAGTGAACCGTTCGGCGGCGACGGGGGAGCGACGGTCGTCAACCCGACCGACGCGTCCAAGGTCATCGGCGAGTACACGGACCTGACCCCGGCGGTCAGCACCAACGGCGGCGGGACCTGGACCGACATCACCCCGGGCGACCCGAGCCCGTTGTTCATCGGGCCCGTCGTGGCGGACACCGCGGTAGGCAGCGACATCTACGCCGGGGGCGAGTTCCTCTGGAAGAGCGCCAAGGGCTTCGACACCCGTGCCGCCGACTGGACCAAGTTGGCCGACACCGGCGTCGGACACTCGATCACCGCGGTGAGCGTCAGCGGCGGCATGGGCTACGCGGCCTGGTGCGGCCCCTGCTGGCCGGGCTATGTGTCGGAGACCGGGTTCAAGCGGGGCGCCATCGCCAAGACCGACAGTGGCGCTTGGGCGCCGATCGCTCTCAGCGGCGTCCCCGACCGCTACATCAGTGGCTTCGCCGTCGACCCGGCGGACGCCACGCACGCCTACCTCAGCTTGTCCGGATACGCCCGCCACTGGATGATCGGCCCGGTGGACGGGAACCCGGGCGTGGGCCACGTGTACGAGACACACGACGGCGGTCAGAACTGGCTTGACATCTCCGGCGACCTGGTCGACGCCCCCGCCTCGGACATCCTTCTCGTCGGCAGCCACCTGGTGGTGGCCACCGACGTGGGCGTGTTCGAGTCGACCACCGCGGGCGGGACGTGGAAGCGAGTGGGACCGACACCCTCGGCCGCAGGCTCGCTGCCCAACGTGATCGTCGCCGACCTGCACGTGACGCCGGCAGACGCCACCCACCCGCCGACGGTCGTTGCCGCCACCCACGGCCGCGGGCTCTGGGCCGTTCCCGTCAGCCAGCTTTGACCGGTCGCCGATGACGCGCGCCCCGACTGTCAGCGCGCGATAACTGATCCGTAACGCGCTCGATCGGGGTCCGGTCACCGTCGTCCGGGGCCGCACGGCTCAGTCCTGGGTCGACCCAATCCCCCCGGCGGACATCGGTCTCCGTGTCCGCCACCCACCGGCGAGCGAGGGTCTTCGTGTCGAAGGTCCGAGCGTGCTGGAGCCCGAACCGATCCCGGTAGCGCGCCTCCCACCGCCCGCTCCGCTTTTGCCGCAGGGATGCCACCGCGGCAGCCTCCGCCGGTCAGCCGTCGGATGTGGTCTATCTGTGGTCTGCCCCCGTCCGAGTGATGGTGGGCCCCCACTCTGCAGGGGCCCCTACCAGCACCTTTGCCTGGTCGGGAAGGCGGGATTCGAACCCGCGGCCTCAGCGTCCCGAACGCTGCGCGCTAACCAAGCTGCGCCACTTCCCGGTGGGGCCGATGTTACCCGAGGGCCTCGCCGGAGGGTCCCGGCGTCACGGTGACGGGGGCGTAGGACCGGTCCTCGTACCGGCCGCCGCCCAACAGCTCCCGCACGGCCCGGGCCAGGCGGAGCGGGTCGAGGGGCTTCACCACCCAGCCGTCGGCCGCCGATCGGCGGGCCAGGAACACGTCGGCCCGGCGGTCGAGGAGCATGAGGACCGGCACCGCCGGCAGGCGCCCGGCGCCCGCCTCCAGGTGGAGGTCGATGCAGGTGGCCATGCCGCCCATCTTGCCGACCTGGAGGTCGAGCACCACCAGGTCGGGCGTGCGGTCGGCGACCGCGGCCCGCACCTCGTCACCCCGGGTCACCTCCCGCACGGTGGTGGTGGCGTCCACCACCGCCGCCTTGACCTCGTTGCGGAGGGCCTCGGAGTCGGCCACCAGCAGGACGTCGGTCACCGGCCGAGGGTAGCCGCCCCCCCGCACGGGTAGCATGCCCTGGGCGATTCGGGCGGGACTGTTCCAGGAGGCGAGGTGCTCAACATCCAGGTGGAGGAGGGCGACGACTACACCGTCTGCCGCCCCGTCGGCGAGCTCGATGCGTACACCGTCGGCCAGTTCCGCGACGCCCTGGGCGAGCTGGCCAACAAGCCCAAGCTGCTGATCGACATGTCCGAGGTGCCGTTCGTGGACTCGGCCGGCCTGGGCGCCCTCATCGGCGGCATCCGGCGGGCCCGGGAGGCGGGGGGCGACGTGGCCGTGTGCTGCAACCGGCCCACGCTCGTGCGCCTCCTGCACACCACCGGCTTCGACCGCATCGTCACGGTCGCGGACACGCTGGACGAGGCCGCCAACTCGCTGCTGGACGCCGACCGGGCCGCCGGCCAGGACACCCCCACCTCCTGACCGACGCGCGAGCCGGCCCTGCCCGTCAGCACTCGTCGGCGGGGGCGAACAGGTGGGCGCCCACCTCGGCCAGGCCGGCCAGGTCGTGCACGTCGGACGCCAGCACCGGGACCCGCAGGGCGGGCGCGGGCGCCACCTGCTCCACCAGCCGGGCCACGTGGGCCTCCTCACCGTCGGCCAGCTGGTGCAGGTCGGCCAGGTTCTCGTAGAGGGGGCCGAGCGGCGTGCCGGCCAGGGTGGCGGCCCGCTCACGGTCCACCTCCGACCACTCCCCGCCGTAGCGGGGGTGCATGCGGTTGACGACCAGGGCGGCCACCTCGATGGAGGCGTCGGCCAGCTTGGTGGCGAAGAACTCGGCCTCGGCCACCACGTCGGGGCGAGGGGCGGCTACCAGCAGGAAGGCGGTGCCAGGGTCGGTGAGCAGCTCATCCACCCGCGCCGCCCGCTGGCGGAACCCGTCCTCCATGCCCTCGAAGGCCTGGAAGAAGCGCACTGCGTCGGCCACCACCTCCGAGCCCACCACCCGCCCGACCGTGCGCAGGAAGGCCTGGGTGGCCAGGTTCACGGCCTTGATCGACGCCCGCGTGGGCAGCATGAGCAGCCGGAAGACGCGGTTGTCGAGCAGGCGGGTCAGGCGGCGGGGGGCGTCCACGAAGTCCAAGGCGTTGCGGGTGGGCGGGGTGTCCACGACGACGAGGTCGAAGCGACCATCGTCGTGCAGCTCGTAGAGCTTCTCCATGGCCATGTATTCCTGGGTGCCCGACAGGGCGCCGGCGACGTTGCGGTAGAAGCGGTTGGCCAGGATGGCCTCGGCCTGCTCGGGACTGGGGGCGTACTTGGCCACCAGGTGGTCGAACGTGCTCTTGGTGTCGAGCATCAGCGCCCACAGCTCCCCGGGCCAGGGGCCGGCCACCCGGCTGGGCAGGTCGGAGAGAGACGCCACGCCCAGGGCGTCGGCCAGGCGCCGTGCGGGGTCGATGGTGACCACCACGCTGCGCCGCCCGCGGCGCGCGCCCTCCACCGCCAGCGCCGCCGCGGTGGTGGTCTTGCCCACCCCGCCCGGCCCGCAGCAGACCACCACCGAGCGTCCGCCCAACAGCGCCTCCAAGGGCGGGGTCAGGGCACGACCTCCAGGGCCTCGACGCCGGCGGACATGGCGTCGGCCAGGCGGTCCACCCGGGCCAGGCCGAGGTCGACGTCGAACAGGGCGGGCAGGTGCACCTGGGGCAGGGCCAGGGCGTCGGCCAGGCGGGCCACCTGGGAGGCCTGCACCTCCTGGCGGCGGGCCCGGAAGCGGGCGGCGGCCCGCAGGGCTTCCGCTTCCCCCGGGCGGAGGGTGACGCCGACGGCGGCGGCCGCCGCTTCGGGGTCCACGTCGAGCCCCTCGAGCACCGGGTAGACGGCGTTGACCACCACGGGGCCCAGGTTGGTGCCCACCGTGTCCTCCAAGGCGTAGGCCGTCTCCACCACCTCGTTCACCGGCGTCTCCTCGGCCAGGGTGACGAGCATCACCGAGCAGCGGGCCGGATCGGTGAGCAGCTCCAGGGCGTCCGCCGCCTGGGCCTGGATGGGCCCCACACTGACCGTGTCGAGGAGGGCCCGGGGGCTCATGAGGAAGCGCACGGCGTGGCCGGCGGCGGGGGCGTCGAGCACGATGAGGTCGGCGGCGCCCGCCCGCTCCAGCTGCTTGACCTTCCCCAGGACGAGGATGTCCTTGATGCCGGGAGTGGCGGTGGCCACCACCTCCACCGCCCCCGACCGGCTCAGCCGGCGGGAGATGCGCTTGAGCCCGTGCTCCTCCAGGTACTCCACCAGGGCCTGGTCGGGCGTGAGGGTGCGGGCCCGGACCTCACCGGTCCCGGGGGTGGCGGCCGAGAGCACGGCCTCGTGGTAGGCCAGGTCGGGGGCGCCGAAGGTGGCGGCCAGGCCGCTCTTGCCCTCCACCTCCACCACCAGCACCGAGAGGCCCAGCCGGGAGGCCAGACGCGCCAGGGTCGCGGTCACCGTCGTCTTGCCGACGCCGCCCTTCCCGGCCACGATGACCAGCCGGGACTGGCGACAGAACCCTCGAGGATCCAACCATCCCCCTCGTCCCTCGGAGGCCTCATCCGCAGACTAGCCATCGCCCTGTTCGCCCTGGCCACGGCCGTGCTCGCCACCGACGGCGGGGTGGCGGCGGCGGCGGCGTCGTCGGCGGCGGCGGCGTCGCCGGCGGCAGTGCCGGCCCCGGCGCCCGCGGCCCCGGTCCCCTCGGCGCGGGCGGTGGACGTCATCGAGGTCAGCGGGCGCCTCGACCCCATCCAGGACGACTTCGTCAAGCGCTCGCTGGCGTCGGCCGAGCGGGGCGACGACGAGGTGCTGGTCATCCAGCTCGACAGCTCGGGGACGCTCCTCGACCGCTCGGCCCTGGACGTGCTGACCTTCCGGCTCAGCCACGCCAAGGTGCCGGTGGCGGTGTGGGTCGGGCCCAGCGGGTCGCGGGCGTTCGGCGGGGCGACCGAGCTGGTGGGGGCGGCCGGGGCGACCGGCATGGCGCCCGGTACCCACGTGGGCCGGGATGCCGGCGGCCCCCGCACCAGCCCGCTGTCGGTCGGGCGGTCGTTGGGCGCCGACGAGGCCAAGTCCCGCGGCGCGGTCAGCGTGGTGGCCCCCACGCTGGGCGAGTTCGTCGTCGGGCTCGACGGCCAGACGGTGGGGGGCCGGGTCCTGTCCACCGCCCGGGTCGTGCCGTCGGGCCAGGTGCTGCGCCGGGAGGCGGCGGGCGACGTCCGCTTCGCCAAGCTCGGCCTGCTGGAGCGCCTCCTGCACGCCGCCGCCGGGCCCCAGGTGGCCTACCTGTTACTGGTGGTCGGCCTCCTGCTGGTGGTCTTCGAGTTCTTTACCGCCGGCGTGGGCCTGGCCGGCGTGGTGGGCGCCGGCGCCCTGGTGCTGTCCGCCTACGGGCTGGCGGTGCTGCCGACCAGCCCCCTGGGTCTGGGCCTGGTGGGCCTCGGGGTGGCGGGCCTGGCGGTGGACGTGCAGTCCGGCGCCCCCCGCTCTTGGACGGTGATCGGCACGCTCGCCCTGCTGGTGGGGTCCTGGCGGCTCTTCCCGGGCGGGCTGGCCCTGAGCTGGATCACCATCGTGGTGGTGGTCGGGGGGGCGGTGCTGCTGATGGTGGCCGGCATGGCGTCCATGCTGCGGGCCCGGTTCTCCACTCCCACCATCGGGCGGGAGGCCATGGTGGGGCGCATGGCCGAGGCCACGACCGGGATCGACCCCGAGGGCATGGTGCGCCTCGCGGGCGGGCTGTGGCGGGCCCGCACCAACCGGGCCACGCCCATCGCGTCCGGCGACGCCGTGCGGGTGGTGGCCATCGACGGCCTGCTGTTGGAGGTGGAGCCCGAGGTCGGCGGCGCCCGCGACGCCGGGCACTAGGCGGGGTCGCAGTCGCACCCCGGTTGAAGTCAGTGCGGCAGGCCGCGCCCGCCGCCACCTGCACGGACGCGCGGAACAGCCCCTTGTCACGCAGGAGGGGCCGGGGTAGGTTCTGGCCCAGCCAACGAGAGGGCTCTCTGTGAGCAGTCAGCGCGCCGAGGGGCTGTGGCAGGAGAAGGCATCCTGTCGGGGCCCCCAAGCCAGGGTGTTCTTCCCGCCGTCCCACCTGGAGCGCAAGGAGGAGCGGGAAGCCCGCGAGACACGGGCCAAAGCCATCTGCGCCGACTGCCCGGTCCGGCGCCCGTGCTTGGACTACGCCATCGAGATCCGCGAGCCCCACGGCATCTGGGGAGGTCTCAACGAGGTCGAGCGAAAGGCCCTCATGGCCTCCCGCGCCGGCTGACCGCCGCCGATGACTCAGCCGGCGGGGTAGGGGCCCCCGGCGGCGTGGGGCGGGCGTGGTGCCCCGCACCCTGGTGCCCGCCGCCGATGACTCAGCCGTCCGGCTGAAGCGCTCCGCCGCCACCGCCAGCACGCTCCCGGGCGCGGTGCTGGCCACCGACGCGGTGGGCACCGAGCGGGCGGCCGCCACGGGATGGAGGGGGCCGGGCGCCGAGGGCCGCCCCGGCGTCAGGCAGGGGACGGCGGCAGCCGGGGCCCCCCTACCCGGAGGTCGCCCCGGCGGCGGGTGACGCCCGTCGAGTCCAGGATGGCCAACAGCGGCAGCACGTGCTTGCGGGTGGCGCCCAGGGCGTCGCGGGCGGCCGCCACCGTGAAGCCCTCGGGGTCGGCGGCCAGCAGGCCGGCCATCACCCGGGCCGCGGCGCCCACGGCCGACGGGGCGAAGTACACCCCGTCCCGCTCCACGACCATCCCCCGCCGCACCAGTTCCCGCAGCTCGGCCCGGTCCACGCCCGCCGGGTCGGGGGGCGTGAAGGGCGACGCCTCCAGCGCGGCCACGAACGGGTGGTCGGCCAGGGGGTCGGACGCCTCGGCCCGCCGCACCCTCCCATCCACCACCACCACGCCGTCCAGGTCCGGCAGGAGGGACCGCTGGTGGGCGTCCAGGGTGGCGGCGTCCAGCCCGAGGGGGCCGGCGGCCTCCACGGCCTCGGCCAGGCGGGCCCGCTCGGCGGCGATGGTGGCCTCCGAGGCCACCCATCGGCCGACGGTGGCGGGGCGGCGCTCGCCGGTGAGGCGCTCCAGCACGTCGGGTTCCACCCACCCCCGCTCGGCCACCACCCGGTCCACCGAGCGGGTGGGCCGGGCCTTGGCCGCCGGCAGCACGGGAGCCACGTCGAGGATCTCCCCCCCACCCACCGTCTCGTCCCGGCCGCTCTCCCGCAGCACGTAGCGGTCGCCGGGGAGCAGGGGTAGGGGCGACGCCATGTGCAGGCGCACCAGCCCCTCGTCGCCCGGGAAGACGGCGTCGGCAGCCAGCACGCGCAGCGACGCCGGGCGCTCGCCCGACCCCACATAGGCCGAGTAGGCCCCGGTGCGGCCCACCTCGTGGTCGAGGCTGTCCAGCACCCGCAGGGAGGCGTCCAGGGTGCGGGTGGCGTGCCACTGGCGAGGCCGCACCAGGGCCGAGCCCCTGGCCACCTCCTCCCTGGACACCCCCGACAGGTTGACCGCCACCCGGCTGCCGGCCACCACCCGCTCGTGGGAGCGCTTGAGGCTCTGCAGTCCCCGGACCCTCACCCGGTGGCCGCCGGGCAGCACGGCCAGCTCGTCGTCCACCGTGAGGGCGCCGCCGGTCAGGGTGCCGGTGACCACCGTGCCCGAGCCCCGGGCGGCGAAGGCCCGGTCCACCCACAGGCGGGGGCGGTCGAAGTCGGCGGCCAGGGGCGTGGTGGCCAGGAGGTCGTCCAGGGCCCACCGCAGTTCGTCCACCCCGACGCCGGCGGGCACGTCCACCTCGGCCACGGGGGCGTCGGCCAGGAAGGTGCCGACCAGGTGCTCGGCCAGGTCGAGGCGGGCCAGCTCCCGGGTCTCGTCGTCCACCAGCCCGACCTTGGTGAGGGCCACGATGCCCCGCTGCACGCCCAGGAGCTCGAGGATGCGCAGGTGCTCCTCGGACTGGGGCTTCCACCCTTCGGTGGCCGCCACCACGAACAGGCAGGCGGCCACCGCCCCCACGCCGGCCAGCATGTTCTTGATGAAGCGAACGTGGCCGGGGACGTCGACGAAGGCCAGCTCCCGCCCCGACGGCAGGGTGGTCCAGGCGAACCCGAGGTCGATGGTGAGGCCGCGGGCCTTCTCCTCGGCCAGGCGGTCGGGGTCGGTACCGGTCAGGGCCAGCACGAGGGTGGACTTGCCGTGGTCGACGTGGCCGGCGGTGGCCACCACGTGCATGGCCGACCCGGTCTCCGGCTCGCCGGTCCTCACGAGCCGGGCAACCCGCCGGCGGCGGTGCCCGGCGCGACCGCGGCGGCGGCGGCCGGCGAGGCGGTGGCCGCCGCCGACGCCGCCGCCTTGAGGGCCTTCGCCAGGAGCGGGTCGTCGGCGGGGTCCACCGTGCGCAGGTCGCAGACGGTGGCGCCGTCGGCGACCCGGGCCACCACCGGCGGGTCGGCGCCCCGGAGGGCGGCCAGCAGGTCGCCGGGCACGGCCACCCCGGCCGAGGGCATCTCCTGGCCGGGTACCGAGCCGCCCCCGGCCACGGCCACCGTGTCCACCACCCGGCCCACGCCCAACCCGGCGGCGCGGGCTCTCAGCACCGCCACGGGGACGGAGGCCATGCGCCAGAAGGGCAGGGCGTCCAGGTCGCGCCGCAGGTAGGCCAGGGCGGTGTCCTGCAGGGCGGCCAGCACCAGCCCTCCGGGGCGCAGGGCCCGGTTGAGGGGGTGGCGGGCGCAGGCGGCCACCAGGTCGGCCCGCCCGGCCACGATGCCGGCCTGGGGGCCGCCGAGGAGCTTGTCGCCCGAGAAGGTGACCAGCCCGGCGCCGGCGGCCAGGGTCTGGCGGGCGGCCGGCTCGTCGGCCAGCCACCCCGGCGGGGGGCGGCCCAACCACGGCGTGGTGGCGTCGAGCAGCCCGGAGCCGATGTCGGCCACCACCGGCGGCCCGAGGCCGGACAGCTCCCCGACCCCTACCTCCTGGGTGAATCCCACGATTCGGTAGTTGGACTGGTGGACCTTCAGGACCATGGCGGTGTCGGCGTCGAGGGCGTCGCGGTAGTCGGCCAGCCGGGTGCGGTTGGTGGTGCCCACCTCCACCAGGCGGCAGCCCGATTGGGCCATCACGTCGGGCACCCGGAAGCCGCCCCCGATCTCCACCAGCTCGCCCCGGGACACCACCACCGCCCGGCCGCCGGCCAGGGCGGCCAGGGCCAGGAGGACGGCGCCGGCGTTGTTGTTGACCACCAGGGCGGCCTCGGCGCCGACCAGGCGGGCCAGCAGGGCGGCGGCGTGGGCCGATCGCGAGCCCCGCCGGCCGGACGCCAGGTCCAGCTCGAGGTTGGCGTAGCGGCCGCCCCCCACCGCCGGCGCCCCGGCGAGGGGCGCCCGCCCGAGGTTGGTGTGCAGGAGGACGCCGGTGGCGTTGACCACCGGCCGGAGCAGGGCGGCGGCCACCGCCTCGGCCCGGGCCCGGGCCGAGGACGGGTCGCCGGCCGCCACCGCGGCGCGCGCCGCGTCCACCAGCAGGGGGTGGGGCAGCCTCACGTCGGCCAGCTCCCGGGCCATGGCGTCAACGGAGGGGGGCCGCACGACCGTCGAGGATACGGGCCGCCATGCCATGCTGGCGGCGCATGCGGCTCGATGCCAGACGGCTCCCCCAGGCCGTCGTCGTCTTCGTGGTGGTCACCCT
>JBHELO010000009.1:0-3683 GCA_046263055.1 Acidimicrobiales bacterium | reverse complement strand
CCGATCGGCCCGACGATGCCGGGGCCGGCGTCCCCGACCCGCCGGCACCCTGGGCCGCCGGAGGCATGAGCCGCCTGAAGCCCGGGCCGCCGGAAGCATGAGCCGCCCGAGACCTCTGCCCGTGAGACCCGAGGCGGCAGGGGGGGCGCCCGGGCTCAGCAGGTCCCTCGTTGGTCGCCGGGGTCGGTGACCCGGAGGCGCGTCCCGCCGGGCCGTGGGCCTCGTGACGTCCCGAGGGATCGGGGCCGGGGGCCGGCGACGTCCAGCCGTCACCCCCTGGGTCGGGGCAGGAGGGCGGCCACCGTGCGTCACATCCTGAAAGACGTTCCGGGCCCCCAGGTGGTGCTCCAGAGTGTCCGACGGGCGGCTATGCCGCCGCCCGTCGGACACTCTGGGGCACCACCTGGGGGCCCGGAACCTCTTCCAGGATGTGACGCACGGTGGCCGCCCCCGGCCCCGACCCCACGGGTGACGGCTGGACGTCGCCGGCCCCCGGCCCCGATCCGTGGGGACGTGACGAGGCCCACGGCCCGGCGGGACGCGCGTCCGGGTCACCGACCCCGGCGACCCCGGGACCTGCTGAGCCCGGGCGCCCCCCCCTGCCGCCTCGGTCTCACGGGCAGAGGTCTCGGGCGGCTCATGCTTCCGGCGGCCCGGGCTTCAGGCGGCTCATGCCTCCGGCGGCCCAGGGTGCCGGCGGGTCGGGGACGCCGGCCCCGGCATCGTCGGGCCGATCGGCGGCGATGACGGAGATGAACGAGTCCAGGTCGCGCTGGAGGATGGACTCGGTGCGGGCCGCGAACGTCGGAAAGGAGGCGGCGGGAGCCTGGCCGGCATAGGGCCCGGCGGACTGGAAGAACTGCCATCCCTCGATCTTCAGCAGCTCGGCGGTCCGCCGGTAGTGCCGCCACTGCTCCCCGAACCGGAACGACGCCTCCAGGGAGACGGCGATCGCCACCAGCACGCCCAACCCGAAGGCCACCCAGCGGCTGGCGCGGGCGGCGGTGCCCCCGACGTCCAGGCTGACCAGGGCGGGCACCAGCACGCCGCCCATGACCGCCGCCACCCGCAGCGAGTGGTGCCAGCGCTGCATGCGGGGCGCCTTGCCCTCCGCCCACAGCACCTGGTCGAGCCACCGCGAGCGCAGGAACCGGCGTTGGACGTCGGTCACCTCGACGAGCGCGATCATCTGGTCGAAGTCCTCGCGCATCCACTCTCGGTAGCCGTCGGCCGCCATCGGCCCCAGCCTCCCTCCGGCGACCCCCCGGTCGACGGCGGTCAGACGCTACGGTCGTCCCCGGCGCCCGGCAACTGCCGCGTCCCGACCGGGGCCGAGGGAGGGCATGCCAGCGCGCGACGGGGTGGTCCTGTTCCCCACCGGCACCCGGGCCCGGGTGGCCTCCGCCGGGCCGGAGACGGCGGGGCCCGAGCTGGTGGCCCGCCTGGGGCTGCCGGTGGCGCGCGCCACCGTGGTCGTCAACGGCGCCACCGGGGAGCCCCGTGCCGACCTGGCCGACGGGCTGGCCGACGCCATCGGCGGTGTCGCCGACCTGGCCGTGGCCCACGACCTGACGGTGCTGACCGGCGGCACCGACGCCGGCATCTTCTCGGTCCTCGGGGCGGCCATGGCCGGGCGGTCGGCGCCGCTCGTCGGCGTCGTCCCCGCCGGGGCCGTCACCTGGCCGGGCGAGGTGGGTGCCGGCCCGGGCCTGGAGCCCCACCACTCCCACTTCGTGGCCGTGACCGGCGACCGGTGGGGGGACGAGACGCCCACCCTGCTCGCCCTCGCCGCCGCCCTGGGCGCCCGGGCCCCATCGGCCGCGGTCGTGGTCGGTGGGGGAGCCTGCACCCGGGACGAGGCCAGGGGACACCTGCGGGCCGGTCGCCCCGTCCTGGTGGTGGCGGGCTCGGGAGGCGTGGCCGACGAGCTGGCCGCCGCCATGGCGGCGCCCGGCGGCCGGCCCGACGCCCGGTCGTCGTCGTCGGCGCCCCTGGTGGCCTGCCCCATCGAGGGCGGTCGCCCCGCCGTCCGGGCCGCGCTGGCCGCCCTCCTCGGCCTAGCCGACGGCGGGCCGTAGCACCGGCGGGCCGGGCAGCGATCGCCTTCGCTCGCCTGGACGCGTACGCCGCTGTTACGCGTGCCGCCCTACGCTCCGGCCATGAGGTTGGACAGCTTGGCGACGCGCGCCCGGACGTCACTCGCCGCCCTGGCCGCCGCCCTGGCCGTAGTGGCAGGGCCGGGAGCGGCGTCCGCCGCGGCGCGCCCGGTGGCGGCGCCGGTGAAGCCGGCCCGGGTGCCCAACGTTCTCGTCGACCCCGACAACTCCATCATCGGCGCCCACAACACCCCCGACCTGGCCCAGAACCCCACCCGCGGCACCAACCTGGTGGTCACCGACCGTGTGGACCTGCCCGACTACAGCGCCACCGTCCACGTCTCGGCCGACGGCGGCCGCACCTGGGGCGCCAGCCCGCTGCCCGTTCCCGGCGGCCAGGGCGAGAAGCTGTACGCCGCCCAGGCCGCCTTCGACGCCCGGGGCACCCTGTTCGTGCTGTTCGTGACCCTCAGTGGCCCCGGCAACGGCCCGGACTCGCTGTGGATCGTGCGCTCGGGCGACGGCGGCCTCACCTTCTCGGCCCCGTCCAAGGTCACGGGCCCCGACGCCTTCCAGGCCGCGCTGGCCCTGGACCGCCACACCGGCCGCCTGTTCGCCGCCTGGCTCCAGTCCGACGCCGAGGCCAGCGCCTGCCTGCTGTGCTTCGGCAAGACGAACCTGCCCATCGTGGTCAGCCACTCAGACGACGAGGGCGCCACCTGGTCGGCGCCGGTGGCGGTCAGCGAGGGCCGGGAGCGGGTGGGTGCGCCGGTCCTGCGGGTGGACGACGACGGCAACCCGGTCGTGCTCTACGTCGACTTCGGCGACGACCAGGTGGACTGGCAGAACCTCGAGGGGGTGGCCAACAGCGACTGGTCGCTGGTGCTCACCCGCTCTCCCGACCAGGGGGCGACGTTCGGGCCCGGCCAGGTGGTGGACGACGGCGTGGTGGCCCCCTACCGGTTCCTGATCTACCTCCCACCCAAGCCGTCGATGGTGGTCAGCGGGACCTCGGTGGTCGTGGCGTGGACCGACGGGCGCTCGGGGTCGCCGGCCGTCCTGGTGCGCCGGTCGGCCAACCGGGGAGCCACCTGGACGGCACCGGTCCGGGTGGGCGCCGCCGGCACCAGGTCCGACCTGCCCGCCCTGTCGGCGTCCTCCGGCGGGCGGGTGGACGTCCTGTACTACCAGGGTGCCGAGTCGGGCACCGACGCCCAGGTCATGCTGGCGTCCTCCGGTGACGGCGGCCGCCACTTCGGGCGCACGGTGCAGGTCTCCACGGCGGCGTCCAACCGCAAGGTGGGGCCCAAGTTCTCGCTCCTCCAGCAAGACGCCGATTTCGGCAGCGGCATCGTCCTGCGCCCCGACGGGCGCAACGTCCTGGCGGCGTGGACCGACACCCGCAACGGCACGCTGGACACCGCCCGCCAGGACGTGTTCTTCGCGGTCGTGGCGCGAGCCGGCGCCGGCCACGGGCTCCTGATCGCGGTGTCCGCCCTGGGCGGCGCCCTGGGCGTGGCCGGGATCGCCCTCTTCCTCCTGGCCCGCTCACGGTCCCGGGCCACTCCCACCGAGCCGCCCCCCGCC
>JBHELO010000008.1:0-20493 GCA_046263055.1 Acidimicrobiales bacterium | reverse complement strand
CGTTGGCCAGCGTCTCCACGTTGTCCACGAGGGTGGGCGGGGCGGGAGAGTCGCCACCCGGGCCGGCCATCTCCACGTGGGCCGAGAGGCCGCTCTCCGACCGGGCGTCGCCCTCCGTCTCCACCACCTCCACCACACCCCGGCGGAAGGGCGGGGCGATGCGAGGAAACGGGTAACGGCCGTCCAACGTCTCCAGCAGGGCCGTCTCCTCGCCGTAGAGGTACTCGCCCGGACCCTCGAAGACCGACAGGCGCACGCCGTCGTCCCACCCGACCTTCTCGATCTCGGCGACGGCCGCCCGCACCCGCGCCACCTCGGTGGTGAACGAGCGCTTGAGGGCGACGATGACCTGGTCGGCACCCACCGCGCGGGCGGCGACGAGCGCCCCCTCGAGCACCGAGTACGGGTCGGTGCGCAGGATGGTTCGGTCCTTGTAGGTTCCGGGCTCCCCTTCGGCGCCGTTGACCACGACCGCCGTGGGGAGGTCCGGGGAGCGGTTCTCGGACACCGTTCGCCACTTGGTCCCGGTGGGGAAGCCGGCGCCGCCCCGCCCCCGCAGCCCCGACGCCTCCAGCACCTCGATCAGCGCCTCGGGCTCGGCCGCCCGGGCCGCCTGCAGGCCCTTGCCCCCGCCCCGGTCCACGTGCTCTTCGAGGCTGGCCACGGGCTGGGGCGGCAGGACGCGGTGCACGAGGGTCATGGCGAGAGTCTTCCAACTCGGCCGACCACCAAGGCAACTCGGCCCGCCCCGGCTGCGCCCTGTCGCCCTCGCCGTCCCGCCCCGGGGGGCGGTGGCCGGCCACCGAGACGTCGAGTCGGAGGCGGGGCGGGCCCGGCTGCCCACCCGGCCCGGGCCACCGGCCGGCGGGACCGGGCCCAATCCGCGCACCATCCGGGCCGGCGGTTGGCCGCCGCTTCGGCTGGGCACGAAGCAGCGCAACATGGGCTCCCTCGGCGACCCGGTGGACAAGCTGCTGGCGCCGAGGATCGACACCGCCGTGGGGCGGGCGCTGGCCGACCACGGCAGCCACGACGTCCGCATCGAGGCGTACGCCGAGCGCAACCTGTGCGCCGAGGCGGTGCGGTCCGGGCGGTGAGCCGCCGGGGCCAGCAGGCCCGGTTCGTGGTCGCCCTGGTGGCGGTGTTCTGCCTGTCGGCCGTCGCCACCGACCGCTGGGCCTCGTGGCGGGTCGACACCCGGGCCCGGGCCACCCGCGCCCACCTCCACCGCCTGCTGGCCGCCGCCGCCTTCCCCGCCTTCGCCCTGGCGGTGGAGCGGGCCAGCGCCGGGCTGCCGGCCGGCAGCGCGGCCCGGGTCGACCCTGCCAGCGGCGAGGTGACGGTGGCCGCGCCCCTCCGCCTGGGGTGGCAGGTCCGGTGCGTACACGCCCACCGGGCTCCCACCGGTGAGGTGACGACCGGGGTGGCGTCCGGGCGCTGCCCGGCCCTGCGCCCTGCGCCCGCCGCCCTGGGCCGGGGGCCCCTGGTCGACCGGAGCGGGAGAGCTTCACCCCCGGACGCCGGGGGCGGAGAGGGCGGCTACCGCTCGGGGTCGAGGGGGCCGTCGCCGATGGCGTCGTCCATCTTCGACTGGTCCATGCTCGACGGCTCGCCGGCGGCGGTGGCGCTGATCTCCTGGAGGAGCCCCAGCACCAGGTCGCGCATGGAGAACACGCCCACCAGGCCGCCTTCGTCTCCCACCACCACCAGGTGGCGGAAGCCCTTGTCCCGCATGATGCGGGCGGCGTCGAGCAGACCCAGAGACGCCGAGACGCTGGTGAGCCTGGTCATGCAGTCGCCAACCGTGAGCGACGACCCCGCCGCCCCCTTGGCCACCACCCGCAGGGCGTCGCGGTCGGTGACGACCCCCGTCGGCGTGCTGCCGTCCATCACCACCGCCGACCCCACACCCCGCTCGATCATCCACACCGCCGCGTCGGTGAGGCTGTCGGAGGCCTCGACGGTCAGCACTGCCCGACTGACCAACGGTCCGATCTCCATGCTGGCTCCGTTCCCTTGCTGTGGTTGCGGCTAGCGGTCGATGTGGCGGCGCACTCTACCGATCGGAAAGAAACCGCTCTTGTGAAAGTGAACACAATCACACACAGCGGTACGCTGCAGTCATGCCCCTCGTGCATCGCGTGCTCTACCCCTCGCCGATCGTGTCCCTCGACGAGTACCTGGCCCGGGGCGGGGGCACCGGCATCAAGGCCGCCCGCCAGGTGGAACCCGAGGCGGTGATCGCCACGGTGGCCGAGTCCGGCCTCCGGGGCCGGGGCGGGGCCGGCTTCCCCACCGGCATCAAATGGCAGACGGTACGGGAGAACCGCTCGCCGGGCGTGCGCACCACCGTGGTCGTCAACGTGGCCGAGGGCGAGCCCGGCACGTTCAAGGACCGCACGATCATCCGCCGCAACCCCTTCGTGGTGGTGGAGGGGGCGGCCATCGCCGCCCTGGCGGTGGAGGCCGACCTCGTCATCTTCGCCACCAAGCGCTCCTTCGGCGGCGAGGTCGAGCGCCTGCGCGACGCCATCGAGCAGGCCGAGGCGGTGGGGTGGACCGAGGGCCTGAGCATGGCCGTCTTCGAGGGCCCCGACGAATACCTGTACGGCGAGGAGAGCGCCCTCCTCGAGACCATCGACGGCCGCTGGCCGTTCCCCCGGGTGGTCCCCACCTTCCGCCGGGGCATCTGGGCTGACCACGCCGGCGGCGAGCAGCCGGCCCCGGCGCTGGTCAACAACACCGAGACGCTGGCCAACGTGGCTCGGATCGTGGGACGGGGCCCGGCCTGGTTCCGCACCATGGGCACCGAGAAGTCACCCGGCACCACCGTCTGCACCGTCACCGGCTCCACCCGCCGCCACGGCGTGGGCGAGGTGCAGATGGGCACCCCGCTGCGCGAGGTCATCGAGCTGGTGGGCGGCGGCCTCCGCAACGGCCACCGCATCAAGGCGGTGCTCTCCGGGGTGGCCAACGGCATCATCACCGAGGCCGACCTGGACACGCCGGTGGCGTACGAGACGTTGTCGGCGATCGGCAGCGGCCTGGGGTCGGGCGGCTTCATCGTGTTCGACGACACAGTGGACATGGCGTCGGTGGCGGCCGGGGTGGCCCGCTTCCTGGCCGTCGAGTCGTGCGGGCAGTGCTCGCCGTGCAAGCTGGACGGGCTGACCCTGGCCACCCGGCTGACCAAGGTCACCGGGTCGGACGCCACCGAGCACGACGCCGCCGTCATCCGCCGCCGGCTGGGGACGGTGGCCGACCGCTCCCGCTGCTTCCTGGCCACCCAGCAGCAGGCGGTGGTGGGCAGCATCATCGAGCACTTCCCCGAGGAGATGGAGGCCCACCTGGCGGGCACCGCAGGGGCCGCCTCCCCCGAGCTGATCGCCGAGCTGGTGGACATCCGGGGTGACCGGGCCTACCTGGACGAGCGCCACCGCCACAAGCAGCCCGACTGGAGCTACAACGCGACCGACTCGGGCACGGTGCCGGTGGAGCGCTACTCCAAGGTGCGGCCGTTCTGGCGAGGCTGACACCGGCTGGCGTGCAGCATGCTCGCTGAAGGCGCGGCCACGGGGTTCGAGGACGTTGGCGCTGGAGTACTCGGCACGGCATTCAGCGCAGGATCCACCGCATCCGACTTGGTTAACGCGGGGCAAGACATTATCGACGCCTTGAGCTAAGCATCAGCCCCGACTTCCGAAGGAGAGTATGCAGGTGACTGGGCTACTCGGAGTCTCCGTCGCTGTTCTAATAGGAGCAATTGTGTTTCTCCTTAAGTACTACGGATTTCGTCGATGACCGTCCGCGGTCCTCGATCTAGACGTGAGCTGACGAGACTTGACTCCTCGTTCACGGGCACTCTCCCGGCCCTTAACGGTAAGGGGTCCAGGCGAAACACTAGTTGCGCAGTTACAGAGTGTGACCGCTGGCCGCATTCCCGCTGGGCCCGCGCCTCCTTTTGGCGCTCACCCCCGCTCAGCTACAGTCGTCTGGAACCGCTGGAACAATTTGGCGGGACGAAGCGGAGGGTGTTCAAATGGTAATTGCCCTATTGGCCGCAATAATCGGCGTGACAGTCAAGAACGGGTCGAGCCCGGGCTGGGTTGTCGGTATCGTCCTGGCCATATTGGTCGTCGGGTTCGTCCTATCGACACTACGGTTCCTGAGGCGCAAGTAGGCGCTTGGGACGTCTTAGATCATGAGTGCGCGTCCAACTCCGGGGGTCAGTGATACGCCGACGCGGCGATCGAGGACCAGACCACCAAGGAACGGGCAGCCGCCGAGGCGGCCAACAGAGCAGCAGCGCCGGCAAGGAGGTCCGCCAAGAGGGCGACCAAGAAGGTGGCCCAGCTGTCGCCGGCATCTTGGCTTGTGCAACTCGTTTGACCGAGCCATCGAACGTGGCGACCTGGCAATAGATCAAGCTATGACTGCGTTAAGGGCGAGTCGCGAGCGGATGAAGGGAAAGACATACCCATCTTCGGCTCCGCTCCGGCTTCGGTCCAAGCTGGTATGGTCCAAGGGGTAAGCGCCAAGGGTGAAGAGCTGTGCTAGGAGGTAGAGCACTAAGTCGGGGACGTGGGCCCTGCCTCGTAGCTATCGCTGCTGGGTGTGCCCTCCTCGGCTACTGGCTCCAGGTCCGAATTCATCCTGCCGCCACCGTCACTGTCGTCGTCGCCCTGGTCTTCTGGCTATTCTCGTCTTCTCTCGCGGCATGGGCGTTGCGGCCGACGGATCCGCTCCGGTTCGCCATCTTGCTTGGCCTGGTATTTGGCGGGTCAATGTTCGCCGCTATCGAGGTCTTCAATGGTCGGGAGCGAGCGGCAGATCCTGGGGTGGCCGATACAGGATTCCTAATGGGTGCTGTCCTGGTATCCATCGTCTCCTTCGCAGTGGCGTTGTTGGCGGTTCGCTTAGTCGTAGCGGTTCGGTCGCGCCGGTAGTGGTCTTCCCCGGCGCCACCGTGGGCACCACGATCGGGTCGGCCGCGGTAGTGCCCTCAGGCACCACCTGTGGCCCGCCGGTAGCGGCGCAGCTCGTGGGTGGCCGGGCCGGCGCCACACCGTCACCCGTGGATGGGCAGCGTACCGGCGGGCAGGCGCCTATCTGGCCAGGTAGCGCCCGAACCAGTCGAGCACGGCGGCGTAGGCGGCGGCCGCCTGGGTGGCGTTGTAGCGGGCGGCGTTGGTGTCGTTGAAGAACGCGTGGTCCACCCCGGGGAACGTGCGGACCTGGTGGGCCAGGTTGGCCTTCTCCAGGGCCGACGTGGCCTCCTCCCGGGTGGCGTTGACCCGGGTGTCCAGCTCGGCGTACACGGCCAGCACCGCCGCCTTGGCCCGGGAGAAGTCCACGCCCGAGCGCACCTGGCCGTAGAAGGGGGCGGCGGCGGCCAGGCGGGGCTCGTTCTCGACCAGCAGCCACGTGGTGTTCCCGCCGAAGCAGAACCCGATGGCCCCCAGCTTGGCGCCCGGCTGGCGGCGGACCAGCTCGTCGACGGTGGAGACCATGTCGTCCACGAAGCGGGCCGAGCTGGCGTTGCCAAGCGCCTGGCCGACGTTGTCCACCGCCGCCGTGCCCCCTTCCTCGGACAGCAGGTCGACGGCCAGGGCCGAGTAGCCGTCGCCCGCCAGGCGACCGACCACCGACGTGATGAACGGGGTGATGCCCTGGTTCTCGTGGTTCACCACCACCGCCCCCCTGGGCGTGGCGGCCGGCGCCCACACGCCCTGGAGGGTGCCGTGCTTCCCGGGGTAGGTGATGGCCTCCGTGGGCACCGGCGTGGTGGGCGGCCGGGTGGTCGTGGCGCCGCCGCCGGCCGCGGTGGTGGGCGTGGCCGCCTGCTTCGTGTTGCCGGCACAAGCGGCCAACAGGGCCGAGGCGGCCACCGTCCCGAAGCCCAGGGCGCCCAGCTGGCGGAGGGCGTCACGCCGGGTCAGGAGCCCGTCGGCGTGGTCGTAGGCGACTTCTTCGGCGAGGTAGCGCAGGTGGTCTTCCATCGCGCCGATGCTAGGCAGCCGGTCCTGGTCACCGTAGGGAACGCCTGTTCGACTACGGTGGCCGGCGTGGCCGCGCCCTCGGACCTCCGCTGGCGCCTGGACGGGACCGATCCGCAGGTCGCGCTATTCGAGGAGGTCGAGCGCCACGTGGGCCGGGGCGAGTTCCGGGGCTTGGAGTTCCTCCACGTGCGGGCTCGGCGCATCGTCAACGAAGTGCCGGTGGCCTCCCGGATGCCATTCCGGTACACCATCAACGCCTACCGGGGGTGCTCGCACGCGTGCACCTACTGCTTCGCCCGCCCCACCCACGAGTACCTGGGCATGGACGCCGGCGAGGACTTCGAGCGGCGCATCGTGGTGAAGGTCAACGCCGTCGACCGGCTGCGGGCCGAGCTCGCCCCCGGGCGATGGGCCGGCGAGCACATCGCCATGGGCACCAACACGGACCCGTACCAGCGCTGCGAGGGCAAGTACCGCCTCACCCGAGGCATCGTCGGGGTGCTGGCGGAGGCGGCCAACCCGTTCTCCATCCTCACCAAGTCCACCCTCATCCTCTCCGATCTCGAGCTGCTGGCCGACGCCGCCCGCCGCACCCGGGTGCGGGCCAACCTGTCCATCGGCACCCTGGACGAGGACGTCTGGCAGGCCACCGAGCCGGGCACCCCGCACCCCATGCGGCGGGTGGAGGCGGTGGCCCGACTCAACCAGGCCGGGGTGCCGTGCGGGGTGCTCCTGGCCCCGGTCCTGCCCGGGCTGTCCGACGACCCGGCGCAGCTGGAGGCGGTCGTGAAGGCTTGCGTCGAGGCCGGGGCCCGGTCCATCACCACCCTTTACCTCCACCTGCGGCCCGGCGTGCGGGAGCAGTGGTTCTCCTGGCTGGCCGAGGCCCGCCCCGACCTGGTGGCGTTCTACGAGGCCCGCTACCCCCGCGCCTACGCGCCGAAGCGCACCTCCCAGGACCTGTCCCGCCTCGTGGCGGCCATGGTGTCCCGCCACGGCGGCCGGGCCGTCCCGCCGTCGCGCTCGCGAGAGGTGCTGGTGGCCGACCCGCCGGCGGCCGACGCGGTTCCCGGCCCGCCGCCGGCGCGCCAACTCGGCCTGGGCATTTGACCCGGTCGTCCCCCCACCGCCCGCCGCCGCCTCGCCGCCCGCCGCCGGTACCGGGCGGCCCCACGTCGGGTGGGGCGTCACAGGCCCAAGGTGCCGGCGCCTGCCGGCCTGGGCGCGTCGCCGCCGACCAGGGTGGTGATGCAGCCAGCCCGGGTGGTGGCTCCTAGGGCGGGGCGATGGTCTGGTCGTCCTGCTCGGCCGCCGGGCCGCTGCCGCTCTCCTCGAACCGCTCCTCGTCGGGTTCGTCCATGCCGGGGACGGCCTCCTCGGCTCCGGCCCGCGCCGACTGGATGCGGTCGCCGAGCGCGGCCAGGCGCTCGTCCTCGCCGCCCGCGTCCTCGCCGCCCGCGTCCTCGCCGCCCGCGTCCTCGCCGCCCCGGTCCTCGCCGCCCGCGTCCTCGCCGCCCGCTTTGTCGCTGCCCGATCCGGCGGCCGGAGCGGAGGAGGCGTCCAGGTCCTCCCCGGCGCCCGAGGTCACCGCCCCGCCAGACCGGCCGTCGGCGCCATCGGCCATCTTGCCGGTGTCGGTCTCGGTCTCGGTGCTGCTTTCGTCGGTCCCGGTCTCGTCCACGGGCAGCGTCCTACCCCGGAGTGACCGGTGCCACGCCCACACGTGGCCCCGGCCCGAGCCGCGCCCGCCCGCAGAGCCGGCCCACGGTGCCGGACGCCCGGGACGCCCCCCGGGTCGGCCTCAAGGGCCAGAGGCGGGGCCGGCGTCCGGGCCGTTGCCGGCCACCCACGGCCTGACGCCGCCGGGCCCGGACCGCTGGCCGGTCGACGGCAGCGGCGGGCCGGAGCCACCGGCCAGGGGCGGCCGGCCCCCGGCGGTCGCCGGCGCCGGCCCAACCGGGGGCCATGGACCGGACCACCGGGCGCGGCCGGCGACGCGGCGGGCCCAGAGCCGCTGGCGCGTCCAGACGCTGCGGGTGCGGCCCTGCAGGAGCCAGAGCAGGTAGGGCCGGGGCGGGATGTCGGGGTACCACTGGGCCAGGAACGCCTTGGCCGGCAACACCCGGTTGCGGGCCCAGAACCACACGGCGGAAGGGGCCCGCCCCGGCGCCAGCAAGGACAGCATGTCCTGGCGGTGGCGGAACTGCACCGTGCCGAGCTGCCCCCGCAGGCGCACCGACGGCCGCCACAGGACCTTCCACGCCCCGGCGCGCCACCCTCGAGGCGGGGCCAGGGGCACGGGCGCCAGCCCGAGGGTGTCCACCACCGCCCCGAGGGCGAGCATGGTCGGCGTGTGCAGTCCCTCGGCCCGCACGAAGCGCTCGAACAGCGCCCAGTCCACCTCCTCGCGGGCCATCACCCGGGCGATGTCGGCGTAGCCCAGCAGCCGGCGGAAGCGGTCCTTGTTCAGGTGGACGACGAAGTGCACCAGCGCCATCTCCGGCTGGAGGACCCGGACCGAGCCGCCGCCGGGCAACGGATAAGGGCGGGTCAGCTCCCAGATGACCTCGCCCTGGCGCCCGGGGAACCCCAGCTTGAGGAGGTCGAAATGCAGGTCCACCGCCACCCCGTCCACCGCGAGGTCGATGGACTGGAGGAGCCCGGCCCGGACCAGGTGGTCGACGTGGCCGGCCAGAACGTGGCCGGGCTGCAGTGCGTCGACCACCTCCCCGGCCCGGTCCAGGTGGGCGGGCGAGAGCAGCAGGTCCACGTCCAGGCTGGGCCGCTCGCCCCGCCGCTCGTACCAGCGGGCCTCCGACGTCACCCCTTTGAACGTGGCCACCTCCACGCCCATCCGGTGGAGGCGTGCGACCACCGTGGCCAGGCTCGCCCACAGGCGGCGGTGGTGGTCCTCGGCGGCCATGTCGGCCAGGGCCAGCGGCTGCCACCACTCGCGCCACGCCGGGTCGCTGCGCACCCTCGTCCACACCAAGCCCGACAACCGGTGCTCCTGCGCCGACCCCAGCAGCGTCGCCTGGTCGGTCACCGGGCCGAGGGGGCGCCCGGCGGCCACGTCGAACAGGGCGACGTGGGGGAAGGGCACGTCCTAGGCTAGATCGGCCGCCGGCGGGGGCGACCGGAGCTCCGGTCGCCCCTCCCCGGAGCTGTCCCCGAGCCGCCCTCAGGCGCTCTCGGCGCTGAGGGGGCGTGGGTGCTTCGGGGGCCGGCCGCGCGGCCGCTTCATGGCCAGCACCTTGCCCTTGAAGAACAGGTGCCCGCCCCAGACGCCGTAGGGCTCCCGCCTGGCCAGGGCCCCCTCGAAGCAGTCCTGGCGCACGGGGCACTCGGCGCAGATGGCCTTGGCCCGGCCGATGTCGTCGAGCTGCTCGGAGAAGAACAGCGCGACCAGGTCGCCCGTGCCGTCGCTGCACAGGGCCTCCGCCCCCAGCTCGGTCTTGTCCTCGAACAACCGCTCGGCCAGCATGGCCTCGTCCCTTCTCGTGATCGTCGTTGATCGTCGTCCGTCCCCCACCGGCGCCCTCCGACCGTGTCCCGGCAACGCAAGAGGCCACCGGTTTCCCGGTGGCCTCGGAGCCCTGCGTCGGAACTGGTCTGGCGGGACTACCCGCTTCCACCCCTTCCGGGACTCCGAGGCCGCACGTCTGCGTGGCCGGTACCGATGCCGAAGGACCGGTGCTGCAGCTCGGCGGTCATCCACGTGCGCGGGCGCGCGAGCTGGCCGGCTCGGCCATTGGCCTTGTCGACGTAGATCGCGGTTACCGACACGTGCACCCTCACTTCACTTGGTAACGAGAGACGGACGGGGGTATCGGACCATGCCGGCGCCGCCCCGTCAACCGAATATCGGGTAAGTGTCCAGGCCCTTCGCCGCACGAACGGCGCCGGTGGCTGCCAGCATGGTGGCCATGCCGATGCGCACCGACTGCAAGCACTACCAGAGCCGGACGTACGGCGGCGGGGAGACCGTCCGCAAGTGCGACCTCGATCTCGCCCCCGAGGCACCGTGGCGCTGCCCGCCCGGCTGCACGGCGTTCGAGCCCCGGCTGGCCGACGTCGACTGGTCGCACGGCAGCCTGGTCTCCCCGGCCACCCCCGACGAGCCGCCCGGCTTGGATGACGGGGCCACCGCCCTGCTGGACGAGGCCGAGGACATCGTCAACGCCGCCGCCCCCACCATCCTGTCCGAGCTGGGCGAGGCCGAGGGCCGGCCGCGGTGGTGGGAGCGCTGGCGGCGGCGCCCGGGCGGGTGATCCTCAGACCGGGGGAACGGCCGCCGACGCCGGTGGCGTCGCCCGCCGCCCGGCGCCGGGCGGCACCAGCAGGAGGGCCACCACCACCGCGCTGAGGAGCAGTGACACCACGGCGGCGCCTGGGCGGGTGCCCAGGCGGGACAGGGCGACGACTGCGGCCGCGCCCTCGAGCACGAAGGCGGCGATGCGGGCCCAGGACAGGCCCAGGACCAGGCCGGCAGCCACCACCACGGTGGCGGCCACGAGGAGAAGGAGCAGCACGCCGGCCCCGACCAGACGCCGGTGCACGACCTGACCCAGGAACCGGCGGGTCCTGGTGGCCGAGGCGCTGAACACGACGATGGCCGCCCACAGCCCCAGCACCGCCTTGACGGCCAGCATGGCGGCCGCCACCGCACGGGTGATCGGGACCTCACGGTCCGGTGTCGTGGACATGGCTCCCCTTCCCGGCCGGCTCGCGGGCTCCGAGCGCCGACGCCGGCTCGACCGGTCCGTTGCCATCATGAAGATTCGGTCGCCGGCCGGCAACCCCCTCGCCTCCGACCGGTCGGGACCTGCGACGGCCACGCCGGGCCCGGACGGGCGCCCGGATCAGGCGCCCGGATCAGGGCGCGGCGCGGCGCAGGAGGTTGGCGAGGACGACCCGCTCGGCGGGCGACAGGCCGTTCACGAGAGGGACGCCGTCGGTGAGGCGCTGGTGGTGCGCAGCGCGCAGCGCCCGGCCTGCGTCGGTGAGCACCAGGTGCTTGACCCGGCGATCGGTGGCCGACACCTGGCGCTCCACCAGCCCCCGGCTCTCCAGGCGGTCGACGATGCCCGTGACGTTGGAGGCGTCGCAGCACAGGCGCTCGGCCAGCTGGCGCATGGGCACCGGCTGGTCGAGCTCGCGTAGCGCCATGGCCTGGGGGAACGTGAGGTCGAACTCCGCCGAGCGGTCGGTGAAGTGCTGGCGCATGGCGCCCAGCACCCGGAAGAACAGGCCCACCAGCTCCTCCAGCGGTGGCTCTCCGGGCGGGGCGGCGGGCGGGGCCGGAGCCGGTCGGATGGTCACCACTTGATGATACTGGCACCGAAAGAAGGTTGACGACCTCCACCTTCTGCGGTTGTATGTGCGTGACCCGGGGGGCGACCGCATGTCGCCGGGCGAGGAGGGAACCGAATGCTCGAGCGACTGGCTCGTACCTGCTATCACCGGCGGCGCAGGGTGCTGGCGGCGTGGATAGTCGCCTTCGTCCTGATGGGCGTGCTGGGGGCCACCGAAGCCGGCAAGTACAGCACCAACTTCTCGGTGCCCAACACCGACTCCCAGCGGGCCACCGACCTGCTCGACAGCCGCTTCCCGGCCCGGGCCGGAGACACCATCTCCGTCATCTACCAGGCGCCGGGTGGGGTCACCGCTCCCGACGTGCGGGCACGCGCCGAAGCCGTCTTCGCCCAGTTGGCCACGTACCGCCACGTCGAGAGCGTGATCAGCCCCTACTCCCCCGAAGGTGCCCGCCAGGTGTCCAAGGACGGCACCATCGCCTTCGCTTCCCTCCAGCTCGACGTGCTGGGCCAGGACATGCCGGTCAACGTGACCAAGCAGATGGTGGCCCAGGTGAAGAAGCTGGACGCCGAGGGCGGCCCCCGCTTCGAGCTCGGTGGCCTGGCCGTGCAGCAGTCCGAGTTCCAGAACGGCGGCGGCTCCGAGGGCCTCGGCATCCTCGCCGCCGTGCTCATCCTGCTCATCAGCTTCGGATCGGTGCTGGCCATGGGCCTGCCCATCCTCACCGCGGTGATGGGCATCGGCATCGGCCTGGCCATCGTGGAGCTGCTGGCCCACGTGGTCAACGTCCCCAACTTCGCCCCCATCGTGGCCGCCATGATCGGCATCGGCGTCGGCATCGACTACGCGCTGTTCATCGTCACCCGCTACCGCCAGGGGCTGCACCGGGGCCTCGACCCGGAACGGGCCACGGTGGCGGCCATGACCACCGCCGGGCGGGCGGTGCTGTTCGCGGGCACGACCGTCGTCATCTCCGTGCTGGGCATGCTGCTCATGAACCTGCCCTTCCTGGAAGGAGTGGCCGTGGGGTCGGCGGCCGCCGTGCTCATCACCATGATCGGCTCGGTGACCCTCCTGCCGGCCATGCTGGGCTTCGCCGGCCACGCCGTCGACAAGCTGAAGGTGCCCTTCCTCGCCCGGGACGAGGGCGACCACCGCAGCGGCTTCTGGTTCCGCTGGAGCCGCCTCGTGCAGCGTCGGCCGTGGCCGGCCCTCGTGGCCGGACTGGTGGCGGTGGTGCTGCTGGCCATCCCCATCTTCTCCCTGCGCCTGGGCTTCCCGGGCGAGGAGACCACGCCGACCTCGCGGTCGAGCCGCCGGGCCTATGACCTGTTCGTGGCCGGGTTCGGGCCCGGCACCGGCGCCCCCCTGATCCTGGCCGCCGACCTGCGGGGGGCCAAGGGCGTGGCCACCCTCGACCCCCTGGTGGCCGCCCTGGCGTCCCAGCCGGGTGTGGCGTCCGTGTCGCCGGCCACCGCCAACCCTGCGGGTGACGCCGCCGTCGTGCAGCTCTCACCGGTCACCGGCGCCCAGGACGAGGCCACCTCCACGCTCGTCCACCGGCTGCGGGGCAGCGTGATCCCCGACGCCATCGTCGGCACCGGGGCCAAGGTCTACGTCGGCGGCCCCACAGCCGCCTTCATCGACCAGAGCGCGTCCATCAAGTCCCGACTGCCCGTCTTCATCGGGGTGGTCGTCTTCCTGTCGTTCCTGCTCCTGATGGCGGTGTTCCGGTCCATCCTGGTCGCCCTCAAGGCCGCCATCATGAACCTGCTCTCCATCGGGGCGGCTTACGGCGTGCTGGTGGCGGTTGTCCAATGGGGATGGCTCAAGGGGCTCTTCGGCATCCACGTCACGTCGCCCATCGCCAACTTCATCCCGATGATGATGTTCGCCATCCTCTTCGGGCTCTCGATGGACTACGAGGTGTTCCTGCTCTCGCGCGTCCGTGAGGAGTACGTGCGCAGCGGGGACAACGGCATCGCGGTGGCCGACGGCCTGGCCGCCACCGCCCGGGTGATCACCGCCGCCGCCCTCATCATGATCATGGTGTTCCTGGCCTTCGTGCTCGGGCCGGAACTGGTCATCAAGCAGATCGGGCTGGGCCTGGCCGCCGCCATCCTGATCGATGCCACGCTGATCCGCATGGTGCTGGTGCCCGCCACCATGGAGCTATTGGGGCGGGCCAACTGGTGGCTCCCCGGGTGGCTCGACCGCATGCTGCCCACGGTGTCGTTCGAGGCCAGCGAGGACGCCTTGGAGCCCACTCCCCGGGAGGCGGCGCCGGTCGGGTCCTGACCGCCGGCGGGCCGGCGCCCAGCGGCAGCCCCACACCTCCCGCCGGGCGCGAAGCGCCCGGCGGGGACGGACGGGCTACTCCTCGTCGTCGCCCGGGATCTCGCGCTCCCGGTGCTCGGCCGGGGTCTCCGTCTTGGCCTGGTTCTGGGCCTTCTCGACCTGGGCCTCGGCCCGGTCCGTCTCGCTGCCCATGTTCAGCTGCTCACCCATGTGCGGTCCTCTCCTGGATCTCTTGGGGGCGGAGCCCCCGGACTTTGTTGGTGGGGTCCGACACCACCTACCCCGCGATCCGGCCACCTACCCAAGTCGGGGCAGCACCTCGGCCTCGTAGAAGCGGAAGAAGCCCTCCTGGTCGGGCCCCACCTGGTGGACGTACACGTGGTCGAAGCCGGCGGTGGCGAAGGCGGCGATGGCCGCCAGGTGGCGATCGGGGTCAGGCCCGCACACCACCGCGTCGGCCACCTCGTCCTCACCCACGAGAGACGTGGCCGCCTCGAAGTCGCGAGGCCGGGCCAGCTCGGGCATCAGGGCGGGCGGGAGTGCGCCCACCGCCCACCACTCGGTGGCCACCCGGCGGGCCTCGGCCTCGTCCGTCGCCCAGCACACGTGAACCTGGCCGAGCCGGGGCTTCCCCTCCCCGCCGGCCGCCTCGAACGCGTCCACGTGGGTGGCCGAGGGAGCCACGCCGATGAAGCCGTCGCCGATGCGGCCGGCCAGGCGGGCGCTGCGGGGCCCGCCGCCGGCCAGGTAGATGGGCGGTGGCTCGGCGGGACGGGTGAAGATGCGGGCGTCCTCCACCGTGAAGTGGGTGCCGCGGTGGGTGGTGTTCTTGCCCCGCCACAGCCGGCGGATGAGGGCCACCGCCTCCTCCAGCATCTCCCGGCGCACGTCCACCCGGGGCCAGCCCTGGCCCACCACGTGCTCGTTGAGGCGCTCCCCGGTGCCCAGGCCCAGGAAGAAGCGCCCGGGCATCAGGGCGGCGGTGGTGGCCGCCGCCTGGGCGACGACCACGGGATGGAGGCGCAGGAGCGGTGCCGTCACTCCGGTGCCGACCACCAGGTCGGTGGTGGAGGACGCGATGGCGCCCAGCACCCCCCACACGAAGGGGGACTGCCCCTGGCGCCGGGTCCAGGGGTGGAAGTGGTCGGAGATCATGGCCGACGGGAAGCCGGCGGCCTCGGCCCGGGCTGCGTAGCCCACCAGGTCCAGCGGCGGGTGCTCCTCGCTCGACAGCCAGTAGCCGACCTCCAGGCGGGGCGCGCCCTCAGCCACCGGACGACCCGCCATCACCGCCGTCGCCGTCACCCCCGCCGTCGCCGGCGCAGGCCTCCAGGTCGCCCAGGCTGGCCATGCCGACCAGGCGGCCGTCCAGGGAGGTGACCAGGGCCCGAGGAACGTGGTGGTCCCGCAGGTAGGTGGCCAGCTCGTCGCAGGAGATGGAGGGCCGGAAGGTGCTGGGCCCCGGGCGCATGACCTCCTCCACCGGCGTGGCGGGGTCGAGCCCGAGGGCCTCGGCCCGCACCAGTCCGAGGACGACGCCGTCCTGTACCACGACCACCACCGGCCAGTCGCCGACCCGGGGCCGCACGTCGCCGACCGGCTCGTGGAGGCCGCAGGTGGGCACGTCCCGGCGGGCGACGGGGCCCGCTCGCGTGCCGGCACCGGCCTCGCCTTCCACCGGCCGTCCCGACGCCAACCACGCCGCCTTTCCGGGGACGTAGTCGTAGACCTCCACGAAGCCCAGCGTCTCGAGCCGGCACGCGGCCCGGGGACTGAGGTCTCACTGGTAGTCGTAGCAGTAGACGACCACCGGCCGGGCGGCGTCCAGGCCGGCCACCCCGCCGGCGTCCAGGGACTTGAGGGGGAGGCTGCGGGCCCCCGGGAGGTGCTCCTCGGCGAACTCCTCGGCCGGGAGCACCTCCACCAGCTGTACCCGCTCGTCGGCGAGGAGGTCGGCGAGGCGTTCGGTGTCGATCGGCGTGGCCATGCCGTCCTCCTGCCCCGATGGGCGCCCTCCTACCCGGTGGGGATCAGGTGCGGGCGGACGGCCCGGCGCCGGGCGGCGGGGGACGGCCAGGGCCGGCCAGGTCGAAGGCCTCGGCCAGCAGCTCGTAGGAGCGCAGACGGGCGGCGGGGTCGTGGCACACCGTGAGCACGATCAGCTCGTCCACCCCGAAGTCGGCGGCCAGGGCCTCCAGCCGCGGCCGCACCACCTCGGGCGGGCCGACCACGCTCTTGGCCCGAGCCTGATCGGCCCGAACCCGCTCCAGCTCCGTCCAGCGGTGGGCGGCCACCGCGTCGGGGGGCGAGATGGGCGGCCGGGCCGAGCCCTCGGGGCCCAGCCGCCACAGATCGGTGGTGGACGCCTGGCGGCGGGCGTCGGCGTCGGTGTCGGCGCACAGCACGGAGACGGCCACCGCCACCCGGGGAGCCTCGAGCACGCCGGGGCGGAACCGGCGGCGGTAGCCGGCCACCAGCTGGGGGCCGAAGTCGGGCGTGATGAAGTGGGCGAAGGCGAACGACAGGCCGAACAGCCCGGCCGCCGAGCTGCTGTGGCTGCTCGATCCCAGCAGCCACACTTCGGGCTCGCCGGGCCCGTCGGGCATGGCCCGCACGCCGGCGTAGGGGTGCTCGGCGGGGAGGTCGCCCCGGAGGAAGCCCAGCAGATCGGCCAGGTGCTCGACGAAGTGGCGGTCGCCCGACGCTCCGCCGCTGGCCAGGAGGGCGGCCTCGGCGGTCGGGTCGGTGCCCGCCGCCCGCCCCACGCCCAGGTCGATGCGCCCCGGGTGCAGGGTGTGCAGCATCCGGAAGGCCTCGGCCACCTTGAGCGGGCTGTAGTAGGGCAGCAGCACGCCCCCGGAGCCGACCCGGATCCTGCAAGTGGCGCCGGCGACCGCCGCCACCAGCACCTCGGGGGCGGTGCCGGCCAGCGACGGTGTGTCGTGGTGCTCGGCCAGCCAGTAGCGGCGGTAGCCCAGGGCCTCGGCGGCCCGGGCGAGGGCCACGGTGTGGCCCACCGCCTCGGCCGCCGTACAGCCCTCGGGCACCGGGGTCTGGTCGAGCACGCTGAGGGCCACCGGTGACATGGGGCCATTGTCGGCGCGAATCGCCGGGCCGGGGCACGGGTAGGTACAGGGCGTTCGCACGTCGATCCCCACTCGGGGCACCAGGAGGCACCATGGCCAGGCTCGCGTTCGTACTCGCCGACGACTTCGAGGACTCCGAGTTCCGCGTCCCCTACGACCGCATCACCGGCGCGGGCCACGAGGTCACCATCGTGGGCCTCGAGGCGGGGGCCGAGGTCAAGGGCAAGAAGGGCAATGAGACCGTCACCGTGGAGGCGACTCCCGACCAGGTGGATGCCGACCAGTACGCGGCCCTCGTGATCCCGGGGGGCTACTCGCCCGACAAGCTCCGGATGGACGACGGCGTGGTCAAGTTCGTGCAGGCCTTCTTCGGGGCAGGCACGACGGTGGCCGCCGTCTGCCACGCTCCCAGCTTGCTGGTGGAAGCCGACGCGGTCCGGGGCCGCACGGTGACGTCGTGGCCGTCGGTGCGCACCGACGTCATCAACGCCGGCGCCACCTGGGTGGACCAGGAGGTCGTCGAGGACGGCAACCTCATCACCTCCCGCAAGCCCGACGACCTGGACGCCTTCTCCGCTGCCATCCTCCGGCGCCTGTAGCGAAGCAGGGCGGGGCGCTGCGCCAGGCGGCGCCCGGGCCGTCCCGACGCCCCGTCCGGGCGCGTTTGAGCGGCCCGACGGGCGGACCGGGCGGACCATTGGCCGGGCGCGGCGGCGCCTGGGCTAGCGTCTGCGGATCGCCACGTCTCTCCTCCGTCGTGGCTGGCGCGCCCGTGGCCGGCGCGCCAGCGTCGGTATCGCCCTGGTCGCAGCCGTGGCCCTGGCCACCGTCCCGACGGGGGCGGCGGCCGCCGACCCCGCCGACGCCAAGCGGGCGGAGGCGGCCCGCATCACCGACGACCTGGCCGCCCAGGCGTCACGGGTGGTGGACGCCGACCGCCGCCTGCGGGACGCCCAGTCCCGGCTGGCCGACGTGCAGGAGTCGCTCCGGCAGGCCGAGACGGGGCTGCGCGCCGCCACCGCCACCCAGCAGGAGGCCCGCCGGCGCCTGGCCGTGGAGGCGGTGGACGCCTACACCCACGGCGGGTCGGTGTCGGTGCTGGGCAAGCGCCTCCAGGCCGGGTCCAACCTGGCCGTCTACGACACCTACCTCAGCCTGGTGTCGGGCCTCGACCGCTCGGCGGTGGAGGGCCTACGAAGCGCCACCCAGGACCTCGACGCCCGCCAGGCCGTGCTCACCGCCACCCTGGCCAAGGCGAAGGCGGACAGCGACCGCATCACCGGCGAGCGGGCGGTACTGCTGTCGGCCGAGGACGCCCAGCGGGCCAACCTCGCCACGGTGAACGGCGAGGTGGCCTCGCTGGTGGCCGCCGAGCAGGCCCGCCGGGCCCAGGAGGCGGCCGCCGCCGCCGTCCGCATCACGGTGGCGGCTGTACCGCGGGTGGTCAGCTCGCCCGGCTCGGGTGCCGGGCCGCCGGCCAGCACCGCCCCGACGTCCGCGTCGCCCCACGCCGCCACCGGCGACCCCTTCGCCTGCATCCGCCAGCTGGAGTCGGGCAACAACTACCGGGCCCCGGGCGGCGGCGCCTACCAGATCCAGGACGCCACCTGGCACTCGCTCGGCTACACCGGCTCGGCCCAGGACTACCCGCCCGACGTCCAGGACGCGGCGGCCCACCAGCTCCAGGCCCGGGAAGGCTGGGGCCCGTGGACCACCGCCCCCCTCTGCGGGCTGATCTGATGATCGCCGTCGGGCCGCGACGTGGCGTTGCCGTCCGCCGGGCCTAGGCTCGTGCCGTGCTCGCCGAGATCATCGGGCCCGACCTGCTCATCGTGATAGCTCTCATCGCCCTGCTGTTCGGCGGGTCCCAGCTGCCGAAGCTGGCCCGTTCTTTGGGCACGGCCAAGTCGGAGTTCGAGAAGGGGCTCCAAGACGCCGGGCGGGGCGATCCGGCCCCGCCGGCGGGCGGCCAGCAGGTCACCATGACGCGGGCCGAGCTCGATGCACTGCTGGCCGAACGGGAAGCCCGGGGCCGCGAGCAGGGCGGCCCGACCACCGCCTGACACCGGGGCACCGGCGCGGCGGCAAGCGGCCCGCCACCGCCCCCCGTTCGTCCCTTCTCGCGAGGTCCCTTCCTGCACCTGCGCCTGCGCCCGCTCGTCACCGCCGTCGCCCTCGTGGTGGTGGCCGCCGGCTGCGCGGGCTCGGGGACCGATGCCCCGGCGGCCCACACCACCACCACCGGCCGCCCGGGCGTTGCCCCGCCGACCGCGCCGGCGGGGCCGGTGGACGTCTACGGGGCGACCGCCGCCGGGCGCATGAGCCCGTCGGTGGCGGGCGTCCCCACCCGGGCCTACGTCCCCAACAGCCTGGCCAACACCCTCGATGTCATCGACACCACGACCTACGCGGTGGTCGGCCACTACGCCGGCTTCGCCGGTGCCCAGCACGTGACGCCGTCCTACGACCTCAAGACCCTGTACGTGGACAACACCGCCGGAAACTCGCTCACACCCGTCGACCCGGTCAGCGGGGTGCCGGGCACGCCGGTGCCGGTGAGCGACCCCTACAACCTGTACTTCACGCCCGACGGCTCACAGGCCATCGTGGTGGCGGAGCGGGACATGCGCCTGGACTTCCACGACCCCGTCACGTGGAAGCTCACCGGCTCGGTGGCCATCGACCACCCCGGCCCCGACCACCTGGACTTCTCGGCCGACGGCCGCTACCTGGTCATCTCCTGCGAGTTCTCGGGGTGGCTGGTGAAGGTGGACCTCGCCACCCGGGCGGTGGCGGGCGAGCTGCAGGTGGGGGGATCCCCGGTGGACGTCCGCCTGTCGCCCGACGGGCGGCGGTTCTTCGTGGCCAATCAGGACCTGCCCGGCCACCACGACGGGGTGCAGGTCGTGGACGGCGACACCATGGCCCTGGCCGGGTTCGTGGAGACGGGCCGCGGCACGCACGGCCTGTACTTCAGCCGGGACGCCCGCTCGCTTTACGCCACCAACCGCCTGGGCGGCTCGGTGGCCGTCCTGGACGTGGCCACCATGGCGGTGACCGCCACCTGGCAGATCCCGGGCGGCGGGAGCCCGGACATGGGCGGGGTGACGGCCGACGGGAGCCAGTTCTGGGTGACGGGACGCAACGATTCGGTGGTCTACGTGTTCGACACCCGCTCGGGCGAGGTGGTCCACCGCATCCCGGTGGGCAACGGCGCTCACGGGCTGTGCCTGTTCCCCCAGCCCGGCCGGTTCAGCCTCGGCCACACCGGCAACTACCGCTGACCCCTCGGAGTCGCCCCGACGGGCGGGTGGTCAGCTTTTGATGAGCGCGGCGCCCCGGTCACCGTTCCGGCGACGCGATGGTCTGGGAGCGAGATGAGTGCTTCCATGTCGAGAAGCTCTGATCGGCTCCGCTCACCAGGTGAGGGCCACGACAGGCGGGCCCACGACACCAGGAGACCACGATGCCGAAGTACCTGCTCCTCAAGCACTACCGCGGCGGCCCGGAGCCGCACCGTCGCGTGCCCCGATGGACCAGTGGCGCCCGAGGACGTGGAGGCGCACATGGCCTTCCAGAATCACGTCAGCGAGCTCCTCGAGGAGAACGGCGAGTACGTCGACGCGCAGGCGCGCACGCCAGCGCGCACCTGGGTGCGCTACGGCGGCCCGGACGCCGCGCCGGTCACCACCGACGGCCCGCACCCCCGAGACTAGCGACCTGGTCGCCGGCTGGTGGATGATCGACGTGGAGTCCCACGAGCGCGCGCTCGAGCTCGCGGCCTACGTCTCGTC
>JBHELO010000007.1:0-2702 GCA_046263055.1 Acidimicrobiales bacterium | reverse complement strand
TCGCCGAAGTGGTCCCGCACCTCGAAGATCAGGCTCATGAAGTCGGCCTGCAGGCGCTGGTGCTCCTCGGCGCGGTCGTCGGCGGGCGGCTCCGGCTCCGCCACCCGGCCTGGTGCGCCGTCGGCGGTGGCGACGGGCAGGCCCGCCTCCTCCCAGGCCAGCATCCCGCCGTCGAGGCTCTCGGCGCGGAACCCCTCGGCCTCCAAAGCCCGCGCTGCCTCGGTGCTGCGGCTGCCGCTGCGGCACACGGTCACCACCGGACGGGACCGGTCGAGCTCGTCGAGGTGGTCGTCGAGCTGGTCGAGGGGGATGTGCACGGCGCCGTTGATGTGGCCTGCGTCCCACTCGTTGGGCCAGCGCACGTCGACCAGCTGGAGGTCGCGGCGTCGCTCCTCCAGCGTCTTGGCGTCCATCGGCCGGCGCCTCCCTCCCTACGGGCGACCGGCTCCTACCCGCTCGCCCTCGCGGCCAAGCCCGGGCCCCAGGAAGTCGGGCACCCGGATGGTGACGTCCGACGGGGACCGGGGGTCGGCGTTGCCGCCCGTGCCCGGGTCGTCGGCCGAATCGAGGGCCAGGCCGCGCTGCGCCCGGTGGGCCTGCGGCGAGAACAGGTCGCAGGCGACGAAGCGCGACCGGATGCCGGCCAGGACCTCGGGATCGGGACGGTGGCGGCGGTTGAAGTACGGCTCGGTGTACAAGAAGCGCTCGGAGACCCCGAGGTCGGACAGCGCCAGGCGCAACTCCTCGGTCATGGCCCCGTTGCCGCACAGGTAGAAGCGGGTGGTGCCCAGGCGTTCCAGGGCCGCCGGGACCGACTCCGTGAGGCGGCCGACGAGGCCGCCCCAGCCGGGCGGCGGTTGGGACAGGGAGATCCGGTAGCCGAAGCCCGGGTGGTCGGCGGCCAGCTGGTCGAGGCGGTCGGTCAGGCACACGTCGGCCTCCTCGCGGAGGCCCCAGAACAGGGTGATGCGGCGCTCGAAGCCGCTTTCGAGCAGGTGACGGGCGAGAGACAGGAAGGGCCCGACCCCGACCCCGGTGGCCATGAGCACGAGATCGCGGTCACCGTCGTGGGGCACCATGGAGGGCCCCAGCGGGCCGCGGAACACGATCCGATCGCCGGGCACCAGCCCGCCCAGGTAGCGCGACACGGGCCCGTCGGGCACCACCCGGACCACCAGCTCGAACCGGCCGTCGGGGGCGGGGGCGGGCATGATGCAATACGGGCTGCGCCGCCGGGCGCCGTTGGGCAGCCGGTGCTCGATGCCGACGTACTGGCCGGGCAGGAACGAGAAGGGCTGATGGTCGACGACCTGGAAGGCCAGCCAGACCGTGCCGGTGGAGGTCAGCCGGCGGGCGTCGGTCACCTCGGCCATCCGGTCGTAGCGGGCGGAGGCGCCCCAGTGGCCGTCGAGGACCTCGCCGGCGGCGTCGGCGAGGACGTCGGGGCGGCCCCGGGCGGGACGACCGTGGAAGTTGGCGACGGCGGCCGGTGCCGCCGCCGCCGGCCCGTCCGGCGACGGGGTCGGATGCACGCCCTGCGTCCGATCGCTGGTGCGCTGACGGAGTCTCATCGCATACCTTCCATTTCGTTCGTCGGTACGGTTCGGGGCCGCCGAGCGCCCGGCCACGACCCGGCCTCGGGCGTCATGCGCCGCCCTCGGAGCCCGGTGCGGGACGGTCCTGGCCCAGCGCGGCCACCACCCGGGCGGCCAGGGCGTCGACTCCCTCGACGTCCTCCAGCGCCCGCAGGTCGGCCAGCGTCTCGACCAGGCATGCGTAGAGGGGCGGGCAGCGGGGGCACGTCTCCAGGTGCGCCTCGAGGGCCCGGGCCAGGTCGGCGGGCAAGTCGCCGTCGATGTAGTCGGACACCATCGAACGGGCCGACACGCAGCTGAGGGGCGTCATCGGACCTCCGCCAGCAGGCCTCGGTCGTCGTCGCCGAGGAGGGTGAACAGGGCCATGCGTCCGCGGCGGATGTGGGACTTGGCCGTGGGCAGGGGGATGCCCATGGCCTCGGCCACCTCCGGTCCCGACAGCCCCTGGCAGTCGTGAAGGACGATCGCCGTCCTGTACGTCTCCGGTAGCTCGTCGAGCAGGGCCCGTACCGTCCGGGCGTCGGAGCGCCGGGCGGCCACCAGGGCGGGGTCGACGGCATAGTCGGGGTCCTCCCAGCGCCGCAGGAGGTCGAGGGGCTCGGCGTCGATCACCAGGGGCCGGCGCTTGCGGCGTTCGGCCAGGGCCCGGTTGAGGGTGATGCGGAAGAGCCACGTGCCGACGGCGGCGGTGCCGGCGAAGCCGTCCAGCCCCCGGTAAGCGTCGATCATGGCTTCCTGCACGGCGTCCTCGGCCCCCTCGGTGCCCACCAGGGAACGGGCCAGGGCCACCAGGCGAGGCCCGTGACGACGCACGAGCTCGCCGAAGCTGACCGCGTCACCACCGCGCGCCGCGACGACGAGGTCGGAGTCGGTCGCCGCGCTGGCCATCACGTCATTGGATGCGTGGAGCGGGCCGAAAAGATGCAGCCGAGCGGTCACGCACCAGCAGGCTCACGTGCTCCGGCGTGTGGCCGGGGGTGTGGAGGACCTCGAAGACCACCTCCCGGGGCGGCCAGGCCGCCCGCCCCGCCCGGAGCGCCCGGAGCGCCTTGCCCGTGGCCGGCCGCCCGGCGTCGTGCACCGCTTTCAACGCGGGTACGTGTCGAT
>JBHELO010000006.1:0-11112 GCA_046263055.1 Acidimicrobiales bacterium | reverse complement strand
GTCGTGGCGGTACAGGCCGGCCGAGGGGGCGACCGCCGACCGCCGGCGCCGCCGGCGCAGGCGGGCACGGCCGAGAGCGTCGGCCACGCCCAGGGCCAGCGTGGGCCCCACCGCCACGCCGGGCAGCACGCAGGCCACGGCCGATTCGCGCCCGGCCGGCTCTGGCTCGTCGTCGACGAGGGCCGCCCCTCCGCCGTCGGCGCCGCCCACCGCCTGCCCGTCCGCCGGCGCGAGGGACCGGTGGCTGCCGTCCGCCCCTCGGGGCTCAGGGCCCGGCGGCGCCCCGGGCGAGGCGATGCCCGCCGGCGCCAGGCCGGTCGCCGGGTCCGGCGGTGCCCCGGCCTGGCTAGTGCCCGCCTCTCCGCCGGCCGGGCCCATGCCCGGCGGTGCCCCGGCCGGGTCGATGCCCGCCGGTGCCCCGGCCGGGGCACTGCCGGGCGGTGCGAGGCCGCCCGCCGTTGCGGGTGATGGCTCAGGCGGCGTGGAGCTCCCGGCCGCCAGCAGCTGCCCTGCCGAACCGGCGGGCGCCTCCACCCCGCCGGCGGGCGCCTCCGCGCTGCCGGCGGCCTGCCCTGCCGAGCCGGCGGGCGCCTCCACCCCGCCGGCCGGCGTCTCCGCGGGGTCGGTGGCCGCCGTCGCTGATCCGACGAGCGGCGAAGGCCGGGCGGTCGGGACCGGGCCGGGACCCTCGATGGACCGGGCGGGGGCCGAGCGTGGCCCGATCCCCGAGGCGCCGTCGGGGCCGGCGTCACCGAACGGGCGGCCGGGCACCGGCGTCGGGGCGGGGGCCGGCGCCGCGGTGGCGCCGGGGGCGGGCTCGCGGCCCGCGACCCGGGCGCCGCCGGTGGCCTGGTGGCCAGCCGCCGGCGGGTCCGGTTGGACGGCCTCTTCCGAGGGCTGGTCGGGAGGGACGGCCGGAGCCGCCGACGGCTCCCCGGCGGGCGGCGGGGCGGCGGCTACCGCCGGGGCCAGCCACCGCTCCACCGAGCGGCGGACGGCCTCGTCCACCACGATGGTGAACCACTCGGCGGCCTCGTCCTGGGCCTGGTGGAGCTGGGAGACGATGTCGCCGTCCGCCGGGGGGCCGGCCCCGGCCGGCCGCGGTGCAGCGGCCACCGGGGGGACGGGCGGCGCTTCGGGCAGGGTCGGCGGGCGGGCGGCGGCCAGCGAGGGCGCCACCGCATCGGCCACCGCCGCGGGGAGGGCCTCGGCCAGGGCCGCGCCGAGCTGGGCCAGGGCGGTGCGGACCTGGCCGGTGGCGGTGTCGACGACGGCGGCGGTGGCGGGCCGGACGGCGTCCGCCACCAGACTCGGGAGGGAGGCGAGCAGGGCGTCCTGGATCCCGGCCAGCCCGGCCGCCTCCTGTCGCAGTTGGGCCGCGCACCCCTCCAGCTCGGCCAGCGACACGTTGAGCTCGGCCTCCTGGGACCCGAGCACCTGCTGCACCGCTGCCTCCTGGCGGGCCAGGCGGTCGGAGAGAGCCCGCAAGGAGGCGTTGACGTCGTCGAACTCGCCTCGGAGCCAGGCCAGCACCTCGGCCGCCGGATCGGCGACCTCCTCCTCCTCGTCGCCGTAGGGGGCGTCGAACCCTTCCTCATCCATGGCCTGCGCACCAACCTCGTCCTGGGTGGGGGGGGAGCGGGCATGGGTGGCGACCCCGGTGGCAGGGCGCGGCGCGGCCCGGGGGAGGCGCGGTCCGATCGACTCGAAGCGCCATCGGGTCGCCCGCCCACGCGTCCGGGCCGGAGCCGACGTGCCCGGTGCACGCCGCTCGCCAGACGGCGTACCTGTACGCCTCCTCGCCGGCGGTCATCGGGTGGTCACACTCGGCGACGTCTGCGTCACGAGCTCGTGACACCGTGCCATGGTGGCGAGCTTACCGGCCGGGCTGTGGCCGCCCCCGGCGTGGTCAGCCCGACAGCGGCAGCACCAAGCCGGGAGCGGGCGGATCGCCGCCCAGGTCGAATGCCCGCACCGCCGTGCCCATGGCCAGGAACTCCAGCGCGTGCTCGCCCCACACGTGGTTCTGCTCCACCAGGCGGACGCCGACGATGCCGGTCCCGCCATCTCGCTCACCCTCGGCCTGCATGCGGCCCATGGCCAGCTCCCGGGCGTCGTAGAGGGCCTGGGTGAACTGGGGCATCTCCACGTTGCGCCCCACCTGGCCGACGGACTGGAACATCCCCTGATGGGCGACGTGGTAGACGCAGGTGCCGAACACGAACGCCACCGGGAAGTGGCCGGCCCGCCACAGGGTGTAGAAGTCCTGGCCGCTCAGGTCGGACGTGAACGGCCGGCCGCCGCCGCTGCGGAACTCGCCCGGGCGGCTGACCGAGCGGACGGCCGTGCCCACGGCCACGAACTCGGCCACGAACTCGCCCCAGGCGTACATGTTCATGTCGATGCGGACGCCCACGATGCCGTCCGCCCCCAGCTCGGCCGCCTCCGCCTCCATGCGCCGCATGGCCAGCTCCCGGGCGTTGTACATGGCGGCGGTCAGCACCGTCAGCTCCTGGGACTTCCCCCACCGGGCCACCTGGATGCCGATGTGGTAAATCGAGCTGCCGACCACCATGCCCAGGGGCTCGAAGCCGGTCTCCCGGACGAGCAGGAACTCGTTGACCGAGAGGTCGGAGGTGAAGCAGGTGCCGGCGGCGTTGTCCCGGAGGCGGGCCTGGGAGGTGGACACGTCGAGCTGATCGGACATTTTCGGGGGCTCCTCGGGCTCAGGGTCCGACTACCGGACCAGGGCGGCCAGGGCGGCGTTGGCAGCCTCCGACCGCCCGGCCACCTCCACCAGGGCGGTCACCAGATGGTCGACCCATTCGTCGACGGTGACAGGGTCGTGGCGCAGGACGACGCCGCCCACCGAGCGGCCGACGGTGGCGGCCACCGTGCCACCGGGGCCGGCGGCCAGCTCCAGCTCCACACCGGGCAGGGTCACCCGCACCGACGACACCCGCCCGGTGCCCAACAGGCCCCGGTGGGAGACGGCGACGGCTCCGGGAAGGGCGCCGCCCAGTCGGGTGGCCACGAAGTCGAGGAGGCGGGCGGTGTCGGCCGCCTGGCGGCGCACGAGGGCAGCTACGACGTCGACGTGCAACTCGGGAGGGACGCCCCTGATGGGCATCGGATCCCCTCCCGCCGCCGCCAGGTCGCCGTCCACCGGGCCCAGTCTCGCCGCCGCCGCCGGCCGGCGCAACGTCGCCCGCCATGGGCACGGGCGCGGTCGGCGGCGGCGGCCCCGGGGCTAGCGTGCCGCGGGCTTGACGCCTCGCGCCGCCCTCGACTGCCGCATCGACCTCGCCCACCTGCCGACGCCGGTCGAGCCGCTGGACCGGCTGGGCGCGACACTGGGCATGGTCCCCGGGCGCCTGTGGGTCAAGCGCGACGACCTGACCGGCCTGGCCGGCGGCGGCAACAAGGCCCGCAAGCTGGAGTACCTCTGCGCCGACGCCCTGGACCGCGGCTGCGACACCCTGGTCACCGGCGGCGGGGCCCAGAGCAACCACGTGCGCATGACGGCCGCCGCCGCCGCCCGCCTGGGCCTGGCCGCCACCGTCGTGATCAACGGGTCGCGCCCACCCGTCCCCTCCGGCAACCTGGTGCTCGACGAGCTGCTGGGCGCCGATCTGGTGTGGGCGGGGCGCGCCGGCGAGCTCGACTACTTCGCCCTGGAGACGGTGATCGACGACACCTGCCGGCGGCTGGCGGACGAGGGCCACCGTCCCTACCTGATGCCCATCGGCGGGGCGTCCCCGGTGGGTGCCCTGGGCTACGTGCGAGCCGGCCTTGAGCTGCGCGACCAGCTGCCCGACCTCGACCTGGTGGTGGTTGCCGACGGCTCGGGGGGCACCCACGCCGGCCTGGTGGCCGGGCTGGGCGACCACCGCACGGTGCTCGGCGTGGACGTGGGGGCCCGCCCCGACCTGGACGAGGCGGTGCCCGCCAAGGCGGCCGAGGTGGCCGCCCTGGCCGGCCTGCCGGCGCCCGATGGTGACCCGGCACCTCCCGGTGGCCACGCCCCCGGCCCCGGCCCCGGCTCGCTGCCCACCCCGGGCCCGGCACCGGCCTCGGCGCCCGGGGCCGCCCTGCCGGTGGCCCTGGTGGACCACCACCAGGTGGGCCCCGGCGGGTACGGCGTACCGACGGGCGCAACCAGGGACGCCATGCGGCTCGCCGCCCGCACCGAGGGCCTGGTGCTCGACCCCGTCTACACCGGCAAGGCCATGGCCGGCCTGGTCAACGCAGTCCGCGCCGGCCGAGTCCCGCCCCGGTCCCTCGTGGTCTTCGTCCACACGGGGGGCCTGCCCGCCCTGTTCGCCACCGGCTTCGCCGAGTGGCTGGACCAGGGTTGAGCGGCGGGCCGGGCCCCGCTTTGTCCAATCGGGGAAGCGGGCCGTATCGTCGGCACAGCATGTCGCGCCGCGCCGCCGCCACCTCCCGCAGCCGGCTGGCGGCGTACGTGGCCCTCACCAAGCCCCGCATCGTCGAGCTGCTGCTGGTCACGACCCTGCCCACCATGGTCGTGGCCCAGCGGGGCCTGCCGCCGCTGGGCCTGGTGCTCGCCACCCTCGTGGGCGGCGCCTTGGCGGCGGCGGGGGCCAACACCATCAACATGTACGTGGACCGCGACATAGACCGGCTCATGAAGCGCACCCGGGGCCGGCCCCTCGTCACCGGCGAGGTGACCCCCGGCTCGGCCCTGGCCTTCGCGGTGGCCCTGGAGGCAGCGGCGGCAGTGGAGCTGTGGTTGGCGGTCAACCCCCTCAGCGCCCTGCTGGCCCTCAGCGCCACCCTGTTCTACGTCTTCGTGTACACGCTGTGGCTGAAACGCACGTCGTCGCAGAACATCGTCATCGGCGGGGCGGCGGGGGCGGTGCCGGTGCTGGTCGGGTGGGCGGCGGTGCGCAACTCGCTGGGCCTGGCGCCGCTGGTCCTGTTCGCCATCATCTTCTACTGGACGCCGCCCCACTTCTGGGCCCTGGCCATCCGCTACCGCGAGGACTACGAGGCGGCCGACGTCCCCATGCTCCCGGTGGTGGCCAGCTTCGCGGAGACGGCCCGCAAGATCGTCGTGTACACCGTGATCCTCTGGGCCATCACGCTGGTGTTCTGGCCCATCGGCCGGATGGGCGACCTCTACCTGGCCTCGGCCATCCTCCTCGGCGGGCTGTTCACCTACAAGGCCACCCGCCTGGCGCGCGACGGCACCCCGGAGCGGGCCATGCGCCTGTTCGCCTGGTCGATCACCTACGTGACCCTGCTCTTCGCGGCCATGGCCGTGGACCAGTTGATCCGCTAGCCCAGCCGCTCGGCGGCCACCGCGGCGGCGTCTTCGAGGGCCTCCCGGCGGGCCGTGACCCGGGCCTCGTGGTCGGCCCAGGCGTTGGCGGTGACGAGGACGGCCACGAGCAGCGCCAGCTCGCTCACCACCCAGAGCATCCCGCCCGCGGTGCGCTGGTCGGCCAGGGGCGACGGCCCCCACGGTCGGCCGGCGTGCCCGTAGACGGCGTACAGCGGCGCCGACGACGAGTAGAGGGCGAGTGCCAGGAACGTCTCCTGGGGCATGGCCAGGGCCAGGTACAGGAGCCGGAGCGGGTGGGACAGCCGGCCGGCGCCGCCGGGGGACACGATCGGCCGCCAGAACAACAGGGCCGACCCGAGGAGCAGGACGTGCTCGGCGGCGTGGGCCGCCGGCTGTTCGAGCGACAGCTCGTACAGCCCCGAGAAGTGCACCAGCCAGCCCACGGCCGCGAAGGCCCCCCAGGCCACCAGCGGGTGGCCCGCCACCGACACCACCCGCCGGCGGCGAAGACGGAGCAGCCGGTGGCGGCGGGCGGGATGGAGCAGGCCGCTGGTCACCGCCACCGGCCGCCCCGCCACCAGCAGCGGGGCGGCTCCCATCACCAGCAGGAGGTGCTCCACCATGTGCACCGAGAACAGCTCGTCGGAATAGACGGCCACCGGCGAGCACAGGGCCACCACCATGATGCCCAGGCCGGCGGCGAACGCCCAGCGGCGCCACCGGGGCGCCCAGCGGCCGCCGGTCGAGCGGGCCCACGCCCGCCAGCCGGCCTCGTAGGCGACACCGGCCAGCACGACGCCGGCCACCACCCCCGGGTCGAGCTCCCACCGCAGGAGTACGCCCGGCCACGCCGGCGCCGGGAGGACGGCCGGGCTCACGCCGACCATGCTGGTGCCGGCGGGGGCCGTCGCCAAGTCGACTCCCGGCCCGGTCGACGGCTCGCGCCGGGAACCGGCCGCCGCCGCCCGCCCGTCATGGCGCTGAATGCGCAGGTCGCAGCGCTTCGGACAGGTCGCAGTGCTTTGGACCCCTTCGGGGGGCGCTGTATAGAGTCCCGCCCGGATGGCTGTCACCGAGACCCCCGTCACCCCGGGCAGCCCGGCTCCCGAGGAGGAGCCCCTCGCCGCCCAGGAGCCGGCGGCTCCCGCCCCCTGGCCGGCGGGCACCGACCACAAGGTGGTGGGCACCCTCTTCGTGGTGGTCGCCATCCTCTTCCTCGTGGCCTCCGGGGTCCTGGCGGTGGTGATGCGCGCCCAGCTGACCACCTCGAACGCCGGCGTGGTGGGGGAAACCACCTACCGCCAGCTCTTCACGCTGCACGGCACCCTCGGCGTGTTCGGCTTCCTGGCCCCCGCCTGGGTGGGCCTGGCCACCGCTGTCGTGCCCCTCCAGATCGGTGCCGCCCGCCTCGCCTTCCCCCGCCTCCAGGGCCTGGCCCTGGGGCTGGTGGTGGCGGGTGGGGCCATGATGGTGGCGTCGCCGTTCGTATCCGGCGGCAAGGTCGTCTCCGGCTGGGCCCTGTCCTCGCCGCTCCCGGAGGGGCGGGCCTTCCGGGGCCACGGCCCCGACCTGATGGTCCTGGGGCTGGGGCTGGTGGCGGTGGCCCTCGTGCTGGCGTCGGCCAACCTGGTGGTCACGGTGGTGAAGATGCGGGCCCCCGGGCTCACCATGCGGCGGGCCCCCGTCTTCTCGTGGTCGGTCCTGGTGTCCGGCTCGATCATGCTCCTGGCCCTCCCTGTGCTGGTGGGCGGCCTGGTGATGCTCTTCGTCGACCGCCACTACAACGGCCACGTCTTCAACGGCTTCACCGGCTCGGGTGGCGGCAACCCCGAGTTGTGGCCCCGCCTCTTCTGGTTCGCCGCCTATCCCACCCTGTGGGCGCTGGTCCTCCCCGCCCTGGGCGTGGCGGCCGAGATCGTCCCGGTGACGGCCCGCCGCCGGCTCTTCTCTCACCCCCGGGCCCTCGCCGCCCTGGGGGCGGTGGGGGTGCTCGCCTTCGCCGGCTGGGGCAGCGAGGTGCCGAGCCTCTCCCGCGCCCACCTGCTGTTCGCTATCGGCGCCCTGGTGGTGCTGGCCCCCGTCGCCTCGGTGCTGCTGAACGTGGTGGCCACCCTGGTCACCGGCCTCAAGGACGGCACCGTCCGGGCCGCCGAGCTCCGGTCAGCCCCGATGGTGTACGCCGGCGGTGTCCTGGCGGTGCTGGCGGTGGGCCTGGCCGGCGAGGCGGTGGCCGCCATCGGCGCCACCACCCGGCTCCACCGGAACTACTGGCAGGTGGCCACCCAGCACACCCTGTTCTTCGGGGTGTCGACGCTGGCGGTGGTGGCCGCCCTCACGTGGTGGGCACCCAAGCTCTGGGGTCGCCACCTGTCCGACCGGGCCCAGCTGCTGGCCGCCACCCTCCTGGTGGGCGGGGTGCTCCTCTCCTTCCTGCCCATGTTCGTGCTCGGCGCCCAGGACATGCACGTGCACCTGGCCACCTACCCGTCGGGCGACGGGTTCGGGCCCGCCAACCTGGTGGCCACCGCCGGCGCCCTGATCACCGCCCTCGGCGTGCTGGTGCTGGCCGCCGACCTGGTTGTCAGCGTGATCGGCCGGCGGGGCCGGCGGGCGGCCGACGACCCCTGGAGCGGCCACACCCTGGAGTGGGCCACGTCCTCGCCGCCCCCGTCGTGGAACTTCGACCGCCTGCCCGACGTGCGATCGGAGGCCCCGATGCTCGACCTGCGCACCGCGGCCGCCCCCGAGGCGGCAGTCTGATGGCGGTGACCGCTCCCGCCCGTGCCGCCGCTCCCCCGGCCGCCCCCCAACTCGCCCTCCCATCGGGCGCGGTCGAGGCCGAGCCCCAGCCTGCCGGTCGGCCGGCGGGCACCACCCTCCTGGGCATGAAACTTCTGCTGGCGGCCGACGCCATGGTGCTGGTCACGCTGCTGGTGGCCTACTTCACGATCAAGGGCGGGTCGCCCCGCTGGCCGTCGCCGGGCGTCAAGCTCAGCACCTACCTGCCCACCATCGTCACCATCACCGCGCTGATGTCGGCCGCCTCGGTGTCGTGGATGGCGTACGCGGTGCGCCGCAACGACCAGCGCAACGCCATGAGCGCCGCCATCCTCACCGTGATCCTGGGCCTGGCCATCGGCAACGCCCAGTGGTACGCCATCACCCACGCCGGCTTCGGCCCGTCCAAGCACGCCTACGCCACCCTGTTCGACCTCTTGATGGGGTACCACCTGGCCCACGTCATCGCCGGAATCGTGATGGTGGCGGTGGTGGCCGGCCAGTCCCTCGCCGGCCACTACGGCCGGGACGACCACGACCCGGTCACCGCCACCGCCCTCTTCTGGCAGTACGGCAACGTCACCTGGCTGGCGGTGGTCACCGCCCTTTTCCTCCTCAGCCACCATGCCCACAAGTGACCCGCCCCGCCGGCCCTCGCCGCGCCGCCCGGTGACCGGCCCGTGCTGACGCTCCCGTCCAAGGTCTTCCTGCCGCTCTGCGCGGTGGCCTTCGTGTTCGCCCTGGCCTACGGCATGACCACCGGCGACCGCGACGGGGTGCTTCTCCTCCTCGGCCTCATGGCGGTGGCCGCCTACGCCGGCATCTCCGTCACCCGGGAGCGGGCCAACGAGTACGCCCCCCCCGTCCCGGCCGACGCCCCGGGCCCGGAGCTCCGACGCGTGGCCCCCACCCGCCCGCTGGCCGGCGCCCTGTGGCCGGCGGCGGCCACAGTGGCGGCCACCCTGGTGCTGCTGGGCTTCGTGATCGGCCCGGTGGCAGCCATCGCCGGCCTCGTCCTGGCCGTGGCCACGGTGGTGGGTTGGACGACCGGCGTCTCCGCCGACCACACCGGCCGGGTGCTGAACCTCATGCCCCTCGGCATCCCGGTGGTGGGCCTGTTCACCATCTTCTCGCTCATGTTCTGCCTGTCCCGGGTGTTGCTGGCCGTCCCCGAGCAGGCGTCCACGGCCATCGCCCTGGCCGCCGCGGTCGTGATCCTGGGCACCGCCTCGCTGGTGTCCGTCAAGCCGGCCCTGTCCCGGCAGTCCCTGGTGGCCATCCTGGCGGTGGCCGGCCTGGTCCTCACCGGTGGGGGCATCGCCGCCGCCGCCGTCGGCCCCCGCAAGATCGAGAAGCCGGCGGGCATCTCGGCGGGGCCGGTGAAGGAGTCGGCGTCGGGGCTGCAGTTCCTCCAGAAGGACCTCACCCTGAAGGCCGGCCTGCCGGCCGACATCTCCTTCAACAACAAGGACTCGGCCATCCCCCACAACATCGCCATCTTCAGCGACCCGGGCTTCACCGCCCGGGTCTTCACCGGCGACATCGTGCCCGGCCCCACCACCGTGGACTACCGGTTCACGGCCCCCCCGCCGGGCACTTACTACTTCCACTGCGACGTGCACCCGACCATGCAGGGCAAGCTCCTCGTCAGTGCGTAGCCAGATTGGACGTTGGGCCGGGAGTCGGGAGACAGTGGTGTCGACGCACCATCGGGGAGCACGGCGACGGGGAGGAGCGCAGGAGTGAGAGGGCTGGCCACACGGCGGGAGGGGGGCAGGGCGGCCTCGCGCACCTCGAGCCGGCGGCCCCTCCGCCTGGGCGCGGCCCTGGCCCTGCTGGCCATGGTGGCCGCCGCCTGCGCCTCCAACGCCCCCCAGGACACCCTGAAGCCGGCGGGCCCCAACGCCCGCACCATCGACCACCTCATCAACCCCGTCTTCCTGGTGGCCGCCGTCATCTTCGTGGCCGTCGAGGGCATGGTGCTGGTCTTCGTCATCAAGTTCCGCCACCGCGACGGGGGCCCCGAGCCCGTCCAGGTCCACGGCAACACCCGCCTGGAGGTGGGCTGGACCCTCATCCCCGCCCTGATCCTGCTGGCGGTGGCGATCCCCACCATCGCCACCATCTTCAAGCTGGCCCACAAGCCGGCCAACGCCATCAACGTGACCGTCACCGCCCACCAGTGGTGGTGGGAGTACAACTACACGGACCTCGGCGTGGTCACCGCCAACGAGCTGCACATGCCGGTGGGCCGTCCCCTGGAGATCACCCTGGTGGGGGCCGACGTCATCCACAGCTTCTGGGTCCCCAAGCTGGGCGGCAAGACCGACGTCGTCCCCGGCCGGAGCAACCACATGAACCTAACCGGCGACAAGGTGGGGACGTTCCTCGGGCAGTGCACCGAGTTCTGCGGCCTCAGCCACGCCAACATGCGCCTCAAAGGCGTGGTCCAGACCCCCGACAAGTTCCAGGCCTGGGTCGATCAGCAGCGCCTGGCCGCCACCGCCCCGGCGCCCGGCTCGGCGGCCGCCGACGGCCTGGTCCTGTTCAACTCCAAGGGGTGCACGGGCTGCCACACCGTCCAGGGCGTGTCCACCGGCAAGGTCGGGCCCAACCTCACCCACCTGTCGAGCCGCTCGAGCTTCGCCGGCAGCATGTTCGAGCTCAACGCCGACAATCTGCGCACCTGGCTGGAGAACCCGCCCGGCGTGAAGCCCGGCTCCAAGATGCCCAACCTCAAGCTGAGCGGCGACGAGATCACCAAGCTCATCGCCTATCTGGAGACGCTCAAGTGACCCCGCTCGTCGCGCCGGTCGGAGGCAGCCGCTGATGGCCATCGTCACTGAACCCCCCCGCACACCACTCGCCCCCCCCGAGGAGCCGGTTCGCCTCCTGCGCCGGCCGACGGGCTACACCAAGGGCATCTGGTCGTGGGTGACAACCGTCGACCACAAGAAGATCGGCATCCTCTACGGCGTCACCGCCTTCGTGTTCTTCCTGCTGGGAGGCATCGAGGCACTGATGCT
>JBHELO010000005.1:0-3759 GCA_046263055.1 Acidimicrobiales bacterium | reverse complement strand
GCCGCGCCACTACCTGCTCCTCGTTGGCAGCAACGCCGAGATGCGCGCCGGATCGGGCGCGTTCCTCTCCGTCGGCGTGCTCGACACCGCTGCTGGGTCGTTCGAGCTGAAGCCGACGACGGCGTCGGGCGACCTGTTGCTCCAGAAGGGCGTACCGATTACGGATGCCGATCTCGCAGCTCGATGGGGATGGCTCGAGCCCAACCGCGAGTGGCGCAACCTCGGCGTGTCCCCGCGCTTCGACGTCACGGCCCCACTGGCCGCCCGCATGTGGGAGGCGAGAGGAGGCGGACCGGTGGACGGAGTGCTGGCACTGGACCCGGCCGCGCTCCGGGCCCTCCTCCGGGCCGTGGGTGCGGTGGACGTCGGCGGGACCAGGATCGACGCCGAGCATGTGGAGGACCAGGTCCTGCACCGCCAGTACCTCGACTTCCCCGCCGACGCCGATCTGGGCGCCCGCCGCGAGCAGCTCGGCGCCATCGCCGGGGCCTCGGTGACCGCTCTGGCGACCCGCGACTGGGACCCGTCGGTGCTCGCCCGGGGCCTGGGCGAGGCAGCGCGGGGCCGTCACGTCCTGGCCTGGTCCGCCCGGCCGGAGGAGGAGGAGGGGTGGATCGCGGCGGGCATCGACGGGTCCATGACGCCCGATTCCCTACTGGTCGGTGTGCTCAACCGTGGGGGCAACAAGCTCGACCGCTTCCTCGACGTGGCCGCCGACCTCGACATCCGCGGCCGCGGGTCGGGCCAGGAAGCCGTTCTCCGTCTCCGCCTCCACAACCGGGCCCCACAGGGGGAACCGGCCTACGTGGTCGGGCCCGCTCCCGGCAGCGGGGCGGGCGAGGGAGTCTACCTCGGGATCCTGGCCGTGAGCCTGCCCGGTGACGCGCGCCAGGGGCGCATCGACGGGGAGACGAGCCTGGCCGTGGTGGGCGCCGACGGGCCCAGCCGGGTGGTCGCCACTTCGGTGTCGATCCCCCGGGGAGGCGACCGGGTGCTCACCGTCCGGTTCGGGCTTCCTGGCGGCCGCCACTCGCTCCGGGTGGAGCCGTCGGCGCGCCTGCCGGCCATCTCCTGGACGGACGGAAGCCGGCGCTGGACCGACGGCAGCGCCCATACCATCCGCTGGTGATGCCCGGATCGACCAGTTGTTCGCACTGAGAGTGGGATTCCGCCCCGGGTGACGGAAATCACGCGCGATCGGTGGTCGAAGGGCGACGCGCGGGGTACTCTCGACCCCACGGGCACAGATTCACGTTACCGCTGGGACGGCAGAATATGACGCGGTTCGAACTGGCCCGGAAGACGAAAGTGGCTGCCGCCGTGGCGGCGTTTCTGACGCTCGGGGGTGTACCCATCGCCGCTTCGGCGCAGGCCTTGTACACGGGCACCCCAGTGCCCAACGCCGGCTCCGTCGACACTGCGGCCTCGGTCGACACTGCGGCGGCTGGCAGCTCGCTGGCCGGAGGGCGGGTGGTGACCGCCCAGAGCACGGGCAACAGCGGCCTGGCCCTCACGGGCATCGACGCAGCCGAGATGGTCATGGTGGGCACAGGCGCCATCGTCGTCGGCGGGGTCCTGGTGCGCCGCGGTCGGCGCACCAGCTGAGCCTCCAGGCCACCGCAAGCCAACCTCCGCCGCCGGGATTGTCACATTGAGTGCTCAAGCGCACCCCTTCCTTCGCCATCTCCAACCGGTCGCCGAACCACCGATGGAGACGTCGGCGCTGACGCCGCCAGAGGTCCGGCTGCGGCCCTTCAGCGCCCTACGGGCCCTGCTCCGGGGCCTCGATTTCGGTGCCGCCACCCTCGGGTGGACCGTGGCCCTGGCGTCGGCCGGCGGGACGGCGATGCCGGGGTCGGCCGCCCGGCGCACGGTCGAAGCGGTGATCCTGGGCCTGATCACCGTCGTGCTGGCCGACAGCCGGCGCCTGTACCGCGCCCGCACGTGCAGCCTGCGGGCCGTCGAGGTCCAGCGCCTCGGCCAGGTGGCCCTGGTGCAGTCCGCGCTCGTGTTCCTGGTCGGGCCGCGCCTGGGGCTGGTCGTTCCCGCCCGCCAGATCCTCGTCGGCGGGGTCCTCACCTTCGTCGTCGCCGCCGCGGCGCGCGGCATCTACAGGGGCTGGTTGACCGAGGGCCGGCGCAATGGCCGGTTCTCCCGGCCCGTCGTCATCCTGGGGTCGAACGAGGAGGCCCTCGACCTGTACCGGCTGGCGACGGACCACCCGGAGCTGGGGCTTGCCATTGTCGGCGTCATCGGCGACGAGGTCGAGGTGGCCCGGCTGGCCTTCCCCGTCCCCTACCTCGGGCCCCTCTCGAACGCTGAGGAAATCGTGCACAGCAGTGGCGCCGGCGGCGCGCTCATCGCCGCCACCGCCGTGACCAGCGTCGAGCTCAACCGGATCAGCCGCAGCCTCCTGCACGGGGGCATCCACGTGCACCTGTCCAACGGGCTGCGGGGTTTCGCCGCTCACCGGCTGCGGCTCCAGTCCTTCGCCCACGAGCCGGTGCTCTACTTGGAGCCCGCCCACCTCGCCCGCTGGCAGGTGGTCGCCAAGCGCCTCGTCGACCTGGTCGTGGGTTCGGTGGCCCTGGTGCTCACCGCCCCGATCGTCGCCCTGGCCGCTCTGGCCATCAAGATGGAGGGCGGCGGCCCGGTGATCTTCCGCCAGACGCGAGTGGGCCGGGGACGGCGACCTTTCACCATCCTGAAGCTGCGCACCATGGTCCACGATGCCGAGGCCCGCTACGGGGCGTTGGCGCCGGCCCTCGCCAGCCGCACCGGTCCGTTGGTGAAGCTCCACCACGACCCCCGCATCACGCGCGTCGGGCGGTTCCTGCGGGCGACAAGCATCGACGAGCTACCGCAGCTGGTGAACGTCCTGCGGGGCTCCATGAGCCTGGTCGGGCCCCGGCCCAACCTCCTGGTGGAGGCCGAGGGTCTGGACCCTCTGTTCCTGGCCCACAAGACCAAGATGCTGCCGGGGATCACCGGCCTCTGGCAGGCCGAGGCCCGTGACCATCCGTCGTTCGAGGTCTACCGCCGTCTGGATCTGTTCTACCTGGAGAACTGGTCGATCAGCCTCGACCTGGCCATCCTCCTGGCCACCGCCCAGCGTGTCTGCGCCCGATCGTTCCGCGCCCTCCGCGACACCTGGCGACCCGGCGCCTCCCCGCTCTCGTCCGACGGGACCGGGCAGCTCGAGCTGGCCTGACGCCCCCCTCTCCCGGGTGGCGACCGCTCAGGTCCGGGGGCGCCGGGCCACCACGGTGACGAGGGATGGCAGCACCGCCGGATCGTTACCCGGGCAACGCCGGTGAGCTCGGCCGGCTTAGTCGGCCACCGGCCCGGGACCGGCGCCGGCCTGAGACTCGACCCAGGCGTCGACCACCTCCAGGCCGGCGTCGCCGACGAGGACGGGGAGCTGGGCGCCGACGTCGGGGTGACGGGCTCCGGGCATCCAGAACGCCGGCGGCCGACCCGCCCGGCCGAGGTGATGGGTTCGTGCACCAACCACCCAGCCGAGGGGGCGCACGGCCTGGCCCATGCGGCGCAGCACCACCAACGGCTCGGCCACGTGCATGAGCAGGAACCGGCAGAAGGCCATGTTGACCGGCTCGAGAAGGAGCAGCTCCTCACCGGATTGCGCCCGGGTAGGTGATGGTCGATGAGGGTCGAGTGGCGGACGGACGGCGAGGACCTTGTCCTCGAGTCGTCCGTGCCACTGCTCGGACGACGCGGCCCACGAGTTGGATCGTCCGG
>JBHELO010000004.1:0-6947 GCA_046263055.1 Acidimicrobiales bacterium | reverse complement strand
CTCCAGTCCCGCGAGCCCGAGGGGTTGGTCATCGGCGCGGTGCCCGAGCGGGAGGATCCTCGCGACGCCCTGGTGGGGTCCACCTTCGAGCACCTGGCGGTCGGGGCCCGGGTGGGTACCGGGTCGGTGCGGCGCCGGGCGCAACTGTCCTGGCTGCGCCCCGACCTCACCTTCGGCGGCCTCCGGGGCAACATCGAGACCCGCCTGGAGAAGGCGGACGGGTTCCACGCCATCGTCGTCGCCCTCGCCGCCCTGCGCCGCCTGGAGCGGACGTCGGCGGTGGCCGAGGTGCTCGGCCCCGAGATCATGCTGCCCCAGGTGTCCCAGGGGGCGCTGGCCGTGGAGTGCCGGGCCGACGACGACCGGGTGCGGGAGCTGATGGCGGCCATCGAGCACGAGCCGTCCCGCCGGGCGGTGGACGCCGAGCGGGCGTGGCTGGCCGAGCTGGGCGGCGGCTGCGACCAGCCGGTGGGCGCCTACGCCACCGTGGGCGACGGCGGCGGTGTGCACCTGGAGGCCATGGTGGCCAGCGGCGACGGTCGGATCCTGGTCCGCCGCCGGGCCTCGGGCGACGACCCGGCGGCGGTGGGCCGCGACCTGGCCAGGGTGATGCTCGACCGTTGCGGGGCGGCGTGGCTCCTGGCCGAGACCTCGCCTGCCGTGGCCCCCGTCCCTGCGTGACCGCCGCCCCCGCTCCTGCCGCCCGGACTCGCCCAAGTGGCCCGCCGAGGGACCCGTGGCGCGGGCGCGTCGGGGCCGTCGGGGCGGCGGCGGGCGCGAGGACGGCGGCGTGACGGTGTGGCTGGTGGGGGCCGGCCCCGGCGACCCCGGCCTGCTCACCGTGCGAGGGGCGGAGGTGTTGGCCCGGGCCGACGTGGTGGTGCACGACCGCCTGGCCGAGGCGTCGCTGCTCGACCTGGCGCCGGCCGGGGCGGAGCGGGTGGACGTGGGGAAGTCGCCCGGGGGACCCGTTGCCCAGGACGCCATCAACGCCGTGCTGGTGGAGCGGGGGCGGGCGGGGCTGGAGGTGGTGCGGCTCAAGGGGGGCGACCCGTTCGTCTTCGGCCGGGGAGGCGAGGAGGCCGAGGCCCTGCGGAACGCCGGGGTGCCTTTCCAGGTGGTGCCCGGCATCACGTCGGCGGTGGCCGTGCCTGCGTACGCCGGCATCCCCGTGACCCACCGGGGCCTCTCCACCTCGTTCACGGTGGTCACCGGCCACAGCCGCCACAACCCCGACGACGCCGTGGACTGGGAGTCGCTGGCCCGGGTGGGCGGGACTGTGGTGGTGCTCATGGGCGTGGCCCACCGGGCCGAGATCGCCCGCCGCCTGATGGACGGGGGCCGGTCGCCGTCCACGCCGGTGGCGGCCGTGCGGTGGGGGACCCGTCCCGACCAGCACACGGTGCGTACCACGCTGGCCGAGTTGGGCGGCGTGGACCTGGAGCCGCCGGTGACGATCGTGATCGGCGCGGTGGCCGGCCTGGAGCTGGTGTGGTTCGAGCGTCGGCCCCTCCTCGGCCGGCGGGTGGTGATCACCCGGGCGGCGGCGCAGGCGTCGGGGCTGGCCGCCGCCCTGGACCGGGCCGGGGCCGAGGCGGTGGTGATCCCCACCATCAAGATCGTCGGTCCCGCCGACGGGGGCGCCGCCCTGGCCGGGGCCGCCGCCCGCCTCGGCGTCGTGTGGCGCGCCGGGCGCGCCGGGCACGGCTCCCGCGCCGAGGAGCAGGAGCCCCGCTACGACTGGGTGGCGTTCACGTCGGCCAACGCCGTGGAGCGGCTGTTCGCCCACCTGCCCGACGCCCGGGCGCTGGGCGGCGTGGCGGTGGCGGCGGTGGGAGCGGCCACGGCCGACGCCCTGGCCGCCCGGGGGGTGCGGGCGGACGTCGTCCCCCGGCGGGCGGTGGCCGAGGCGCTGGTGGAGGCGTACCCGTCGGCCCCCGCCGGCGGCGGGCGCGTGCTGCTGCCCCAGTCGGCCGTCGCTCGGGCGACGCTGGCCGAGGGCCTGGCCGCCAAGGGCTGGGAGGTGGACGTGGTGGAGGCCTACCGGACGGTCCCTGCGCCGCTCGGCCCCGACGCCGTGGCGCGGGCGGCCACGGCCGACGCCATCGCCTTCACGTCGGCGTCCACCGTGGACGCCTGGGTGGACGCCGCCGGGGCGGGCGCCACGCCGCCGGTGGTGGGCTGCATCGGCCCGGTGACCGCCGATGCCGCCCGGCGACGAGGGCTCGAGGTGGCGACGGTGGCAGCCGAGGCCACGATCGACGGCCTGGTCGGGGCGCTGGCCGCCTGCTGGCCGCCGGCCGACGGCCGCCCCGCCCCGTAGCATCGGCGCCATGAGCTATCCGGCCCGGCGTATGCGGCGGCTGCGGCGGACGCCCGCCCTCCGCCGCCTGGTGGCGGAGACCCGGCTGTCGGTGGACGACCTGGTGGCGCCCCTGTTCGTTCGGGAAGGCATTCGCGACCCCGAGCCGGTGGCGTCCATGCCCGGAGTGGTGCAGCACACGCGGGAGTCGCTGCGCAAGGAGGCGCGAGCCCTGGCCGGCCTCGGCATCCCGGGGCTCGTCCTGTTCGGCGTGCCCGAGGCCAAGGACCCGGAGGGGTCGGGGGCATGGGACCCCGACGGCATCGTGCAGGTGGCCCTGGCGGACGTTCGGGACGAGGTGGGCGACGCCATGGTGGTCATGGCCGACCTCTGCCTCGACGAGTACACCGACCATGGTCACTGCGGCGTGCTGGCCGCCGACGGCACCGTCGACAACGACGCCACTCTGGAGCGGTACGCCAGGGTGGCCGTCGCCCAGGCGGAGGCGGGGACCGACGTGGTGGCCCCCTCCGGCATGATGGACGGCCAGGTGGCCACCATCCGGGCCGCCCTCGACGGCGCCGGTCACCCGGCGGTCGCCATCCTCGCCTACGCCGCCAAGTTCGCCTCCGCCCTGTACGGCCCGTTCCGGGATGCGGTGGACGTCACCATCGCCGCCGGCGGCGACCGCCGGGCCTACCAGCAGGATGGCCGCAACCGCCGGGAGGCGCGGGCCGAGGTGGCCCTGGACGTGGCCGAGGGGGCGGACATGGTCATGGTCAAGCCCGCCCTGTCCTACCTTGACGTGATCGCGTCGGTGGCCGCCATGGTGGACGTGCCGGTGGCCGCCTACCACGTGTCCGGCGAGTACGCCATGATCAAGGCGGCGGCCGAGCGTGGATGGGTGGACGGCCCGGCGGTGGCCCTGGAGCACGTGGCCGCCATCAAGCGGGCGGGAGCGGACGTCATCCTCACCTACCTGGCCCGGGAGCTGGCCGAAGCCGGTCTGGCGACGGGCTGAGGGTGGCAACCAACCAGGAGCTGTTCGCCCGGGCCAAGGGCGTCATCCCCGGTGGCGTCGACTCGCCGGTGCGGGCCTTCGGCAGAGTCGGGGGCACGCCCTACTTCGTGGCCCGGGCCGAAGGCGCCTACGTGTGGGACGTCGAGGGCCGGCGCTATACGGACTACGTGCAGTCGTGGGGAGCGTCCATCCTCGGCCACGCTCATCCGAAGGTGGTGGAGGCGGTGCAGGCGGCGGCCGCCGGCGGCACGTCGTTCGGTGCCCCCACCGAGCGGGAGGTGCTGCTGGCGGAGGCCATCCGGGCCCGGGTGCCGTCCTGCCAGAAGGTGCGCCTGGTCAACAGCGGTACCGAGGCGGCCATGACCGCGGTGCGGGTGGCCCGGGGCTTCACCGGCCGCCGCCGCATCGTGGCCTTCGCCGGCTGCTACCACGGCCACGCCGACACGCTGTTGGCCGCCGGGGGGAGCGGCCTGGCCACCCTGGGCATCCCGGGCTCGGCCGGCGTGCCCCCGGCGGCGGTGGCCGACACCGTGGTCGTGCCGTACAACCGGGTGCCCGAGGTGGGCGACGACGTGGCCGCGGTGATCGTGGAACCGGTGGCCGCCAACATGGGCCTGGTGCCGCCCGTCCCCGGGTTCCTCGAGGGACTGCGGGCGGCGTGCGACCGGGCCGGGGCGCTCCTCGTGTTCGACGAGGTGATCACCGGTTTCCGTCTGGGCCCGGGCGGCGCCCAGGGTGCGTTCGGGGTGTCGCCCGACCTCACCTGCCTGGGCAAGGTCATCGGCGGCGGCCTGCCCCTCGCCGCCTTCGGGGGCCGGTCCGACGTCATGGACGTGCTCGCCCCCGACGGGCCCGTGTACCAGGCGGGCACCCTGTCGGGGAACCCGTTGGCCACCGCCGCCGGCCTGGCCGTGCTCGACCTGCTGGACGAGGCGGCCTACACCCGGCTGTCGGGCCGGGCCGCCCAGCTCGCCGGGTGGCTGGCGGCGGTGATCGGCGAGGCCGGCCTCGCCGTGCAGGTCCCGGTGGCGGGACCCCTGCTCGGGCTCTTCTTCGCCGACACCCCGCCCACCGACTACGAGTCGGCCAAGGCCGCAGACGGCGCCCGCTACGCCCGGTTCTTCACCGAGCTATTGGCCCGGGGCGTGGCCCTGGCCCCCAGCCCCTTCGAGGCGGTCTTCCCCAGCCTGGCCCACACCAAGGACGAGCTGGAGCGCACCGCCGACCTGGCCGCCGCCGCCGCCCGGGCGGTGGCCGCCCCCTGACGGCCGGCACCCGGAGGCGCCCCCCGTCGCCCGCCGTCGTCGGGGACCGCCCCCGTCGCCCGCCGTCGTCGGGAACCGCCGTCCTGCGCCTGCCGCCTGACCCGCCGACCGGCACACCGCGGGCAATCCCGTAGGCTCGCCGCCCGTGGAGCGGGCGGAGATCGTGAGCGATCTCCTGCGTCGGGCGTCGCTCACGCCCCCCGACCTGCTGGCCGCCGACATCGCCGCCGCCCTGTCGGAGGCGGGCGGCCACCACCTGGTGCTCTACGTCGTCGACTACGAGCAGGAGACGCTCCGGCCGGTGGCGCTGGCCACCGACCTCCTTCCCGACGACCCGCCGGACGTGAAGATCGAGGGCACCATGGCCGGGCGGGCCTTCCAGCGCCAGGAGGTGCTGGTGACCGAGGCCGAGGACGGCTGGCGGGTGTGGACGCCGGTGCGGGAGCGAGCCGAGCGCATCGGCGTGCTGGAGCTGGGGTTCGACGCCATGGACGACGACATCCTCCGCCTGGCCGCCGACCTCGGCCTCCTCGTCGGCCACCTGGTGCACACCGCCGGCCGCTACACCGACCTCATCGAGCTCCGCCGCCGCCGCCGGCCCATGAACCTGGCGGCCGAGATGCAGTGGGACATGCTCCTGCCGCCCCTCGGTTTCACGTCGCCCGAGCTGGCCATCGCCGGCCTCCTGGAACCCGCCTACCTGGTGGCCGGAGACGCCTTCGACTACTCCCTCAACGGGGACGTGCTGGACTTCGCCATCTTCGACGCCATGGGCCACGGCGTGAACTCGGCCCTGGCCAGCACGCTGGCCCTCGGTGCCTTCCGCTTCGGGCGCCGGCGCCAACTGGGCCTGACGGTGGTGGCCGAGCTGATCGACGACGCCCTGGTGCAACGGTTCGACCAGGAGGAGTTCGTCACCGGCCACGTCAGCCAGCTCGACGTGGGCACCGGCCGGTTCCGGTGGGTGAACGCCGGCCACCCGCCGCCCATGCTCATGCGGGGCCACCGGGTCGTGGCCGAGCTGGGGTGCGAGCCGTGCCTGCCGTTCGGGCTGGGCATCGACATCACCGAGGTAGGGGAGTGCGTGCTCCGCCCCGGCGACCGGCTGTTCTTCTACTCCGACGGGGTAGTGGAGGCCCGCCCCGAGTCGGGGGAGCAGTTCGGCGTGGCCAACCTCCGCAACGCCCTGGAGCAGTACAGCGGCGCCGGCCTGCTGGCCGCCGAGGTGCTCCGCCGGATCGCCCGGGACCTGCGGGCCCACCGGGGAGCGGAGCTGTCCGACGACGCCACCCTGGTGTTCCTCCAGTGGCAGCCGGGCCGGTAGGCGGCTGCCGTCGCCCGCCCGGCTCGCCTACCGTTGGCCCGAGCCGGGAGCGAGGGGGGGAACGTGGCCGACGACGGCGAGGACGCCACCGTCTACACGGTGGTCATGAACCATGAGGAGCAGTACTCCATCTGGCCGGCCGGCCGGGAGACCCCGGCCGGGTGGACGGCGGTTGGGACGCCGGGCCTCAAGGCCGAGTGCCTGGCCTACGTCGAGAGCGTCTGGACCGACATGCGGCCCAAGAGCCTCCGCGACCGCATGGCGGCCGAGGAAGGCGCCGGCGCCGACGGGTAGTGCGTCGTCACGCCCAGCCGAGCTCGGCCAGGCGGGCGTCGTCGATCCCGAAGTGGTGGGCCACCTCGTGGACGACGGTGGTCCGGACCTGGGCGACGATCTGGGCCTCGGAGTGGCACATGGCGCAGATGGGCCGGCGGAAGATGGTGATGCGGTCGGGCATGACCATCCCCCCGTACCCCGAGTCCCGCCGGGTGAGGGGCACCCCCTCGTAGAGGCCCAGTAGCCCCGGCCGGCGCTGCTCGTCCACCTGCACCCACACGTTGTCCATGAGCCGGCCCAGTTCGGGGGGGATGCTGTCGAGGGCGTCGGCCACGAGGTGCTCGAACCGGTCGGCGGGCACGTCCATCACCCGGTTCAGCGGGCCAGGGCGGGCGCCTCGGCCAGGTGGCGGTCGGGGGTCAGGCGGGCGATGGCGGCCACCGCCTTGTAGGCGGCCTCGGCGGGGCCCAGCTCGTCGGGCCGCAGCAGGTTGGCCATGAACCGGAGCACCCACTCCATGAGCGTCCGGCTGTGCATGCCGGTGCCCACCAGCGCCCGCATGAGGGCGGGGCGGCCGATGATGCGCACGAAGGCCCGGGCCACCTTGTAGTAGAGGGCGTACTCCTCATGGAGGCGGCGGTCGTAGGACGACACGTCGTCGGTGCCGCCGGCCAGGGCGGCGGCCACGGCGTCGGCCGCCAACCGACCGGTCTCGTAGGCGTAGGCGATGCCCTCGCCGTTGAAGGGGTTGATGGCCCC
>JBHELO010000003.1:0-55110 GCA_046263055.1 Acidimicrobiales bacterium | reverse complement strand
CCTCCGGACCATGAGCTTGACCCGCTTCGCCCGGCTCACCGTGCTCTGCGGGCACGGCAGCTACAACGTCAAAAACCCGCACGCATCCTCCTATGACTGCGGCGCGTGCGGCGGCGCCCCCGGTGGTTCGAGCGCCCGAGTGGTAGTGGCCCTCCTGAACGACCCTGGGGTCCGTTCCGGCCTCAAAGAGCGAGGCATCACGGTGCCCGACGACGCCCGCTTCGTTGCCGCCCAGCACGACACCGTCTCCGACCAGGTGACTGTTCTCGACCGCGAGGCCGTGCCGGACAGCCACGAACGGCTGGTCGCGGCCTTCGAGCGGGACGTGGCGCTGGCCGGTGAACGACTCGCACGCGAGCGCGCCGGTCGCCTCCCGGGCAATCCGGGGAAGGTCCGGGTCCGTGGGTACGACTGGGCGCAGGTTCGTCCCGAGTGGGGGCTCGCCGGCAATGCTGCGTTCGTCATCGGGCCCCGCTCGATCACCGCCGAGCTCGACCTGGCATGCCGAGTGTTCCTGCACAACTACGACGCCGACAGCGATCCCGACGGCACCGCCCTGGAGACGATCCTCACCGCGCCGCTCGTCGTCGGCGTGTGGATCTCCGCTCAGTACTACTTCTCGTCGGTCGACCCCGACCAGTTCGGCGCCGGAGACAAGACGCTGCACAACCCGGTGGGCGGTATCGGCGTCGTCCTCGGCGAGGGCGGCGACCTCCAGGTCGGCCTCCCCGCCCAGGCGGTGGGCGTTGGAGACCGTCGCATCCATGAACCGCTGCGCCTGCTCGCCGTCGTCCAGGCGCCCCTCGATCGCATCGAGGCGATCATCCAGCGCAACGAGGTGCTCCAAAGACTGTTCGGCGGAAAGTGGATGACCTTGGCCGGCCGTTCCCATGGGCACGAGCGCTGGTCCATCCGCAGCCCGGGCGGCACTTGGACGACCTGGCATCCCGCCGACGAGAGCGTCGATCACACCAATGCATCGCTGGAGATTCGATGAGCTGCCACCCGTCGGGCAAAGACAGGGGCCACAGGGCTGCAGGGTGGGCGCGACCCGGGTCACGGCCGGGCCTCCCATGATGCGTGGAGACGCTCGGAGGCCACGGTGAGCAGCTCCGCCGATGCCGACAAGTACCAGTAGGTCCACTTCGGGTCGGCATGACCGAGCCAGGTCGACAGCAACGGCAGCCGGGCCTGCACGTTGGCGCCGTCGTGGTACCAACGCACCAAGGTGTTCACCGCGAAGGTGTGGCGCAACCCGTGGATGGTGGGCCGGCACTGCTCCGAACGCGACACGAGGCCTGCCCGCCGGACCAGCGCCTGGAACATCGAGCACACGCTCTGGTAGGTGATGCGGTTTCCGGCAGGATCGACGAAGAGGGCGGGCTCGGCGGGCAGTGGCGACAGCTGGGCGCGCTGGCGCAGGTAGGAGCGCAGGGCCGTGACCGTGGTGGGGTGGATCATGACCTGGCGGGACTTGCCGAGCTTCGAATCCCGGATGGCGACCAGGCCCTCGCCAGCGACACATCGCCACGGTCGAGCCGGGTGGCCTCCCCGATGCGCATGCCGGTCACCACCAGCAACCCGATGAGGGCCTCGTAGGTGGCGGCCGACAGCGGCCATCGGGCGCTGCGTGCCGCGACGGCACGACCCCGTGAAGCCGTGGGTCCACACCCGGTCACCCCAGCGACGGACCGGAGCACAAGGCGGCGGGCGGCCGGCAGTCACCGTGGGCCAACCGAGACCCAGGCGGAGCGCGTCGTCCGCTCAGGTCCCGGATTGAGTGGTGCATCACCGGCTCCGGACCGGGCGATGACCCACCGGCCACGCGGCGGGCGGGCCGGCGCCAGCGGTCAGCTGTCCGCTCCGCACCGACATCATCCCCTGCCAGCCGATCGTCGCCTCTCAGGTTCGTTCAGCGTCCTCTCCGAGGGCGGCGGACGAGGTCGCCTCCCATTCGGACCGGTTGATCTCGCGGACCAGTAGGCGCACTCCCCGCGCCGCGTCGGTGGTGGCCAGGCAGTCGCGCATGCCGAGTTTCTCCATCACCCGTCCGGAGACGATGTTGTCCGGCGTGAAGATGCTGATGATGCGATCAAGCCCCAGGGTCTGAAAGCCGTATCGCAGGCTGGCACGTCCGCCTTCGGTCGCCAGCCCTCGCCCCCAGTAGTCGGGGTGCAGGCGCCACCCGACCTCGACCGCCGGCAGGACGTGGGGCAGCCAGCTGGGGATGGCCAGTCCGATGTAGCCGATCAACCGGCGGTCGGCCTTGAGCTCGGCGACCCAGGAGCCGAAGCCGTTGGCGGCCCAGTGCTCGAGCTGGCGGTGCAAGAACTCCTCCGACTCGAGCCGGGAGAGCCCGCGCTCGAACGGGTAGCGCCAGACCGCCGGTTCCGCGAACACGGCAGCCAGGTCGTCGATGTCGGCTGGCGACCACGGGCGAAGCGTCAGCCTCTCGGTCTCCACCGCCGCCATCCGCGACAGGCTACGGCGGTCCGTGCGGAATCGGTCGAAGAAGTCCCGCCCTCGGCCCGGGGCCAGCGGAGCGCACGGCCTCCTCTTGCCGCCACGGCGAGGGGACGAGGGTGGATCGTGGTGGCGGCCGACCCGCCGCCGTTCGCGTTGTCGGGCCCGGGGTGCAGACTCGAACGCACCGGTGAGGACGCGTGTCCGTTTCGTGCCACATCCGTGCCACATCTACGGCGGACCAGGGTGACGGAGGGGGTAGCAGCGCGGAGCCCAAATGGCGTGTGACCAGCGCTTTCTCGGTTTTCCGCAGCTCAGCGAAGTGGCCCAGAACGACTTCCCAAGCTGAGAACGCGAGTTCGATTCTCGTCGCCCGCTCCCGGCACAAGAGGTGGTGAGAGGCGGTTTTGCCGGTCGAGACCGCCGTCCGGACCACATCCGTGCCACATGGGATCGGAGTTCCTCGCCTGGAGGCATGGCGAGGCGGCAGGCGTGGGGCAGCGGCCACCGGCCGCCAGCGCCGGGCCCCGAGTGCGCCGAGACGAAGCAGCGCCAGCGGGCCGAGCGGGGAGGCGAGCAGGCCGGAGCGGGCAAACAGCCTGGGTCGCCGGGCTCGAGGCTCATGCGCCGCACGCCCGACGCCACCGTGGCCGGCCTCACCGCCCCTGGTCGCCGCCGACACCATCGACCCTCGTCCGGGTGGGCGCCTGGCTGATCGGAACCGACCCCGCCCTCGCCCTCATCGGCCGCCGCTGCGTCCCCCGGCGCCTCCAGGCCGCAAGGTTCGACTTCGGCCACCCGAGCTTCGACGGCGCCCTCGCCGATCTCCTGCCCGCCAGACCGTCCTAGACGGGGCCGCCGTCCATGCCGCAGGCCGTGGGCGCCGGCCCCAGGACGCCAAGGTCCTCGGACCTGCCGCGGACGCCGGGCTGTTCACGGTCCCGACACCCTGACGCCAGCCGAGACGCTCGTCGTCCGTCGCCCTCGCTCCCGCCCGGTACCCGGTTGCCCGGCCCGCTCACCAGAGAGCCGGGGACCCCGGTCGTCGCCGTCCTCCACCGGCGGCGGTGGGCGCTTCAGGTCCCGGCCCGGGCGGCTCGGCGCCGGCGGAGGAACGCCCGCTCGGCGGGGTTGGCGGTCAGCTCGATGGCCCGGTCGTACGCAGCCAGGGCGTCGGCGTGCCGCCCGGCCCGGGCCAGGAGGACGGCCCGCACCGCGTGGTACGGCTGGTAGCCGGCGGGCAGTTCGGCGTCGAGGCCGGCGAGCGCCGCCAGGGCGGCGTCGGGGCCGGAGGCCTCGGCGATGGCGACGGCCCGGTTGAGCGCCACCACCGCGTTCGGGCGCACGGCGTGGAGCTGGTCGTAGAGGGCGACGATCTGGGCCCAGTCCGTGGCCGCGGCGGTCGGGGCGTCGGCATGGACGGCGGCGATCGCCGCCTGGATCTGGAACGGGCCGGGCTGGTTGCGGCGCAGGCATGCCCGCACGAGGCGGTGCCCCTCGTCGATCAGCGAGCGGTCCCACCGGGCCCGGTCCTGGTCGGCCAGGCTCACCATGGACCCGTCGGCGCCGGTCCGGGCCGGCCGGCGGGCTTCGGTCAGCACCATCAACGCCAGGAGGCCGGCGGCCTCCGGCTCGTCGGGCATGAGCCCGACGAGCACGCGCCCGAGCCGGATGGCCTCGCTCGACAGGTCGACCCGGGTCAGGCTCGGCCCCGACGTCGCTGTGTGGCCTTCGGTGTAGACGAGGTAGATGGCGGCCAGCACCGCCTCCACCCGGTCCGGGAGCTCGGCGGCCCGGGGGATGCGGTAGGACACGTGGTTGTCCCGCAGCTTGCGCTTGGCCCGGACGATGCGCTGCGCCATGGTGGCCTCGGGGACGAGGAAGGCGGCGGCGATCTCCGCGCTCTGGAGCCCGCCCAGCAGGCGCAGGGTCAGGGCCACCTGGGCGTCGGTGGACAGCGCCGGGTGGCAGCACAGGAACATGAGCCGGAGCTGGTCGTCAACGACGACGTCGATCAGCGCATCGAGGTCGTGGAGGGCGGGGTTGTCGTCGGGTTCCATGGCGTCCGTCCGGAGCCCGACGGCGGCGCGATGGCGGTCCATCCGCGTGGACTCGCGCCGCAGTCGGTCGATGGCGCGGTTGCGCGCCGTGGTCGTGATCCAGCCGCCGGGGTTGGGCGGCACCCCGCGCTCCGGCCACTGTGCAGCCGCGATGGCGAAGGCCTCGGCCACCGCCTCCTCGGCGAGGTCGACGTCGCCGAGGAGGCGGATGAGGGTGGCCGTGCATCGTCCGGCTTCCCGGCGGAAGACGGCGTCGAGGGGGTCAGCCACCTTCCGCCGGCCGCACCTCGACGGGCCCCTCGCAGGCGACGGCCGCCTTGGCCGCCCACGCCAGGGCGGCGTCGAGGTCGGCTGCCTCGATGACCCAGAAGCCGCCCATCTGCTCCTTGGTCTCGGCGTAGGGCCCGTCCGTCATCGAGACGGTGCCCCCGGCAGAACGCACGACGGTGGCCGACGTGGCGGGGTGCAGGCCGGCGGCGAACACCCAGGCGCCCGCTCGGTGGAGCTCATCGTTCAGCTCGTCGACCTGGCCGACGACCCGCTGCGCCTCCGGGGTCGAGAAGTCGAGCTCGTAGTCGTCGTCGTGCCAGACCGACAGCAGGTATTGAGGCATGGTCAGCGTCTCCTTGTCACGAGGATCGGATGGGGGCGGTCGCCGGCTCAGGCGTCGAGCCGGCGGGCGAGGACGGGGACGGTCATCGCTGCGGCGACCAGGTGCAGGACGACCAGGGAGGCCTTGGTGGCCACGTCGGGCGGGAGGGCGACGGACGGGACGCACGACAAGGCGAGGAGGACCCCGGTGACCTGGAGGAACCGCCGGCGGGGGGCGGCGCTGCGCCGGCTCAGCACGGCGGCGGTGACCCCGCCGACGAGAGCGCCGAGGAAGGTCATCTGGGCGAACGCGGCCAGGGGGATCGGGCCGCCGGCCGAGAAGGGGACCCCAGCGGCGCGGACGGCGGCGGCCACGGCCGTGACGGCGGCCGCCGCCGCCAGGCCGGCGCCGACCGTCAGGCGGCGGAGGGAGGTCGGGCGGGGCGGGGCGTAGGGAGTGGTGAGAGCGGCGGTGCTGACGGACATCTGGGACTCCTTCTCGGCCGGCGGCGCCCGGTGCACCGCTCATCCCACCTACGAACGGCATCGCCCGGATCGACACACACCCGCCGAGGTCTCTGCCGGGAGCGCCAGTGGCGACGTGTCGGAACGACGCCCGCGGTTCGTATTCCCCCACAGCAAGCCCACCGACCGGAAGGACCTCCCGCCATGCGCAAGGTGACCCCCGGCCTGTTCAGCTCCATCGACGGCGTCGTCCAGGCCCCCAACGAGTGCCAACCGACCTTCGAGGAGGACGTGGGGGCGGTCTTGACCTGCAGGCTCGACGAGCAGGACGCCGTCCTGGCCGGCCGGGTGACGTTCACCGAGTGGGCGGGCTACTGGCCGACGTCCACAGACGAGCCGTTCGCCGGCTGGATCACCGCCCGGCGAAGTTCGTCGCCTCCACCCCGCTCCGCTCCGTCGACCAGTGGTCCAACAGCACCCTGGTCGAGGGGTCGGTGGCCGACTTCGTCGACGGCCTGCGTCGCCAGGAGGGGGGGACCATTGGGACGGCAGGCAGCCCGACCATGATCTGCTTCCTCGTCGCCCACCGGCTGCTCGACGAGCCGGCCGTTCCGCAGCGGAAACGGCTGCCCCGACACCTCGGCAGGCGTCGGGCGGGCTGGGGCGCGGTCAGGCGTGGACCCGGCTGATGAAGGTCCCCCAGTCGGCGTACTGGGCGCGTGGCCGGGGCGGGATGTACTCCACACCGGTGATGATCGTCGTGGCGTTCTCGGCCACCGCGCCGGAATAGTCGCCCCACGGACAGCCGTACTGAGCTGACGGGCCGATGAAGGCCTGGTAACAGAAGAGGCCGTCCTCGGGGCCGGTTCCGACCGCGATTTCCCGGACCTTGCCGTGCACGCCCGTGAGGTCGATGTCCACGTAGGTCGCGCTCGGGTAGGAGTCGGGCCCGGCCAGGCCCATGGCGATGACGCCCTGGCCGGAGGCCGTCACGCCGACAGCCGGGTAGATGAGGCTGTCCCGTTCGACGGCGACGTAGCCCTGTCTGTCGACCTGGCCCGACACGCCGCCGGGCTCCGGCTGGGGTTGGACGATGAACCAGGCGATACCGACCCGCCCACCGGCGACCGCAGTGTTGACGGCGCCGAAGAGGCGACCCGAGGTGAACTGCACCTGCTGCATTCGGGTGTCGCCGCTCCGAAGGGCGTTGAGGGGCTCGCCGACGGACTCGCCCAGCGGGTGGGACCCGGGGCGCTGCTCGACGTTGGGCGGCAGGACGTACGGCTCGCTGCCGATCGGCGTCCGCGTCAGGAGGACGGCCGGTTGGGGGGTAACCAGGCGCTCGGTGTGCTTCAAGGCCCACACCACCAGGCGATCGTCGGAGGATCGGGGGCGGGCGGCGATATAGCCCGGGATGGTGCTGAGGAAGTACTCGGTGTTCTCGGCGAAGGCGCCCCCGGGCGGCGTGGTGGCCGGATGGACGCTGAACGCGGGGAGGCCGGCGACGTGCCCGGCATCGATGTGGGCCACGGTCGGCGGCTGCGTCCCGATCATGGCCGCTGCCGCCAGGAGGCGCTTCGAGACGGCGTAGACCTGGGCGTCGTGGATGGGGGCGCTCGGGTCCAGCGAGAACTCGTTGGTGCTGATGTAGAAGCCGTTGGCGTCGGCGCCGACGACGGGTTGGTCCCCGACGCAGGGGCAGTCGGGGTGGGCGGGGGTCCCGGCCCGGCCGTCGTTGGTCGTGTCCAACCGGTACAGCGCCCAGGTGGAGGTGGGATCGCTCGTCTGGCTGACGGCGACGGCGATGGCGGTGTCCTGCTCGAACTCACCGGTCGTCGGGTTGGCGGCCACGTCGGCGATGGTGAGGAACCACCGCTCGACCTGTGAGTCGTAGTAGCACTGGGGGTCGGTCATGACCGGGCCGAACGTTGGCGGGTTCACCTGGCGGTCGATGATCGGCGGCAGCCCGAAGAAGGCGTTCATCGCCACCGGGGGCACGAGCACCGTTCCCACGTCGGAGTACACGGCAAGGGCGGCCCGGTTCACCATCTCCAGGACGACCCCGTTCTTGGCGCAGAGACCCTGGTCCGGGGCCTCGAAGGTGACTTGGTCGCCCTGGTCGGCGTTGCGCTCGTCGGCGACATCCAGGCCGTCGAACCCCTGGGCTTGCGGAGTGGCCGTCGTGACCGCGGTGGGGGCAGGGTCCGGCACCGCAAGCGCGCCGACGGCCGCCCGGGCCGCGCCGTGGTCGGCCTCCTCTCCGGCCGTCTCGGGTCCGACCGCCTGGCCGGCGACGCGGGCGGAGGCCGTCCGGGCCCGTCCGAGGGCGGCCAGGTCGGAGACACCGATGGGCTGGAGATGCTCGAAGGTCGGCGCACCGGGCGCCACTGCGGCGGTGGGCGCCACGGCGGCATGAGCGGCGGGGGATGCCGGCATCCCCACCAGGGCGGTCACGAGCGCCGCACCGCAGACGGCACGCCCTGCCAGGTGCGGTCGACGCAGCGGGTGTCGATGTTTCCGGACGGACGGCGACACGGTCATGAAGCGGCCTCCCAGAGCGACGCCACATTCCCCCGTGGCGGCGAGCAGTGAGGCGCCACACTATCCAGTCCCTCCTTCCGCCGCCGAGCGATGACCGAGGGCCCGTCGCCCGCCAGGTCACCGGCGAGTGTCCTGGCCAGCTTGAACTACCTGCGCGCCGAGGCCCAGAAGCGCTGGAGAGTCATGGAGGCACCGCCCAGGTGGTCCGGTCCTGGCCCTTATGAGAGGGTACTCCCGCCATCCTGGTCGAACGGCGCCGCCTGCCAGGCGGCGAAGCTGTACATATGGGCCGTGTCGTGGGCCACGAACTGCCAGGTGCCGAAATAGGAGTTGTTGGCGAATTGGTTGTTCTGCGAGTAGGTCACGGCGTCTTCGATCACCTTGCCCTTGTAGGGCGACCATGTCGGAGCGGTGCCCCACTGGCTCAGCAGCGCCATGCGCCCGCAGTAGCGCGGGTTGCAGTCGCCGACGGCGGCGGGGTCCATGTGGAGCTTGTTGTTGCTCACCGAGACGTTCTGGGTCTTCCACCGACAGTCGGAGTAGTAGGGCTCGGCGTCAATGGTGGGCGCCGAGCAGGCGGCGAGGCTGGCGGGCCCGACCCTCGTGCAATACCCCTTGGAGGCGTTCGTCGGCGAGTTGCAGAAGCGGTTGGCGCTCTCCCACAGCGTCACACCACCCCAGTTGTCCTCCAGGTAGTTCCCGCTCACGGCCAAGAGCGACGTGCCGGTCCGGACATGGCTCAGCCGGCTGTCACCGCCTGACTCGGAGATGTAGATCGCCGCCACCGGGAACCCATTGCCCGTGGCCGCGAATGCTTGGCCCTTGACGATGGCGTTGCGCTTCAGGGTGTTGTTGCGGATGGCGGCGTTGTAGCTGATCTCGTAGAAGATGCCCTCGGAGTCGTTGTCCTCGATGTAGTTGCCGGAGATGAGGACGTCGATGTCGTCGGTGTCGGCCCACAGCCCGACGTTCTTGTTGTCGTGCACCCAGTTGTTGGTGATCTTGGCGCCCTGGGTGTCCCACAGCTTGCCTCCGCCACTGCACCCGCAGCCGGGGACCTTGTGCTCCCAGTCATCGGTGTTGTTGTTGGAGATCTCGTTGTGGTCGAGGGTGACGTTGGTGATGGAGGCCTTCCCGGGAACCTGCGCCTTGTAGGCCTTGAACCCGTACTGCCCGTTGGAGTCGATGCAGTTCCAACTCACGACGGAGTTGTTGCCCAGTGCGACGCCTGCGCCGCTGTTGTCCTGGAGCGTGTTGTGCTGGATCGTCCAGTTGCTCGACCCTGCATTGTTGATGACGGCCGTGTTCTGGAGGGCGGCGAAGTGCTGGATGGTCAAGAACTTGATCGTCACGCCCTTGGCCGTCTGGCCGAAGGCGGAGTGGTTGATCGACTGGCCGTCCAGAATGGCGGCCGGGCCGCCGGTGAAGGTGCTGTTGTCACCCGGGATGATCTGGGCGAATGCCGTCGGGGCCAGGGTGTGGACGCCCGGGGCGAGCCAATAGGTGGCTCCCGCCGTCCTCCAGTTGACGCTGCTGTTGTCACCGGGACCGACGACGATGGCGCCTGCCGGCGGGAGGACGGGCCCCAGCAGGAGGTTGGTGACCCCGCAGACGGGAGCCGGCGGAACCAGCGGGTACGAGGCGGTCGCCCCCGCCGGGGCCACGGCGCCCGACATGGTCCCTGCCGCCATGAGCGCCCCGGCAAGAACGGATGTGACGAACGATCGAATGCTCATGCGTTCCTCCTGCGGTGGCCTCTCAGATGGTCGCGGCCGACGGGATGACAACGTCATTCGTTGCGTGCTCCCGCCGGCCATCAGCCCGTGAAGCCGTGGATCCCCGCTTCTCGCTGTCGCCCGTCGCCCGTTGCTGCCTGTCGCCCGTTGGCCCGGGGTGCCGCGGTGCGGCTACCGGTCTCCTCAGACTATGCCATTCGGGTGCGTTCAGCCACCTCACCGCCACTCCGAGCGTCCACGGCCGCGATTGGTCGGGCGCGGGGCGTAGCGGGCACGGGTGACACCCGTGGCGTGACCTGGGCGCCGCACGGCGAGGCGTTGCGTGGGCGGGTGGTCCTGGTGGTTGACGGGCGCGCAGGGCCGACCGGCAAGGGCCGCCGCCCTGGCCAGGCCTCGACCTCCGGGGGCTCAGGCGCTAGCCGCCGGTGGCGGCCACGTACTCCTCGAGGAGGGGCTTGGGGATGCGGCCCCGGGACGGGACCTGCTTGCCGTTCTCGTCGGCCCACACCCGGACGGCCTTGGGGTCGACGCCGGCGGCGGCGGCGCCGCTGGAGCGGCGCCTGCGGGCCCCCGCAGCTTTGGGCACAGGCGTGACCGACCGGGCCGACGAGGTGGCCGGCTGGGCGGCGTCGATGTAGGGCTTCAGCGCCTTCCAGAACGCGTCGCTGTTTTTCTTGGACACGTCGATGCGGTACGCCGACCCGTTGACGGAGAACTGGATCGTCTCCTCGGCTGCGCTGCCATCCAGGTCGTCCACCAGTTCGACCGTGACCTTCTCTGCCATGAAGCCCGCTTTCCTTCGCTCGCGAATTTCCCTAGGATAATACCAGCAACACCTCACGCCGGTGGATATCGGCCAGTTTGTGGGCTCCCCTGCTCGACTCACCACTGGCGACGTAGCTCGAGGCCCGCCTCTCGGTCCGGACAAGTGGCTCCTGCCATTTGACTCACCGCCAACTCGAACAGGGCATCTCGTCGCACGAATTGGCCTGCGCTCTCGGGGTCACTCAAAAGGCGGCACGGTTCATGCTGCACCGCATTCGGCTCGCCTGGCGTTCAGCAGCACGGCGCGCACGCGAGGGAGCCACCACTGTGGCGGGCACCTGGGAGACTGCAGCGAAACGCTGGTGCGGGTGCCTGCCTCAGGTGCTTCGTCGTCGGATCGCGATCCACCTGCGTAGGCCGGAGTGACCGGCCCGACGCAGAGCGGACGACGGGAAAGGTCAGGCGCCGCCGGTGGCGTCGGGGCCGCTGAGCTCGGGGCCTTCGCCCTGGGTGGCGCCGGGCTTGGCTTCACGCGCGTTGTTGGGGCCGGCGGAGACCCCGGTGCCCTCGGGCGGGGCTGCGTTGGCATCCACGAACTCGCCGCGGCCCTTGCCGCCAGCTGCGGACTCGTCGGCCTGGTCGGGGGCGTCGGAGACGGGGTTGCCGGTTTCGGGGTCGACCTTCGGCATGCGGATCAGCTCCTGCTCGTCGGTATCGTCACCGAGCACTTACCCAGCCCGGGCGCCGAGCAACCTGGCGTCAGTGGCCGCCGCCGAAGGCCAGGACGGCCACCACGTCCATGGCCACCACGTCGTCGAGGGGCCGCTCGATGTGGAACGTGTAAGGCGCCTCGCCGGGGCTGGCCACCGCCACCTCGGTGACCACGTCCGAGCACCGGGGGTCGGTCCCCGGCTTCTCGGATATGGCGACGGTGGCCTCCGGGGGCAGGCCGATCTCGCCCCGCACCCAGCTTTCCAGCTCCTCGACGGTGGACATCGGCGCCCACCCTACGGGCATCGCGGCCGGCGAGGTGTGGGCTGGATCCGGCGCAGGAAGGCCACGCCCTCAGGCACGCCCAGCCCGGTCACGCCGTCGTAGCCCGGCGTGGTGCGGATGGCCAGGTCCTGGAGGTCGACGGTGCGCACCGAGCAGACGGTGCCGGCGGCCGCGTCCACCACGTCCACGACGTCCACTTCGCACGACGGCGTCGTTGACGTGGCGCACGTCGGTCACCGCCCCGTCCCGCCACGTCGGGCGGGATGGTCAGGTCCCGGTCGGGGGACCGCAAATGGCGACCCTGCACCGGGTTCCGGTGGGCTCCCCGGCCACCGCCTACCCGTCCGCCGGAGGAACCTGGTCGGCGGGTGGTGCGTCGGCGGCCCGGCGGGCCGGGTCGGCGGCCACGACAGCGGCACCCGCCGCCGCCAGGCGGGCCATCTGGCGGGCGGTGGAGGCCGCCACCGCCGCCTCCATGGCCCGGGCCAGCACTGCGTCCACCGCCCGGTGGGCGGTGGGGCGCGCCCGGAGCAGGGCGGCGGTGACTTCGGGCAGCCGCTCGGCGGGCAGGCACTCGGCCACGAACGGCTCCCACACGTGGCGCTCGAACAGGGCCACGAAGCGGTCGGCCACCCGCGCCAGGTCCCGAGCCAGGAGCAGGTGCTCGTCGAGCACGGCCGACAGGGGGATGCCGGCGGCCACCAGGTCCGCCCCCACCCGGAGCAGGGCGGGGCTGGGCACTTGCCACCGCCCGCTCGTCTCCCCGAGCGGCTCGAGGAGGCCGGCGGCCACCGCCTGGTCCACGAGGGCGGGATCGCCGGCCGACTCGGGAAAGAGCCGGCCCAGGTGCTCGGCGTCCACCTCCTCGGGAGCCTCGCTGGTCCACGGGGCGGTCAGGGCCTCCTCGAACCCCAGGACGTCGGAGAGGCTGCGGCCCGTCTCCCAGGCGTCGAGCAGGGCCCGGATGGCGGCCAGCGAGAAGCCCTGGCCCTGGAGGTGGGCGATGTAGCGCAGGCGGGCCAGGTGGCCCTCGTCGTACTGGCCCACCCGGCCCGACAGACGCGGGTGGGGAAGCAGGCCGTCGGTCTGGTAGGCGCGGATCGTCCGGGTGGTGGTCCCGGCCTCCCGGGCCAGCTCGTCGATGGTCACGGCACAGTCTCGGTCTCGGCGGATAGGCCTTCGATCATCCGCCACACGAGGGTCGCGAGTGGAGCATTCCGGCGTTGACCGTTACACCGATCGATGTTAGCATCCGGGGCAGTCGCCCAGGAAAGGGGTTTCCGTGCCGGATCTGCTGGCGGTCGTCTCCGGAGGCTGGACCTGGCAGAGCTGGCTGTGGCTGGCGGTGCCCCTGGGGCTGTACTCCGTCATCGTCCTGATCCTGTTCGGTGCCGGGCACACCGACGATCCCACCAACTTCGTCGGCTTCTTCTTCCGCCAGGTGGGTGACAGCCTCGAGCGCCTCACCGGCTTCCCCGGGTGGTCCATGGCGGGCGCTCTCACCGGGCTCATGTTCCTCGGCATCGCCGTCATGGGCTTCTACTGGGACGTGGCCTGGCACATAGACCTGGGCCGGGACAAGGACCTGTTCACACCCGCCCACGTCATGATCCTCACCGGCCTCGGCGGCCTCTTCTTCGCGGCCATGGTCACCGTGCTGTTCGCCTCCGTCGAGCAGGTGGACACCCGGCTGCGGTTGGGCTGGCTCCGGATTCCCCTGCCCGCCGCCATGCTCGCGTTGTTCGGGTTCGGCGGCGCGTCCGCCTTCCCCCTCGACGCCCTGTGGCACAAGGCCTACGGGATCGACGTCACCCTCTGGAGCCCGACCCACCTCCAGCTCATGTCGGGCGGCGCCCTGGCCACAATCGCCATCTGGCTGCTGATCGCCGAGGCCCTGCCCGCCGCCCGTCCCACCATGCTGGGCAACGGGATCCACGCCCTTGCGGCGGGCGCCACGCTCACCGGCGTCACCATCTTCCAGGGTGAGTTCGACTTCGGCGTCCCCCAGTTCCAAGTGCTGCTCCTTCCCGTGCTGGTGGCGGCGGCCGCCGGCTTCGCCCTGGTGCTGGCCCGCCTGGCCATGGGCCGCTGGGGTGCCGTCAAGGCGGTGGCCGCCTACCTGGTGCTGCGGGTGCTCCTCGGCGCCATGGTGGGCGGCGCCCTGGGCCACACCTACCCCCGCTTCCCGCTCTACCTGCCCTCGGCCCTGGCCGTGGAGGCGGCGGCCGCCTGGCTGGGCACCGGCCGTCGCCTGTCCTTCGGCGCCGCCGCCGGCGCCCTGGCCGGCACCGTGGGCCTGGCCCTGGAGATGGTGTGGATCGGCTCCATGGGGCTGCGGGCGTCGCTGCCCCCCGCCGCGGTGGTGGAGACGTTCGTGCTCGGGCTGATGGCCGGTACGGCGGCGGCGGTGCTGGGGGCCGGCCTGGGCCGGGCCTTTCCTGTCCCCGCGGCCGACGCCGGGGCCCGCCACGCGGTGGCCGGCGGCCGGGGCGTCCCGTTGGCGGCGCTGGGCGCCGCCGGCCTGGTGCTGGTGGGCGCCATCTTCTGGCCCCTCCCACGCCGGGTGGGCCACGTCGCCGGCACCGTCGCCGTCGAGCGTCAGGCCGGCGGCGCCACCGCCCTGGTGGACGTCACCCTCCAGCCGCCCGACGCTGCCACCGGCGCCATCGTCTTCACCGTCACCTCGTGGCAGGGCGGGGGAACGGTCCACGCCGACCTCCACCAGGCGGGCCCCGGCCACTACCGCACGACCACGCCGGTGCCCATCACCGGGTCGTGGAAGTCCATGGTGAGCCTGGAGCGGGGCAGCCAGGTCATGGCCGCCCCCGTGTACCTGCCCGCCGACCCGTCCATCGGGGCGCCGGCCATCCCCGCCCTCCCGGTTCGCGACGTCACGTTCGTGCGCAACACCACCCTCCTGCTGCGGGAGATCCACCCCGGGCCGGCGTGGCCGGCCGTGCTGGCCTACTCGGGCCTGGCCGTGCTGGTCGCCGCCTGGGTCGGGCTGATGGCCTTCAGCGCCACCCGGATCTCGGCCGGTGCCGACGGCACCCCACCGCCCGCCAGCCCAGGTCCCAGGCCGGGGAGGCCCGAGCCCGGCGCCGGCCCCGCCGTCCGGCTGCCCGTTGCCCAGGGTGCCTCCCCGGGCTGGTACATGCCGAGCGGGCCGACCGCGGAGTAGCCCCTTCCGGTCCGGCCGGCCACCCGCCGCTGGCTCCCGCCACATGCTGAGGGGACGCCGGACCCCAGGCCGCTCAGGCCCCGCCCGCCCCCAGGCCGATCCCGGTCCCACCCACGGGCCGACGCTGGAAGCGCTGGCAGCCGGCCGGGCAGCCACCGGCCACCGCCGCCCCCACCGCACACCGCAGGAGGACAGGGCCGTCGGCCGTCGTCCGGGTCGAGGCATGCTCGCAGTCCACTCGCACGGTGACGGCGGTGAGAAGGTGGTCCAGGTCGGTGTCGGTGAGCTGCGGGATGGCCTGGGCCGCCTCGGCCCCGGACTCCCGGTTCGCTCGCTGCCGCCGTCGTTTGGCGCTGCCCATTCCTCTCCTCGTGGGTCGGCCCGGTCCCCACCAGGCTGCCCCATTCCGGTCCTGCCGGGCGACCCGCGGCCGACCGGACGACCCGACCCCGCCGGGCGGCCGGCGCGCCGGTCGTACAGTCGGCCGGTGGCCATCGTGGCGCCGTTCGGGTCCTGGGCGTCGCCCGTCACCGCCGATCTGCTGACCGAGCGGGCCGTGCGCCTCTCCGATCTCCGGGTGGTGGGCGACGACGTCTGGTGGGTGGAGGGCCGCCCGGCCGAGGGCGGGCGCCAGGTGGTGGTGCGCGCCGCCGGCGGCCGGGAGGTGGCCGACGCCCTTCCCCTCGGCTTCTCGGCCCGCACCACCGTCCACGAGTACGGCGGGGCGCCCTACGCCGTGGTCGGCGGCCGGCTGGTCTTCGCCAACTTCGACGACCAGCGCCTGTGGCTGGCGGTAGCGGGTGGGGACCCGCGTCCCCTCACCGCCGAGCCGCCGTCGCCCGGCGCCTGGCGGTACGCCGACCTCGCCGGGGTGCCGGAGCGGGGACTGGTCGTGGCCGTTCGGGAGCGCCACCACGGCCCCGCCGCCACCGAGGTGGAGAACGACCTGGTGGCGGTCAGGGTCGACGGTGACGGGTCCGTCGGTGAGCCGGTGGCCCTGGCCGGCGGCCACGACTTCTTCGCCGCCCCCCGGCCCAGCCCCGACGGTCGCCGGCTGGCCTGGCTGGCCTGGGACCACCCGGACATGCCGTGGGACGCCACCGAGCTGTGGGTGGCCGATCTGGTCGACGAGCCCGACGGCGTCCGACTGGTCGGCGCCCGGCGGGTGGCGGGCGGCGGCGACACCCCGGCGTCGGTATCCCAACCCCGGTGGTCACCGGCCGGCCACCTGCACTGGGTGTCAGACCGCAGTGGCTGGTGGAACCTCTACGCCGAGGACCCTCAGGTGCCCGGCGGGCGTCCCCTCGCACCGCGGGACGCCGAGTTCAGCCGCCCCGACTGGGTGTTCGGCCAGTCCACCTACGGCTTCCTGGCCGACGGCCGGCTGGTGGCGGCGTGGGCCGAGGACGGCGCCGACCACCTGGGGATCCTCGGGTCCCACGGCGGCGTGGCCGAGCTGTCCACCCCGTTCACCGACGTGGAGGCGGTGGCACCTGCGGGCGATGACGTGGTGGCGCTGGCCGGCTCGGCCTCCGAGGCGGTGATGGTGGTGGCCATCGCCCCCGGCGGCGCCACCCGTGTCCTGCGCCGCAGCCGGGAGGCCACCGTGGACCCGGCCTTCGTGTCCGACCCCCGGCCCCTCACCTTCCCGACCACCGGGGGCTCGGAGGCGCACGCCCTGTGGTACCCGCCATCCAACCCCGACGCCGAAGGGCCGCCGGGGGAGCGGCCGCCGCTGGTCGTGCTCAGTCACGGCGGGCCCACGTCCTCGGCCTCGCCCGCGCTCAACCTGGCGGTCCAGTTCTGGACGACGCGGGGCTTGGCCGTCGTGGACGTGGACTACCGGGGCAGCAGTGGCTACGGCCGGGCCTACCGCAAGGCCCTGGAGGGGGCATGGGGCGTCGTGGACGTGGACGACTGCGTGGCCGCCGCCCGCCACCTCGTCGATCGCGGCCTGGTGGACCCGTCCCGGCTGGTGATCCGGGGCGGCAGCGCCGGCGGCTACACAACGCTGCGGGCCCTCACCACCACCGACGTCTTCGCCGCCGGCGCCAGCCTGTACGGCGTGGCCGACCTCACCGCCCTCGCCACCGACACGCACAAGTTCGAGTCCCGCTACCTCGATCGCCTGGTCGGGCCGTGGCCGGAGGCCGCCGAGCGCTACCGGGAGTGGTCGCCGATCAACCACGCCGACCGCCTCTCCTGCCCGGTCATCGTCCTCCAGGGCCTGGAGGACAGGGTGGTGCCCCCGGCCCAGGCCGAGGTGCTGGTGGACGCCCTGCGCGCCAAGGGGCTGCCCGTGGCCTACGTCACGTTCCCGGGCGAGCAGCACGGGTTCCGCCGGGCGGAGACCATCCGCCGGGCGGCCGAGGCGGAGCTGTCCTTCTACGGCCAGGTGCTCGGCTTCGTCCCCGCCGACGCCATGGAACCGGTGGTCGTCGAGCACTTCGAGCGGCCGCCCGCATGGTGACGGATGGCCCCTTCCCGCCGGGATCGGGCGACGCGCTGGGTGGTGTTGGGCGATGCGCTGGCTGGTGTTGGGCGATGCGCTGGCGTGTGTTGCGCGACGCGCTGGGTGGTGTTGGGCGACGCGCTGGCTAGTACAGTGGGCGCCGAGAGACGCTGGCCACTTGGGCTCCCCAGCCCCCGGGGACCGGCGTTTCTCGCGCCCGGCCGCCGGTCAGCGGGTCAGCGACGCCAGTCGACGGGAATTGACGCCGGGCGTCGGCGGCGGGTGGCGGTCAGCGGGTCAGCGACGCCAGGGCCCAGATGGCGGCCAGCAGGCCGACGGTGCCCATCAGGAGGCTCCGACCGATGGGCGGGCGGGCCAGCTCCCCGGTGCGCGGCTGGCGCGGCGGGCGCAGCAATGCCAGGCCGTTGCCCACCGTCAGGGCGCCGCCCAGGGCCAGCAGGAGCCAGGCCAGGAGGTCGTTGCCGAGGAAGAGCTGGTCGGCGAGCACGTCGGGCGAGACGGTAGCGCCCGGTCCGCGGCGCGAGGCGACGGCCCGTGGCAGCCCCCGGCTCAAGTTCCTCGCTCTGAGTGACGACACTCGCTGAGCCGGCAGGTTGCGGCGGGGGTCGGGAAACCCTCCTGGAAAGGCAGTACCCACGCTCGAGCGGGCGAGGGGACCCCCTTCATCCCGGCTCCCGCTGCCACTCCCCGGTCCCGAGCCCAAGATGGGCGGCCGCCAGGGTGAGCGCCACCGCGTCGTTCACGTCGCCCCGCACCACAAGGCGGCGGCGGGCGACACCCTCGCCGGCCAGGGCGGGACGGGCACCTGGCTCGCCTCGCCCGAGCCTCGGGAGTGGCGCTGATCGACAGATTCAAGGTTCTCCGGCCGCGCACCGACGGAGTGGGGGATGCGACACCGCCAGCACCAGACGCCGACCCCCTGGCTGCGGGAGCGCCCGCCCTGGGTCCCCGAGCCGACACCCACCGGCCGGGCCATCCTCCGCCAGTGGCTCGAAGCCCAGCTCACCCTCGTGTCCGCCCGGCGGCGGCGCTTCCGCTTGGGCGGCCCCCGCACCGGTCGGGGCCCGACGGCAGCGGCGGGTCAGGCGGGCATGGCGCCGGCTGCGAAGTCGTCCACCAGGGCGCCGACCCGGTCGGGGGCCGAGTAGACCACCGTGTGGGCCACGCCGGCCAGCACCCGGCGCCGGGAGTCGGGCAGCCGGGCATCCACCTCCTGGACCCAAGGCGGTGGGGCGATGCGGTCGGCCGATCCCCGGAGCACCAGGGCGGGCAGGGCCACCTGCGCCAGCTTGGCGACGAGGGGGTCGGCCACCGCATGGCGGGCGCTGGCCAGCATGCGCCGGGGCCCCACCTCGGCGACCTCCCGGAGCACCAGGAGGTTGAAGCCGAGCGGCTCGCGCACCGCGCACGCCAACCAGCGCCACGACAGGCGGGCCACGGTGGCGGCCGCCGGGTCACCGGTGGGGCCGACGAGGACGACGCCGCCGACCATCTCGGGGTGGCGCACGGCGAGGTCGACCACCACGTGCACGCCGAGGGAGTGGCCGACCACGACGGGCCGGTCCACCCCCAGCTCCCCGAGGGCAGCGGTCAGGGCGTCGGCCAGAACCCGGATCCCGGGCTGGCGGCGCGGGCGGGCGCTGGCCCCGAAGCCGGGCAGGTCGACGGCCACCACCGGCCGGCGCTGGGCCAACCAGCGGGCGGTTGGCAGCAGGTACCGGCTGGAGACGATGCCGTGCACCAGCACGACGGGCGGCGCCACGTCCGGGGAGCCCACCGACTCCCACACCCGCATCCGGCCCGGGCCCGTGCCCACGTGGCGGCTGCGCAGGGCCGCGGTCAGGCGGGCGCCCTCCGCGTCCCGGGCCCGGCGGCACGGGGCCCGGCGCCATGGGGTCCGGCGGCATGGGGGCCGGCTGCCCCCACGCAGCCGTGGCAGCGGCCCACCACCGCGAAGTGGCGGGAGCTGACGGTGAACCCGTAGTCCCGTTCGAGGGCCCTCTCGAGGGGACGGAACACCGAGGCCGGCACCTCAACCACCGCGCCGCACTCCTCGCACACCAGGTGCTGATGGACCTCGTCGGCCAGGTGGTAGACGGCCGGGCCGTGGCCGAGATGGGTGTGCTCCACCACCCGCAGGCGGCGCAGCGTCTCCAGGGTGCGGTAGATCGTGGCCCGGTGCACCTCGGGGTGGAGCCGGGCCACCTCGGTGGCCAGCTCCTCGGCGCTGCGGTGGCCGCCGGCCTCGGCCAGGGCGGTGAGCAGGGCGCGCCGGGCGGTGGTGATGCGCTCGCCCTGGCCCCGGAGGGACTCGAGGATCGTGCCGACCCGGTCGTCGGTAGCCGTGGGCGCAGCGTAGGCCGGGGCGCCCCGGCGGGGCCCGGCCCGCCCGGGGGCGGTGCTCACGCTGTCGGCGCCGCCGGCAGGGGCCCGGCCACCACCGGCGCGTCGTGGGCGTCGAGACCGGCCGCCCGGCGCCGGCCCCGGCGGCCGGTGACGGCGAACACCACCGTGAACAGGGCAGCACCCACCAGCACGATGGTGGCGCCCGACGACACGTCAAGGTGGTAGCTGAGCACCATGCCCACGAACCCGCACGTCGCCCCGATGACGGTGGACAGCCACAGCATCCGGGAGAAGCTGTTGGTGAGCATGCGGGCCACGGTGGCCGGGATCACCAGGGTGGCGGCGATGAGGACCACGCCCAGCACTTTCATGGTGGCCAGGATGGACACCGACAGCAGCAGCATCAGCAGGGCGTCCATGCGAGCGGTGTTCACGCCCGACACGTCGGCCACCTCGGGGTCGAAGGTCGTGAACAGCAGCTTGCGGTAGAAGACGAACACCACCGCGACGGCGACCACCGTCACCCCCGCCACCACCCACACGTCGGCCACCGACACCCCCAGCACGGACCCGAAGATGGCGGCGTCCACGCTCTTCTTGACCTGGCCGTAGAGCCCGATCAGGGCCAGCCCAAAGGCGAAGGAGGCGGTGGTGATGACGCCGATGGCGGCGTCGGAGCCGATGATCCGGCGGCGGGTCACCCGGCCGATGGCCAGCGCCGACGCCATGCCCCACAGTCCGGCCCCCAGGTAGAAGTTGAACGACACCAGGGCGGCGGCCGCCGCACCGCCGAAGATGGCGTGGGACAGGCCGTGGCCGATGTAGCTCATCCCCCGCAGGGTCACGTAGACGCCGATCAGGCCGCAGAGGGCGCCGGCCAGGGTGGCCACGATCAGGCCGTGCCGGAAGAAGCCGAAGGCCAGCGGCTCGGTGAGCCAGCTCACGACGCCGCCCCTCGCCGCAGGCCACCGGCGTCGTCCCCCGAGCCCTTCGGCCACGGCCCCCGGCCGCCGCCGCCCGGCGCAGCACGCAGGGACCGGCGCCCGGCCCCTGTCGACTGGTACCGGTCCACCACCACCGGCATCCCGCCGTGCTCGAGCACCTCCATGGGCGCCCCGTAGGTCCGCTCCAGGATTTCGGCGGTGAGCACCTGGCGGGGGCTGCCCCGCCCCGTCACCCGGGTGTTGAGGCACACCAGGTCGGGAAGGTGGGCGGCCATGCCGTTGAGGTCGTGGGTCGTGAGGACCACCGCCAGCCCGCCGTCGTTGAGGTCGGCCAGCAGGTGCAGGATGTCGTGGCGGGTGCGCACGTCCACCCCCGACGTGGGCTCGTCGAGCAGGAGCAGCTGGGGCCGGCGCAGCAGGGCCCGGGCCAGGAAGACCCGCTGCTGCTGGCCGCCCGACAGGTCGCGGATGTGCCGGCCGCCCACCCCGCCGATGCCGAGCCGCTCGAGAACGGCGGCCACCTCCTCCTTCTCTGCCGCCGACGGCCACGGCAGGCGACGGCCACTGGTGCGCGACATCAGCACCGCCTCGGCGACGGTGACGGGGAAGCTCCAGTTGACCGTCTCCACCTGGGGGACGTAGCCCAGGCGCAGCCCGGGTCGGCGCCACACCCGGCCCGACACCGGCGACACGGTGCCCATCACCGCCCGCAGCAGCGTGGTCTTGCCCGACCCCGACGGGCCCACGATGCCGGTGAAGTCACCGGGCGCCACCTCGAGGTCGGCGTCCACCAGCACGGCGGTGCCCTCGTAGGCGCACGTGAGGTGCTCCAGGCGGGCGAGGGGCTCGGCGGCGGTCACCGGGGGCGGCGCGTCCCGGGTCACTGGGGGTAGGAGGCGACGTCGGGGGTGGCGGCGGCCACGGGGAGGGCGCGCAGGCCCGAGGCGTCGCCGCCGAGGCTCGACACCATGGTGACGAAGTCGTCGCGCATGAGCCCCAGCCAGGAGTGGTCCGGGTCGCCGGGCTTGCCGGGCAGGTCGTCGTCACGCAGGGTGTCCACGTAGCGCACGCCGGTGTCCTTGCCGATCTGGGCCAGGACGCTCGACGGGAAGACCTCGGACCCGAAGATGGCGGGCACGCCCTCGGCCCTGATCTGGGCCTCCAGGGCGGCGACCTCCCGGGGCGTGGGGTCCTCGAAGGTGGACACCTGGACGGCCCCGATGACCTTCCAGCCGTAGTGGGCGGCGAAGTAGGCGTAGGCGTCGTGGTAGGTGAGCAGCTCGGGCTTGGGCACGGTGGCGGTGGCCGCCTTCATGGCTTCGTCGAGGCGGTCGACCTGGCTCGCGAACCGGTCGTAGTTGGCCTGAAAGGCGTCGGCGTCACGGGGGTCGCGGCGCACCACCGTGTCCCGCACGATGCGGGCGTAGTCCTTGGCGTAGGGCGGATCGGTCCACAGGTGGGGGTTGGGCTTGCCGGCGCTGCGGGGGAACGAGAAGTCGTAGATGTAACGGTCCGGGGTGATGGTGCGGGTGCCCAGCTCCACCACCTCGGCGCCCTTCTTCAGGTTGCCGGCGGCCAGGTCCTTGGTGGGGTCCTCCAGCTTGAGGCCGTTGACGAACACCACGTCGGCCTCCGACAGCACCTTGGCCGCGCTGGGCGCGGGCTCGAAGGTATGCGAGTCGGCGCCTTCGGGGATCACACCCCGGACGTCGGCCAGGTTCCCGACCACGCTGGCGACGATGCTGGTGATGGGCGACACGGTGGTGACGATGCGGAGCCTGCCGCCCGGCGCCGGGGCCGACGAGGCGGCGACGCCCCGGCCGCAGCCGGCGCCGGCCCCCACCGTCGCCGCGATCGTGGCCAGCAAGGCCCAGGTCGGGATGCGCACGGTGTCCCACACTACCCACGATCAGGTCCCTTCTGCGATCAGGTCGCTCGAAGCCCGGCCGGCCCACCACGACCCGCCCCCCACCGATGCCCGGTCTAGGAATCCCCTGAAGATGAGCGATCGCCCGCCTGCTTGAGCAACGGATGAGCAATCGCGTGCGCAAGATGCACGACCCAGCAGCCTTGCCGAGACCTGCCAACGACCTTGCCCGCGGCCTCGCCGCCGACACCACGATGGTCACGTACACCACCGGCCGGCCGCTGCAGTTCGACGGGTCGGCGTGTGACACTGAGGAGATGGGTCTTCTCGGATGGCTCGACGGGCTCGACGAACGCGCTCTGCAGAGACCCGCGGCCCTTCATCCGGATGAAACCATCGAGCACTCTGTGCTTGCCAACCGAGAGCAGAACGGATGGCGGGCGGTCGGCGGCCGGCTGTGCATTACGAACCGCCGTCTGGTCTTCACTCCCAACCGTGTTGACGCTGCCCTCGCCGGACTGGCGTGGTCATGCGAGCTGTCAGACGTCAGGGCGGTTGGCATGGCTCCGCGAGGACGTCACCCGTTCTCGGGTGCTCTCGTGCGACGGCTCCGATTGACGATGGTCGACAGCAGCGTGGAACTCTTCGTCGTCCGACGACTCGTTCCGGTTGCCGAACTGGTGGAGCAGGCTGTCGCCAGGGACGCCCGCCTTCCAAGGTCATGAGGTGCTGCGATCCCGATCCCCAGAAGGACCAAAACGGGAAAGAACAGAGAGAGTATCCGTAGGCTGATGGCTGCGTGGCCCAGGCCCATGATCAGAAGAACGAGTACCGCCTCGGTGCCCACAACGAGCGGTACGCCGAGGGCTGGTCGCCGCGCGACGAAGATGGCACCGGCAAGGAGCGCGACGGCGAACGCGACGCGCCGCACGTCTTGGCTGGTCGTCTGCGTCCCGCTCAGGCTGGCGAGATAGACGACACCGTGAAGTGCGGGTAAGGCGGCCGGGCGTCCAAGGGCACCAATGAGTCGCCGAGCTTTCGAAGGCGGCGTTTCGGTGGGTGGTTCGGCAACGTCTCCCTGCGTCAGCCGGCGCCGATTGATCTCCATGGCCAGTTCCTCGAGCGTTCCCGGTGCCAGCCGCTCGCTGATGGCAATGGCGCCCCGTCCCCTCCGAAGGTTCGAGCGAAGAGCTCGCTGGGCGAGACGCCCCCGATGGCGGGCGAGCTCCTCGGCACTCGTGACGTCGATGGCCAGGAACCGCTGGCCAACCACCCAGTAGATCCGCAGCCCTTCAACCCGAGACCACGGGACGGTCGGATAGCCGGTCCTTGGGAAGCGAATGCCGTCGTCGGCGATGACGTAGACGGTGTCGCTTCGACGAGACCCGACGAGACCGAGCAGGCCGAGGGAGCCGAAGAGGGCGCAGCACAGGATCCCGACGGCGCGGCCGGCTGCGTTCACCCCGGGCGTCACGGCGAGCGCGATACCAAACACAACGAAGGCGAGCGTCCCCAGCAAGGCGGCCTTCTGGGTCCGGCCACCCCCCACAGGCACCTCGTGAGGGAGCGAGGAGTTCCTCATTCGAATCATCCTGCCCGGTCAGGACCGGATTGAAGCGCTACCAGCGGCCCGGACGCTTGTTGCCGTCCGCATCATATGGAGCTTCCCACCCGTGCCTCGTGTACCGGGAGCTCGTCTTGCTTCTCGATCTTCGGGGAACCCCACGTCCCTTGCCCCCTGTCGGGAATCTCCCCTACTCTGTCCGCTCTTGAACGTCACCGAGTTCTACGCGGAAGACGCCCGTCGCCGCGAGTCGGCTGAGGTGGCCTTCGGTCTCGAGTGGCGAGTGGCGACGGATGCAACCGTCCTCTTCGGCCTCCATTGGATCGCGGAGACGCGAGAGATCTACGTGTTGCGCGAGCCGCAGCCTCCGTTACGAACGGCGTTCGATCCTCACATCGGCGCGACATTCACGCTTCCACTCAAAGAGGATGCGCTGGAGGTGGAGTTGCTCGGGTGGGCCGAGGACCGACAGGCGCTCGAAGCATCCCTGGATGGTTGGAACGACCACATGGCCGATCCCGACAGCCTGCAGTGGGTCCGTGACCGCCTGGAGGAAGCGGCCGTCGCGACGCTTCGAGAACGCAGCACCTGAAACCTGGTAGCCCATTGCTAGTTTTGGCCTAGGCAGTGATTGGGGTCAGCCTTGATTTGGCCATACTGCAGAGAGAGGGCGGGGTCCACCGGTCGTTGCCACGGACCGGTCACGGTGATCGGTCCGTCGTGATCGATCGGAGCGTGGCCGGTGCCGGGAGTGCGAGATCATCCTGTCCACCCTGCCCCTGGGCGCGTCCCGGTGGCTCCGCCAGGACCTTCCCCATCGGGTGCGACGGGCGTTCTCCCTGCCGACGACGGTGGTGACCGCGGCCCGGACGGCGGCCGCCTGAAACAGCACCCCGCCACCGACGTCCCCGTTCCCGGCACGGCTCAGGGCTTGCGGCCCAGGGCCAGCACTGTGGACCCGGTGGGCCACGGCAGGCGGGTGGACGACTCGACCTCCAGGCGGTTGACGGCGGCCAGGGCCCGGTTGACCCCGGGACCGGGCGCCGCCTCCCGCTCCAGCACGCGAGGCCGCCGACGGGACCGCCGGCGGTTGGCGGCGAACAGGGGCAACAGGAGGAACTGGAAGTAGCGCAGGTGCTCGGGCACCATGCCGAGGTCTCGGAAGGTGGCGGCGAGTGCCGATCCGGTGTAGCGGCGACGATGCCCGGCGCGCTCGTCGTGGGCGCTCCAAAACCGGGGGTCGTGGGGCACCGCCACCATCAACAGGCCGCCCGAGCGCAACGCCCGGGTGGCGCTCTCCAGTGCCGGCCCGTCGTCGTCCATGCGTTCGAGCACGTCCAGGAGCAGGACGGCGTCCACGCTGGCGTCGGCCACCGGGAGCCGGCACACGTCGGCCTGCACGACGGCCACACCACGGCCGGGGTCCAGCCCTCGGGGTTCGGGTGTCACGGCCAGCGTCGGGAAGTCGGGGGCCAACCACGCCAGCGGCGAGCCGGGGTTCCAGGCGGCGTCCACGACCAGCGACCCCACCGGCAGGCGGTGGCGGACGAGGCGGTGCACGAGCACCTGGCGCGGACCGGTCCAGAAGTGGTCGGAACCGCGCACGCCCGGCGGATGGTACCGGTCGCCCAGGCCGGCAGCCCACCCCTCCCGGCGTGCCACCATGGCGGCGTGGCCCCCGTCCCCTCTCCCGGCGACGGCCCCGCCGCCCGCGCCGCCGACCTCCGCCGCCGGGTGCTCGAGGTGGTACGCGTCCGGGGCTACGTCCGCCGGGACGAGCCCTTCCAGCTGTCGTCGGGGGGCTGGAGCTCGGACTACGTGGACGGCAAGCGTGCCCTGGCGGCAGGGCCCGACCTGCGGCTGGCGGCCGAGGCGGTGGTGGCGTCGGCCGACGAGCTCGGCATCGTCTTCGACGCGGTGGGAGGCCTCACCATGGGCGCCGACCCACTGGCCTACTCGGTGGCGGTGGTGTCGGGCTGCCGCTGGTTCTCGGTGCGCAAGGAGGCGAAGGGCCATGGCCGGGGCCGGCGCATCGAGGGGGCCGAGCTGGGCCCGGGGGCGGAAGTGGTGATCGCCGAGGACGTCACCTCCACCGGGCGGGCCATGTTGGAGGCGCTCGACGCGGTGGAGGAGGTCGGCGCCACCGCGGTGCTGGCCGTGACCCTGGTGGACAGGGGCGACACCGCCGCCCCCGCCCTCGCCGCCCGGGGCGTGCCCTACGCTCCCCTCGCCACCTACCGCGACCTGGGCATCGACCCGCTCCCGCCGCCCGCGCCCTGACCGCGCCGAGGGCTCGCACCACGCTCCGGCGCGCCGAGCGCGGGCGTATCCCCCCGCTCCACGCGCCAGGCCGGTCGGGCGGGGAGCAGGGTTCTCAGGGCGAGGGTTCTCAGGGCGACGGGTCTCGGGGCGACGGTTCTCAGGGCGACGGGGCGCCATCGTGCATGTGGAGGGTGCGGGTGGCCAGCCGGGAGGCGACCTCCACGTTCTGCTCCACTAGGACCACCGCCGCGCCGGCCGCCGCGACCTCGGCGATGGCCCGGGCGCACCCCTCGGTCCGGCCCGCCGACAGGCCGGCGGTGGGCTCGTCGAGCAGGAGAACGCGAGGCAGGGTGGCCAGTACCCGGCCGATGGCCAGGAGCTGCTGCTCGCCGCCCGACAGCGACGCCGCCGGGTGGTCACGGCGGCTCCCCAGCTCCGGGAACCGATCCAGCCAGCCCTGGCGCACGGCTTGTGACCCCGCCGGGTCGGGCGGCCGGGCGGCGAGGTCGACGACGTCGAGGTTCTCGGCCACCGTGAGCGACGGGAACACCCGCACCGACTGAGGCAGCAGGCGCAGCCCGAGGGCCGCCCGCCGCTCGGCGCCCCACCCGTCCACCCGCCGGCCATCCACCCTGATCCGGCCCCGCCGGGCTCGCAGCAGCCCGGCCAACGCCCACAGCAGCGTGGACTCGCCCGAGCCGTTGCCGCCCAACAGGGCCAGCACCTCGCCAGCGCCCACGTCGAGGTCGGCGCCCCGCACCACCGGCGCCCGCTCCCAGCCCGCCTCCAGGCCCCGGACCGACAGCCGGGCGGCGCCCGTGGCCCCGGCGATGCTCACCCTGCGGGGTGCAGGTGAGGCGCCAACGCGGGGTGGGCGGCCACCTCGGCGAAGGGGCCAGAAGCCACCACCCGGCCGCCGGCCATCCCCACCACCCGGTCGGAGAGGCGTTCGACGAGGCCGAGGTCGTGCTCCACGAGGAGGACCGCAGCGCCGTCGTCGCGGCGGCGAGCCACCAGGGCGGCCAACGCGCCGAGCTGGTCGGGGTCCACGCCGGCGCCGGGCTCGTCGAGCACGAGGAAGCGGGGCCGGGCGGCGGTGGCCCGGGCCAGCTCCACCCGCCGGCGCTGGCCGTGGGAGAGGGCACCCACCGGGGCGGCGGCGTACCCGTCCATGCCCACCTCGGACAGGGCGGCCATGGCCGCGTCCCGCAATGCCCGCTCCCGGCGGCGGAACCCGGGCGGCCGGGCCCACGCCCCGGCCAAGGACGGGCGCACGCCGCGCTGGCCCCCCACCATCACGTTGTCGAGCACCGTCATCCCCTCGAACAGGCGCAGGGCCTGGTAGGTGCGGACCACCCCGGCGGCCGAGTAGCGGCCCGGCCCGGCGCCGGTGAGGTCGGTGCCGTCCACCACCACGCGCCCCGACGACGGGACCAGCGCCCCGCTGGCCAGGTTGACCAGCGTGGTCTTGCCCGACCCGTTGGGCCCCACCAGGCCCAGCACCTCGCCGGGGACCAGGGCCAGCGAGACGCCGGCCACCGCATGCACGCCGGCGAAGTCCCGGGCCACGGAGTCGAGCACCAGGCCGCACGTCGACAGACCCTCCCGCCCCTCGGCCCGGCTGCCGCTGCCAGGGCCCGCCCTGCCGGCGGTCATCGACCCACCGTCGCCGGTGCGGCCGGCGGGCCGGGCGTCACCGGCCGAGCGGGCAGCCAGGAGCGCACCCTCTCCCCGGCCGCCCCGGCCAGCCCCAGGCGGACGGCCACCACGATCAGGATCACCACGCCGGTGACCGCCTCGGACACGTCGCCGTAGGCCGACAGCCGGTCGAGGACGGCGGCCATGGCGATCGCCGCCGCCACCGTGCGACCGATGTGACCTTCGCCGGCCACCAGCACCACCAGGATCACCACGACCGTCTGCGCCAGCCCGAACGACACCGACGAGACGAAGCCGTTCTCCACCGCGTACACCGCTCCGCCCGCCCCGGCGATCCCGGCGCCCACCGCGAAGGCCACGAGGCGGAGTTGGCCGGTGGGCACACCGAGGGCACGGGCCGCCACCTCGTCGTCGCGGTCCGCCAGCCACGCCCGCCCCAGCGGCGAGCGACGCAGCGCCACCACTGCGGCGAGTGCCACCAGTGCCACGCCGACGGCCAGGGCATACACCCCCCGGTCGTCCAGGGGCGTGCCCATCACCGTCACCGGCGGCACTCCGGCGATGCCCTGGTAGCCACCGGTGAAGCGGCTGGTGTTCAGGAACAGCGACTGGAGGATCTCACCGGCGCCCAGGGTCACCAGGGCCAGCACGTCGCCCCTCACCCGCAGGCCCGGCAGCCCGACGACCGCCCCGAAGGCGGCAGCCACCAGCACCGCCGGGCCCAGGGCGGCCCAGAACGACCATCCGTGCTCAACCATGAGCCAGGCCGCGCCGTAGGCGCCGACGCCCTGCAGCGGGGCGTGGGCCACCGACAGCTGGCCCGAGAAGCCGAACGTCACCTGGAGCCCCAGGGCCAGGACGACGCCGATGGCGGCGGTGGTGCCCAGGCCGTACCCGTGGCGCCCACCGACCCACACCGGCAGCAGCACCACCGCCACCAGGGCGGCGCCACTCGCCACCGGCCTGCGCCATCGGCTGCTCACCACGGAGGGCAGTGTGGCCGGTGGCGGCTCCTAGCGTTCGAGGGCGATCTCCCGCACCGATGTGGGCCCCGTCTGCTCGTAGCCAGTGTGGAACACGGGCTTGCCCTGCACGATCTGGAAGATCCACAGCCGCCCGCCCACCCGCGAGCCGTCGGGCGCGAACCTGAGCGGCCCGACGCCGGTGTCGGGGATGGAGATGCGGTGGAGGTGGTCGGACAGGTCGAGCCGACCCGTGGCGCCGTCGGCGAACCCGGCGGCGACCGCCCGGACGCCCTCGTAGGCGAAGGCCGCGGCGTCGGGAACGACGGACTCCTTGGTGGCGGCGGTGTAGGCGGCCACCAGGGCCTTGGCCGCCGGGGTGTTGCGCTGGGCGTCGCTGGGCGAGTTGCCCACCACGCCGTTGGCCAGGTTCCCGGCGCTCTTCAGGAAGGCGTCGCTGTTGGTGACGCCGGACGGGTCGTAGGCGGGCACCTTGAGGCCCAGCTGGTCGGCCTGCTTGAGCATCAGGGTGTCGGAGTCGGACAGCCCGATCATCACCAGCGAGTCGGCCCCCGCGGCCTTGATGCGCCCCAGCTGGGTGGTGAGGTCGGCGTCGGCGAACTTGAAGGACTCGTCGGCCGCCGGCGTGATGTTCTTGTCCTTGAGGCGGGACACGAAGAACCCGTCCACGCCCTCGCCGTAGGTGCCGGTCATGTGGATGATCCCCGGCTTCTTGTAGCCCGCCTTGGTCAGCTCGTCGGCCACCGAGAAGGAGTAGGCAGGGAAGGTGGGGGGCACCACGAACACGCTCTTCTGCACTTTGGCGGCGTCGAGGATCTTGGGCGACGAGGCGTAGGCGGCCAGGTAGCTGAGCCCGGCCTGGCTGGCGAACGGGGCGGCCGCCACCGAGCCGTCGGAGAGGGCGGACCCGACGAAGGCGATGTACTTGGGGTCGTCGATGGCCTTCTTGACGTCGTCGGCCGCCCGCTGCGGGTCGTCAGCATCATCGAAGCCGTCGTCGATCACCAGCCGGGCGCCCTTCAGGGGGCCGGCGCTGATGCCGCCGGTGGCGTTGACCTGGTCGGCGGCCAGCTTGGCGCCGGCCCGGATCTGGTCGCCGGTGGGCTTGCCGTCCCCCGAGAACGGGCCGCCGACGGCGATGACCAGGCTCCTGGGCCCGGCGGTGGTCGGTGGGCCGGAGGACGTGGTCTTGCTGCTGCTGCAGGCGGCGGCCAGCACCGCCAGCCCGGCCGCCAGCGTCGCCAGTCGGTTCATGGTCGGGTCCTCCAGTCGGGGAAGGGCATCGGTCAGACGGTGCGCAGCCGGCGGCTGGCCATGACGCCCTCGGGGGCGAGGAGCAGCACGCCGATGAGTAGCAGGAAGGTGACCACGTCGCGGAAGCGGGTGGACAGGTAGCCGGAGACGAAGCTCTCCACCACGCCAAGGGCCAGGCCGCCGAGCAGGGCCCCCCGCACCCACCCGAGGCCGCCAAGCACGGCGGCCACGAACCCCTTCAGGGTGGCCTGCCAGCCGAGGGAGATGAAGACCAGGCCGAAGAACGAGGCGAACAGGGCGCCGGCCAGGCCGCCCACCGCGCCGGCCACCGCGTAGGTGGCGGCCAGGGTGCGGGTGACGGGCAGGCCGGCCAGGCGGGCCAGGGTGGGCTCGTCGGCCACCGCCCGCATGCGCCGGCCGGTGCGGCCCCGGCGCAGCAGCACGGCCAGGGCGACGGGCACAGCCACGCCGGCGGCCAGCACCCACAACCCGGCCGGGGGGAGCCGGTAGCCGCCGAACAGGTTGACCCGCCCGCCGGCGAACAGCGACGGGAGGGGTTGGCTGCCCCGAGGGTTCACCCGCACGGCCAGGTTGCGCACGATGAGGGCCACGCCCAGGGCGGGCAGGAAGCCGAGGCCGGCCACCCCCGCCCGCCTCCGCCCCGCCACCGGGGCGTACACCGCCAGGTAGGCCACCACGCCGATGGCTGCGCCCACGGCCACGTCGGCGCCCACCGCCAGCGCCCGGGAGCCGGACAGGTGAAGCGTGCCGACGGCCACGTAGGTGGCCAGCATGAGGGAGTCGCCATGGGCCAGGTTGAGGTCGCCCGAGGCCCGCAGCACGAGGCCCAGGCCGGTGGCGAACAGGGCGTAGAGCAGGCCGAGGGTCAGGCTGGCCACGCAGACGGTCAGGAACAGCTCCATGGGCCGGGCGAGGATATCTCAGGTGCGGTTGAACTTCCGGCCCTCGTCGGGAAGCGTCCGGTACAGTGGTCCGGTGGTCACCGCACTCACCCGTTCCGAGGCCGAACGCCTCTCGGGGGAGCTCAGCGTGCTCGCCGAGCCTCACCGGCTGCTCGTCCTGCGCCACCTCCGCCGGGGTGCCCGCAGCGCCGGGTTCCTGGCCCAGGCCGTGGGCATGGAGCCGTCCCTCGCCAGCCACCACCTGTCGGTGCTGGCCGATGCCGGCCTGGTCACCCGCCGGCGCAAGGGCCACTTCATCTGCTACGCCGCCAACCGGGAGCGGGTGAAGGAGCTGCACCAGCGCCTCGGCAGGCTGGCCGGGGCCACCGGCGCGGCGGTGGAGAACCTCCCGCCCTCCGTCGACGACCCCTGTTGAGCCCGGGCGCCGCTCCCGGCGCACCCGAAGGCGCCCCCGCCGGCCCAACCGCCGACGGCCTCGTCCTGGAGCCGTGGCTGGGCACGATGGTGCGCTGCTACCCGGGCCGGGTGCGCACGATCGTGGAGGCCCTCGACCGGGCGGTCCGGGAGTTCGGCGACCGGGTGGCGCTGGAGGCGGCGGCCGGCGACGGCGCCGTGACCTACGCCGAGCTGGCCGAGCTGGTGGAGGGGGCCACCGAGCGCCTGGCCGCCGAGGGCATGGTGCGGGGTGACCGCCTGGCCGTCTGCCTGGACAACGGCCTCGACGTCGTGGTGGCCATCTGGGCCTGCGCCCGGGCCGGGCTGGTGTTCGTGGGCCTGTCCACCCGCCTGCGGCCGCCCCAGTGGGCGTGGATGCTGGCCCATTCGGGGGCCCGCCTGGCCCTGGCCCACCCCGACTACCTGGAGGGCGTGCGGGAGGCGGCGGCCCAGGCCGGCCTGGCTCCCGACCGGGCGCGTCCCCTGGGCGACCACCTCACCGGGCGCCGCCGGCCCTGGCAGGGGCCGGCCGTCCCCTTCCCGTCCGAGGACGACGTGTACGGCGTGATCTACACCTCGGGCACCACCGGGCGCCCCAAGGCCAGCCAGCTCGTGCACCGGTGCACGATGCACTCGGCCATCGCCTACGTCCGCATCCTGGCCCTGACCGCCGAGGACCGGACGGCAATCGTGTTCCCGCTGTTCTACATCACCGGCCACGTCGCCCAGGTCACGCCCATGATGCTGGTGGGGGGCACGTCGGTGCCCATCCCCGACGTGCAGCCCCGCGACTTCGTCCGCCTGATGGCCGAGCGCCGTATCACCTACCTGATGGTCGTCCCGTCCCTGTGGCCGCTGCTGCTGCGGGTGCCCGAGTTCCGCTGGCCCGACCTGGCCCACGTGGAGGTCGGGGCCTTCGGTGGCTCCCCCGTCCCCATCTCCACCGTCGCCGCCCTGCGGGCGCGCATGCCCCAGCTCCGGCTCTTCGACGCCTACGGTCTCACCGAGACCCACTCCCCCGCCACCGTGCTGCTCGACGCCGAGTTCCGTCGCAAGCCCGGCTCCGTCGGCCGCCCGGTGCCGTGCGCCGAGGCCCGCGTGGTGGGCGACGACGGCGTCGACGTCCCCGCCGGCCAGGCCGGGGAGCTGTGGCTCAAGGGCCCCATGGTCACTGCCGGCTACTTCGCCGATCCAGAGGCCACCGCCGCCGCCATCACCGACGGCTGGCTCCACACCGGCGACGTCGCCCGCATGGACGAAGAGGGCTACGTCTTCATCCTCGACCGCAAGAAGGACATGATCATGCGGGGCGGGTTCAAGGTGTACTCGGTCGAGCTCGAGTACCTGCTCGTCAGCCATCCCGACGTGGCCGAGGCGGCGGTCTTCGGCGTGCCCGACCGCCTGGCCTACGAGTCGGTGGCGGCCTACGTGGTCCCCGCCGCCGGGCGCGAGGTGGAGCCGGGCGACGTCCAGCAGTGGGTGGCGGCCCGCATGGCCGACTACGCCGTGCCCCGGTTCGTCCGGGTGGTGGGTACGATCCCCAGGAACCGCACAGGGAAGGTCGACAAGACCGCCCTTCGGCAGGCACTGCTCGCGGAGCTGAGCACCAGGAGAGGCGAGGATGCCGACGCCCGAGGTTGAGGACCGGATCCGGCGGGTGATCGCCGCCCACCTCGACGTGGACGCCAGCCGGCTCTCGCCCGAGACCCGCCTGGGCGAGGACCTGTGCGTGGACTCGCTCACCGCCGTCGAGCTGCTCATGGTGCTGGAGGACGAGTTCGACATCGCCCTCCGCGAGGACCGGGTGGGGGACCTGCGGACCTACGCCGATCTGGTGGCGGCCGTCTCCTCCGAGGTGGCGGCCACCGCCTGAGCCGGGCCTCCTACTCGCCGGGGCCGACCACCGAATCCAGGCGGCACGGCCCCTTTGTCGATGAGCTCGGCGTACTCCTCGTTGGCTCCTACCAGCTCGTCGATTACCGGCATTGTCGGCCTCCTTACCTGCTTGGGGTTGGGCCGCGAAACCCTACCTGCCAGGTCAGGAATTGCACCCGCCGGCCGCCGCCGGCCGCCGCCAGCGGTACCGTGGCCAGGTTCAGGCCCCAGCCACCCCCTCCGGGCGACCGCTCTCCTCCCCGGCCGCCACGGGCGACCGCCGGGACGAGCGTGAGGCCGCCAGCCGGGCCGTCACCGAGGCCCGCCAGCGCGGTGACGCCGCAGGGTTGGCGGCCGTGCTGGTGCGCAGGTGCCTGGCCTTCGGCGGGCCGGGGTCGGTGGAGGAGCGTCGGGAGGACGCCGCCGAGGCGGCCCGCCTGGCCCGGGCAGGAGGTGACCAGGCGGTGGAGCGGGCCGCCCGGCGGCTGGCGATGGTCGCCGCCATGGAGGGGGGCGACCTGGCTTCGGCCGACGCCCAGATCGAGGCAGTGGCGGTGGCCGCCCCCGGTTGGTGGCCGGTCCCCCTGTGGCGCGCCATGCGGGCCCTCCTTCAGGGCCGCTTCGACGAGTGCCAGGCCCGCCACGCCGATGTCGCGGCGGCCGCCGGCGCCGGGTGGGCGCCCGAGGCGGTGGCGGCGGACGGCGCGACGGCTGACCAGGCGGCGGCGGACCTGGCCGCCGGCCTGCAGTTCGCCGCCCTGCGCACGGCCCAGGACCGGCTGCTGGAGCTGGAGGCCCCGGTGCGGGCTCTGGTCGAACGCCACCCTTCCGACCCGGCGGCCCGGACGGCGCTGGCCGCCCTGCTGGGCCGGCTGGGGCGCGACGGCGAATCCGCCGCCGAGCTGGCCCGCCTGGCGCCCGACCGCTTCGCCGCGGTCGGCGACGGCCACCAGGCTGGCTGGCTGGCCACCCTCTGCCACCTGGGCGAGCTGGCCGCCCTGCTGGGCCGCCAGGCCGAGGCGGTGGTGCTCTACGACCTGCTGCTGCCCCACGCCGGCCGGCTCGCCGTCGACCCCGAGGCCGCCGCCTGCCATGGGTCGGTGGCCCGACCGCTGGCCCTCCTGGCCGCCGCCCTGGGCCGCCAGGACGTGGCCGACGCCCATTTCGCAGCGGCCCTGGACGCCAACCGCCGGGCCGGGGCGCCGCTGCTCGTCGCCCACACCGCCCGCCAGTGGTCGGCCCTGCTGCGGGTCCGTGACCGGGGCACCGATTGGGACCGGGCCCTCGACGTGCTGGCCGAGGCGGAGGCCATCTACCGGCGGTTGGGCGTGGACCGGCTGGCCGACGACGCCCGGGGGGTGCTGGCCCGGTCCTTCGAGCCACCGGCCGTCGAGCGGGACGCCCGGGCCAACGCCTTCCGCCAGGAGGGCCACGAGTGGGTGGTCTCCTACGGCGGCCGGAACGCCCGCCTTCCCGACAGCACCGGCATGCACGACTTGGCGCTCCTCGTGGCCAACCCCAGCCGCAGCTTCCACGTGCTGGAACTGCTCGCCGGCCCCGGGGCCACCGGTGTGGGTACCGCCCACCGCTCCCAGCGGCCGACGCGGATCCTGCCGCCCGACGGGCCGCCCACCACCGGGCGCCTGCTCGGCACCGGCGAGCGGGCCGAGTATGCGGCCCGCCTGGACGAGTTGGACCGCGAGCTGGCAGAGGCCGAGGTGAGTGACGACCCCGTGCGCTCGTCGCTGGCTCGGGCCGAGCGCGACCTGCTGGCCGCCGAGTTGCGGGCCCCGGGGCCAGCGGCGGCCGGGGGCAGCGGCGACTCCCCGGGCGGCGACCCGGCAGGAAGTCGCCTCCCGGACGCGCCCGGCGGGGATCGCCGGACCGGTACCGCCGGCGGCGGTACCCGGACCGAGGGCGGCGACGGCGGCGACGGCGGGGGTAGCCGGACCGAGGGCGGCGGCGGCGAGGCGGGCGGGGGCAACCACGGCGGTGACGAGGGGGCCGACGAGCGGCCCGACGGTGGCGCGAACGGGCCCCGCCACTCCCAGCCGGAGGACGACCCGGTGGAGCGGGCCCGGCGGATCGTCGCCACCCGGATCCGCCTCAGCCTCGACGCCGTGGAGGCGGCGTCGCCGGCCCTCGGCCGCCACCTGCGCCACACCGTGCACACCGGCACCTTCTGCTCCTACGAGCCCGAGGGGCCGGCGGCGTGGGCCACCAGGCCGGGCCGCTAGCCGGGGTGCCCGACACCCACGTCCGCTACGGCACGCCCGCCGGCCGGTGGGTCATCGCCGCCGCCGTGCTCGGCTCGGGCATCGCCTTCCTCGACTCCACGGTGGTCAACGTCGCCCTGCCCGCCATCGCCCGGGACCTCCACGGCGGCCTGTCGGGCCAGCAGTGGACGGTGGACGGCTACCTGCTGACCCTGGGCTCGCTCCTGCTCCTCGGAGGGTCCCTCGGGGACCTGTACGGCCGCCGGCGCCTGTTCGTCACCGGGCTGGTGGCGTTCACCGCGGCGTCGGCGGTGTGCGGCCTGGCGCCGTCGATGGGCGCCCTGGTGGCGGCCCGGGCCGTGCAGGGCGTGGGCGGGGCCTTGCTCGTGCCGGGAAGCCTGGCCCTGTTGTCGGCCGCCTTCCACCCCGACGACCGCGGCACCGCGGTGGGGGCGTGGTCGGGCCTTGCCGGGGTGGCCACCGCCGTCGGGCCGTTCCTCGGCGGCTGGCTGGTGGACGCGGTGTCCTGGCGACTGGTGTTCCTCATCAACGTGCCGCTGGCGGCGGTGGCGGTGGCCGTCACCTTGCGCCACGTGCCCGAGAGTCGCGACCCCGAGGCCGTCCACCGGCCCGACCTACCGGGGGCGGTCACCGCCACCGCCGGCTTGGGCGGGGTGGTGTTCGCCCTCATCCAGTGGTCGGCCCACGGGGCGTCGGCCGCGGTGGTGGCCACCGGGGTGGTCGGCGCCCTGGCCCTGGGAGCCTTCCCGGTGGTCGAGCGGGGACGGCGCCAGCCCCTGGTTCCCCTCGGCGTCTTCCGGTCCCGGCAGTTCAGCGGGGCCAACGCCACCACCCTGGCGGTGTACGCCGCCTTCGGCGGGGCGCTGTTCCTGCTGGCCATCGAGCTCCAACAGGTGCTGCGCTACTCGGCCCTGGCCGCCGGCTCGGCCCTGCTGCCCATCACGCTGATCATGCTCGTCCTGTCGGCCCGCACCGCCCGCCTGGGCCAGCGAATCGGGCCCCGGATCCCGATGACGGGAGGCCCGATGGGCGTAGCCGCCGGGCTGGCGCTGCTGAGCCGCCTGCGGCCGGGCGACCACTACCTGTCCGCTGTCCTGCCCGGTGTGGTCGTCCTGGGCCTCGGCCTGGCCTTCACGGTGGCCCCCCTGACGGCGGCGGTCATGGCGTCGGTGGACGAACGGCACGTGGGCGTCGGGTCGGGGATCAACAACGCGGTGGCGCGGGTCGGCACCCTGCTCTCGGTGGCCCTGTTGCCCCTGCTCGCCAGCTTCGGCGGCCTGGCGCCGTCCGACCCGCGCTATCGCGACGGCATCAGCCGGGCACTGGTGATCTCGGCGGCGCTGTCGGTCGGCGGCGGGTTGGTGGCGTGGCTGACGGTGCGGCGGGCCGCGCCGGTGGACGCCGTCACGTCGCCCAGCGTCTCCCACCCCTGCGGCGAGCTGGTGGCCCGAGCCCCGGCCGCCGGCTGACCCGGCCGGCGCCCGAGATGCGCACCGGGTGTCGTGCTGGACGACGTCCCGGTAGGCGGCTGCCAACCTCCGCAGTTGGTGCAGTCGGGGTTGACGGCGAGGGCGATGTTGGTGGGATCGAAGGGCTCCCGGCCACGCGCACTCCCCTCGAGGGCGATCGCTACCGTCTGGCAGTCGGTGCAACTGGCGGCGGCGACGGCGGCGTTGGTCCCGTCGACCGTGGGCCGTCGGTCTGCACGATCTTGAGATTGATCGCCGCGACCGTCTGGCCGACCTGGGGGACCTTCACGACGCCTCCCGACGGCGAGGGTCCGCCCGAGCGGTGGCCGCCGGGGCTCGGTCGTGCCGGCCAGGCCGCTCGGTGTGGCGGACGACAGCGGGTGCTGAAGCGTTCCGCTGATCACAGTGCGCAGACGGGCCCGGCGGTGGCACGACGGGGGCGGTGCGAGCTCCGGCGCCGGCGGACGGAGCGAGGTTCCGGGCGGTTGACCCTCGACACCGGGGCCTGCGCAGGCAAGAGTGCCTCTCGGGTTGGTTGGGAGCCGGGGGGCTGAGGAGTGGAACAGGTACGCGGAAGGGGCCGGTCGGAGGCCGAGGACGACGCGGTGCTGCCCGCCACCCGAACGCTGTCGGCCGTCATCGTGCCGTTCCTGGTGGTGGCCTTCGTGGTGCTCTACGGCTTCCCCCGCCACACCCACCGGCTGTTCGCCTGGACGATCGCCCCGCCCATGACCCCCATGACCCTGGGCGCGGTGTACCTGGGCGGCGCCTACTTCTTCGTCCGTGCCTTCCGGGCCACCGAGTGGCACACCGTGAAGGCCGGGTTCGTCGCGGTGGGGACCTTCGCCACGCTCATGGGCGTGGCCACGATCCTGCACTGGGACCGCTTCAACCATCGCCACGTGGCGTTCTGGTTGTGGGCCGGGCTGTATTTCACGACACCGTTCCTGGTCTGGGGCGTGTGGTGGGCGAACCGCCGACGAGGGACGCTCACCGGGCCGGACGACGTGGTGCTGCCACCCATGGCCCGCCTGGGCATGGCCCTCACCGGCGCGCTGGCGGTGGTCGCCGGCCTGTTCCTCTTCCTGCTGCCCCGTCGGGCCATCGACGTGTGGCCGTGGACCCTCACGCCGCTCACCGCCCGGGTCCTCGGGGCGATCTTCATGCTGGGGATCGCCCAGCTCGGGGTCCTCACCGACCCCCGGTGGACGGCGGCGCGGATCATGCTCGAGGTTCAGGTGCTGATGCTGGCGCTGATCCTGCTGGCCGCGGCCCGCGCCTCGGGCGACTTCGACGCCGCCAACGCCATGACGTGGTTGCTGCTCGGTGGCTTCCTGGTCGCCACCCTGTCGGCCGCCGCCCTGTCCGTGGCCATGGCCCGCGCCGCCGCCAGCCGCGGCGGGGCCGGCTGACGGCGGGCCGCCGGCCCGGGAGCAAGGGCCGCCGTCCCGGTACCATCACCCGGCCATGGGCAGCGACTACCACTTCGTAACCGAGTGGTGGGTGGCAGGAACCGTCGACGAGGTCAAGGTCGTGCTGGGAGACGCCCGGACGTTGCCCCGGTGGTGGCCGGCGGTCTACCTGGACGTGCACGTCGTCGAGCCGGGAGGCCCCGGCAACCTGGGCGCGGTCGTCGACCTCCACACCAAGGGCTGGCTGCCGTACACCCTGCGCTGGACGCTGCACGTCACCGAGCCCATCGTGGACACCGGCTTCGCCCTGGAGGCCACCGGCGACCTCGAGGGAACCGGTCGGTGGACGTTCGCCCAGGTCGGGCCCGAGGTCCACATCACCTACGACTGGCGCATCCATGCCACCAAGCCGCTGTTGCGCCGGCTGGGGTGGCTGCTGAAACCCGCCTTCGCCGCCAACCACACGTGGGCCATGCGGAGGGGCGAGGAGAGCCTCCGGCTGGAACTGCGGCGCCAGCGGGACGTCGCGGGGTCGGGCCTGACGGTCCCGCCTCCCCCACCGGCCACCTTCGGTCGCCTGGCGCGGCTCCGCTGCCTGTCCAAGCTCGGCCGCCGCTGACCCCAGCGGGTGGCGGTGGCGGTGTCGGGCCCAAGGGTGCGCAGGACGTCGTTGGTCGAGGCGGCTACGGCGACCAGGGCCTCGCCCGGCGCCGCCATCCAGCACGGCCTGGTCGGGTCGGTGCCGACCGGCGCTGACTGACCGGCGTTGGTGGCGGCCGGCGGGCGGCCCTACCGGCGGACGTCGTGGGGAGCGCTGGACTCCCAGCGGGAATAGGAGCGAGGGCCGCCCCCGAGTGCCTACAGGTGCTGGGCGGCGGCGGCCTGGACGACGGTGGTGATGGCGTCCCAGTCGGCGCCTCCCTGGCGGGTCACCGTCACGAAGTCGTTCACCCCGAACAGCGACGCCACGCCCCCGCCCGCGAACACCGCCGCCGCGAACGGGTTGGCGGCGGCGGCCTCGGCGTTCGGGAAGTTGATGGTGGCCGGCAACCGCACGTCGAGCGTGTACTTCATGGCGTTCGGGTTGGGGGTGGGGGAGGGGGTCGCGGATGCCATCGCCGGATGGTAGGCCACCGGCGGTACCGTGGCCGCGTGGCCGACGACCCCGGCGGGGACCTCGACGACGATCCCGGCGACGGTGACCCGGTCGACGACCCCACCATCCGGTTCGCGGCGCTGGTCTCAGGGCCTGAGGACGAGTTGCCCCTCGACGAGGCGGCGCTGCTCATAGCCGCCCACGCCTATCCCGACCTGGACGTGTCCTTCGAGCTGGAGCTGCTCGACGGCCTGGCTGAGCGGTGCCCCGACCGGTCGCTGGACGGTTGGCGCCGCTACCTCTTCGGGGAGCTGGGCTACACGGGGAACGTGACCAGCTACTACGACCCCGACAACTCCTTCCTGCACCAGGTCATGCGGCGCCGGGTCGGCCTGCCCATCAGCCTGTCGGTGCTTGGGTTGTCGGTGGGTGCCCGCCTCGGGTTGCGCCTGTCGGGCGTGGGGCTGCCCGGCCACTTCCTCCTCCGCCACGACGGGGAGCCGGCCGCGGGCGCGGGCGGCGGGCCCGTCTTCGTCGACCCCTTCGCCGGCGGGCGGCTGCTCGACCGGGACGGATGCATCGAGCGCTTCCACGCCGTCAACGGGCGCAGCTCGCCGTTCCTCGACGCCTACCTGGAGCCGGTCGGGCCCCGGGCCATCCTGGGCCGCATGCTGGCCAACCTGCGGGCCATCTATGCGTCAAGAGGGGACCTCGACAGCCTGGCCTGGGTCTTCGCCCTGCGCCTGGCCATCCCCGGCACGCCGGCGGTGGAACGGCGCGAGCTGGCGCGGGTCCTGGGCGCCACCGGCCAGTTCGTCGAGGCGGCCGAGGTCTTGGAGGGGCTGGCCGTCGCCCTGCCCGACCTGGAGGGCCAGCTGCGGGCGGAGGCCACCGGCCTGCGGTCCCGCCTCAACTGACGGTGGCGGGGACGGCCGAACTCGGCGGAGCTTCTCGGGAACTTCTCAGGATTCTCCCAGGACACTGCCGGACGATGGCACGGTGATGACGACGACGGAGAAGACCCGGATCCTGGTGGTGGACGACGAGCCCAACATCACCGACCTGGTGGGGACCGCCCTGCGCTACGAGGGGTTCGACGTGGAGGTGGCGCCTGACGGCCGGTCGGCGCTGGCCAAGGGCCAGACCTTCCGCCCCGAGCTGATGGTGCTCGACGTGATGCTCCCCGACCTCGACGGGTTCGACGTCGTACGCCGGCTGCGCAACGAGCGGGTGCCGGTGTCGGTGGTGTTCCTCACCGCCCGCGACGCCACCGAGGACAAGGTCACCGGCCTCACCCTCGGCGGTGACGACTACGTCACCAAGCCGTTCAGCATCGAGGAGCTGGTGGCCCGCATTCGCGCCGTCCTCCGCCGGACCCGGGGCACGGAGGTGGGCGGCTCTCCCCGCCTCAGCTTCGCCGACCTGGAGATGGACGAGGACACCCGCGAGGTGTGGCGGGGCGACATGCGGGTGGAGCTCACCGTCACCGAGTTCAAGCTCCTGCGCTACCTGCTGCTCAACGCCCGCCGGGTCCTGTCCAAGGCCCAGATCCTGGACCACGTGTGGGAGTACGACTTCGACGGGGACGCCAACGTGGTGGAGACCTACATCTCCTACCTGCGCAAGAAGATCGACAAGGTGGAGCCGCGGCTGATCCACACCGTGCGGGGCGTCGGGTACACCTTGCGGCTGCAGAGCGGGTAGCCCGGGTGTCGCTGCGCAGCCGACTGCTGCTCGTCGTCCTCGGCCTGGTGGTCGTGGGACTGGCCGTCACCGACGTCGTGACCTACCGGGCCCTCAGCTCGTTCCTGCTCCACCGGGTGGACCAGCAGCTGGCCGCTGCCTACGACCCGGTGAGCAACCAGTTCAACCCGCGGTTCCGCGACCGCCCGGCCGGCGTGAGCGACGCCACCATCCCGGCCGGGAGCTGGGCGTTCGTGGTGGACCCGTCCGGCCATGTCGTGACCCAGGCCCGCTTCCTCTACACCGGCCAGACCGGCGAGGCCCCCGAGCCCGACATCGACGGCGCCAACTTCTCCTCCAACGAGGCGTTCACGGTCGGCAGCAGGTCGGGCTCCAGTCGGTTCCGGGTGCTGGCCGCCGGGTTCGGCGGGAACCGCCTGGTGATCGCCGTTCCCCTCCACGACGTGACCCAGACCCAGCACCGGCTGCTGGGCATCGAGGCGTTGGCCACCGCCCTCGTCGTGCTCGTGGTGGGGGGGGTCGCCCTGGTGCTGGTGCGCGCCGGGCTCAGGCCCCTCGAGGAGTTCGGCGAGGTGGCCGGGGCCATCGCCCAGGGCGACCTCGGGCGACGGGTGCCGGTGGCCGGCGAGCGCACCGAGGTGGGCCGCCTGGGGCTCTCGCTCAACGCCATGCTCGGCCAGATCCAGTCGGCCTTCGAGGCCCGCCAGGAGTCCGAGGACCGCCTCCGGCGCTTCGTGGCCGACGCCAGCCACGAGCTGCGCACGCCGCTCACATCCATCCGGGGCTACGCCGAGCTGTTCCGTCGCGGGGCGGCCGAGCGCCCCGACGACCTGGCCAAGGCCATGCGCCGCATCGAGGAGGAGTCTGGCCGCATGGGCGTCCTGGTCGACGACCTTCTCCTCCTGGCCCGCCTCGACCAGGGCCGGCCCCTCGAGCGGGAGCCCGTGGACCTCGTGCGGGTGGCCACCGACGCGGTGGACGACGCCCGGGCTGCGTCGCCCGACCGCGCCATCGCCATCGACGCACCCGCCCGCCTCGTCGTCAGCGGCGACGATGCCCGCCTCCGCCAGGTGGCCGCCAACCTCCTGGCCAACGCGTCCTCGCACACGCCGGCGGGCACGCCGGTGGAAGTGCGGGTGGGCACGGACGGGCACGACGCGGTGCTGGAGGTGGCCGACCACGGTCCCGGCCTGCCGCCCGAGGCGGCCGAGAGGGTGTTCGAGCGCTTCTACCGGGCCGACCCGTCACGAGCGCGGGGTGGTCAGGGTGCCGCAACCCCCAAGGCGCGAGGGGGCAGTGGGCTCGGGCTGTCCATCGTGGCCGCCATCGCCGCCGCCCACGGCGGGCGGGCCAGCGTGGAGTCCACGCCGGGAGCCGGCGCGTGCTTCCGGGTGACGATCCCCCGCGCCGCCGCCGCCGCCGCCGGTCCCGGGGCCGACGAGCAGGCGGCCGACGACCCGACGACCGCCGTTCCCGTCACCGGGCCGGCCACCGACCAGCGGGGGCTCGGGGCCGCTCCCCCGGACCCGGGTGGTTCGCCCTGGTCCCGGCCGGCAGCGGCCGCCGCCACCACCCCCTCCTCCGATCCGCCGTCATCCGGCCACCCGCCGGCGCCCTGACCCGCCTCGCGGCGCTGGCGGTGGCGCGGGCCGGGAGGTGCCGGCGGGCCCTGTGGCCGTGCGCCGCCGGCGCTGGTGGCGCGGATGGATCGACGGGCGCCGTCCTCCGGTGAGGCAGAGTGTCCGGCGATGACCGCTTCCACTCCGGGCGGCGCATGAGCGCCGCCGGGCCCGACCCGCTCCCCGGGGAGGCGGCGGGTTCGGAGCCGGATCCCGACCGGGACCGCCTGGCCACCATCGGCTCGCGGGCTGCCGCCCGCCTGCTCGACGGCCTGATCGTCGGGCTGCCGCTGACGGTCCTCGTCTTCGTCACCTCGGACGTCAACACGGCGCGCAACACCGTCAGCACGCCGGCCGCGGTGCAGGTGCTGGCGGTGGTCGTGGCCGCCGTGTACGAGGTGATGCTCATCCACACCCGGGGCCAGACCGTCGGCAAGCGGGTGATGGGCATCCAGGTGGTGCGGGTGAACGACGGCCGCTTCCCGGACTGGACGGCGTCGGTGATGCGCTACCTCCTCCCCGTGCTGCCCGCCTTCCTGCCCATCCCCGGCGCCTTCCTGCTGTCTCTCGTCATCTACCTGGTGGCCGTGCCCCACCCGTTGCGCCGGGGCTGGCACGACCGGGCCGCCGGCACCATCGTGGTCAAGGCCGGCCCGCCGCCGGACCCCGACGCCGCGGACGACCCCTTGGCCTGACCGGGCGGCGGCGGGGAGGGCAGTGGGGCGGGCGACGTGGCGCCTGGGGACCTTCGGTGGCGACATCGCCGGGATGCGCACGGGGATGGAACAACCGTCCGAGCGACGCGGTTGACAGAAGGCCACACCGGGAATCGGGGATCGGCCAGTCGGCCACCCCCGGGTGAGCACAAGGAGCAGAAGCCCATGCCGTTGCACGTCCGCGAGTCGTCCGAGCCGGACGTGATGCGCCTGTACCTGCGGGAGATCGGCAGGTACCCGGTGCTGACCCGCGAGGACGAGCAGCGCCTGGGTCGGCGGATCGACGCCGGCCGGGAGGCGGCGACGGTGCTCACCGGGACCCGGGAGCTGGACGAGGCGGAGCGCACGCGGCTGGCGGCAGTCGTGGCGGATGGCGAGGGGGCGACGGCGGCGTTCCTACGGGCCAACCTGCGCCTGGTGGTGTCCATCGCCAAGCGCTACCAGTCCTCCGGGATGCCCCTCCTCGACCTCGTGCAGGAGGGCAACCTCGGGCTCATCCACGCCCTGGAGAAGTTCGACTTCGGGCGGGGCTACAAGTTCTCGACCTACGCCACCTGGTGGATCCGCCAGGTGATCACCCGGGCCATCGCCAACACCGGCCGCACTATCCGCCTGCCGGTGCGAGCCGGGGAGGCGGTGAACCAGGTCCGCCAGGCGTCGCGGGCGCTGGAGGGCGAGTTGGGCCGGGCCCCTCGGGTGGCGGAGGTGGCCGCCGCCACCGGGCTCCCGGTGTCGCGAGTGAGCGAGCTGCTCCAGCTCACCCACGACCCGATGTCCATCTTCGAACCCCTCGCCGCCGAGGGCGACCTGACCCTGGCCGACACCATGCAGGACCCCGAGGCCGTCCCGCCCCTCGACCAGGTCATCGCCGCCGCCCTGCCCGCTCAGGTCCGGGACCTCCTCGTGGTCCTCGACGAGCGCGAGCGGGAGGTTGTGTGCCTGCGCTACGGCCTCGACCGGGGCGCCCCCCGGACGCTGGCCGAGGTGGGCCGGGCCTGCGGCCTGTCCACCGAGGGGGCCCGCCACGTGGAGCAGCGGGCCCTGGGCAAGCTCCGCCGGCGCTGCCGTTCGACCGGCCTGGCCGACCTGCTGGCCAGCTGACCGAGGCCCGGCCCGGGGAGCCGCCGGCCACACCATCGGGCTCTCGCCCTGGGGCCGCCCGAAGCCCGACCCGACCCCCGTCACGCCGGTGATGCCGGAGGCGCCGGAGGCGGGGCGGCGAGCCCGTCGCCGACCGCCGTGCCCCCGGTCCTGTGGGCGTCGCCCGTCAGACGACACCGGGAAGGCGCACCGGGGGCACGAGATCGCCCAGGCGGGTCCGCACCCACCAGGCACCTGTGGCCCGTCGCTCGGCCCAGGTGGAGAAGCGGTAGCGGTAGAGGGTGGCCCGGACGAACGTCGGCGGCGCGTCGGGGAACGGGTTGGTGCGCAGGAGCCGGAGGGTGGGGCGGTCGCCGGCCAGGAGCTTGGTGAGGAGGGCCACCAGCCAGCGGTCGTCGAAGCGGCCGGGGAGGGCCACGAACCACATCACCCAGTCCAGGCGCAGGTGGTAGGGCGCCACCTGGGGCGGGCGACGGAACGGGTCGCCGGGCTTGCCCTTGAACCCGTACTCCCTCCAGGTGGCGGACGGGCCGGGGGCCGGGCCCTCGGCGTCGGTGCCCTCGACCACCACCTCGTTGCGCTCGCGGGTGACGCTGCCGAAGGCCCCGTAGGTGTTCACCAGATGGAGGGGCTCGAAGCTGGAGTTCATGAGCTGCCGGCGCGACGCCAGGTTGGCCGCCGGCCGACGGCTCAGGACCACCACCAGAACGGCTACTGCCACCACCAGCACCGAGAACCACCCGGGCGTGACCACCAGGTGGGCCCGGTGGACGGGCACGACGTGGTGGAGGAACCGGTCGTCGAAGGCCACGACGGCCAGGGCGATGGTGAGCAGGTTGAGCCACGAGAAGTTCCCGCTGAGCACCAGCCAGGCCTGGGTCACCACCATCACCACCCCGGCCGCCACCGGCAGGGGCGGAGGTAGGAAGAGCCCCACCGGTGCCACCAGCTGGGCCACGTGGTTGCCGACCACCTCGGCCCGGTGCGCCCAGTCGGGCAGGTGGTGGAAGTACCAGCTCAAGGGGTTGGGCATCGGCTGGGTCTCGTGGTGGTACCGGAGGCAGGTGAGGTCCCGCCAGCACGGGTCGCCCCGGAGCTTGATGAGGCCGGCGCCGAACTCGAGGCGGAAGAGCAACCAGCGGAAGGCGATCAGCACCAGGGTGGGCGGCGCCACCGACGACGGCCCGAGGAACGCGGCCAGGAACCCGGCCTCCAAGAGGAGGACCTCCCACCCGAACCCGTAGAACGTCTGGCCGACGTTGACGATGGAGAGGTACAGCGCCCACAGGGCGAGCCAGGCCAGGACGAACGCCCACACCGGCAGGGCCTCGGGCACCCCGGCCAGAGCGGCGGCGGCCAGCGCCGCGCCGGCCCACGCCACGACCGCGAAGAACCGGTCCGAGTAGTGGGCGTGGAAGAGGCTCGGCGAGCGCCGGAACCCCACGGCGGCCAGGAACCGGGGGGCCGGCAGCAGGCCCCGTTCCCCGAGCAGGGGGCGGAACTGGTTGACCGCCACCAGGAAGGCCACCAGGTACACGGCGGCCAGCATGCGCAGGACCACCAGGCGGGCCAGCCAGAACCCGGGCGCCCGCAGCCAGCTCACGGCCCGACAGCCATCCGGGCCGGAGCCTACCGGGGGGGGCCAAACGGTGGGGCCGCCCATTGCAAGTCAATGTCCCCATTAGCCGTGTGGGCGGCTTCAACTGCGCTGAGCGGTTGCGCTCGGGGCCTGCGCCATGGGGGAGACCGACGCCAGACGGCGCATCGTCGCAGTGGAAACTGCTCTTCCTCGCGTTGTCAAGCCGGTGCTGCTTCGAACGTTCGATCCTGACGCTGTTGGCGACGACGTTAGGTCAGGACGCGCCAAGCCGAGGCAGCACCGGGCCGAGGTCTTCGCGCAGGGCCTGTGGCGCCCAGCCGTCGGTTCCGCGCTCCCCGGCGACCGACAGCACTCGCCCCCATTCATCCACAGCCGAAGCCCGCGTCAGCAGCCGCTGGGCCAGCTTCTGTCCGGCGCGGCCGATCTGGACAGCCTCCTGCGGATTCTGCTGTACCCACCGGGCCCGGTCCAGGAGGTCGGACAGGTCTCGACGCACGGGGATGTAGTGCTTCATCGGCACCAGGCTGTCCCAGTACCACTCATGCCAAGGCCGGTCCTGAACGAGCACTGGACGGCCGCTGTGGAGCAGCAGCTTGAGCCTCCCGCTGTATCCCTTGCCCTCCACGTCCACCAGGGCGTTCCAGCGCCGGACCTGCTCAGGAAGGGAGAGATGGTTCTGCTTGACCGTCTGCAGCCCGGATGGATTGTAAACCCATGTGATGTCGTGCACGTCCAGCAAGTCGGGATGCGCCTCACTGAGGCGCAGCAGAGCCGAGCGCACCGGATGCAAGCCACAGCTGCCGATCCAGCCGGCCACAGCGAGCTCGGCCGGCTGGTCGCCCGCGGCGGCCATGCTGGCCGCGGTGTCGTCGAAGTCGTCGATGCCCACCTCCGGCCAGCCGCCGAAGACGAAGTCTGGAACCGCCACGTCGAGGTATCCCGGCGCGGTGCAGAAGGCGTACGACCGCCAGTCGTCACCAATGGCGCCGATCGGACGATCGTCTGTATGAATCAGAACCGGTCCGAACGCTGGACCGTTGTGCTGCTGGTCGGCCGGATCCACCAGCGCCAGCACAGCCTCGTGGCGGGTCTGGAAGCCATTCAGACTTAGGGCATGCAGGCCGTCACCTGCGCGTTTCCAGAGCACGAGCTTGTGTTGTACCGGAGGTACTTCGTCGACGGCGTGAATAATCACGGCAAGGGGATCGTCGGCCGGCGCCGGGCTCGGCCGTGAGAGCAGGCGCTCATAGATAGATGGGCACCTCGGGCAGCTTCATTTACAGCTCCCCGGCCCGGCCGAACCGCCAGTCGGAAAGGCATCTCAGTAGCTCCATCAGCTCCGGGCGTGCCCCAGCCGAACGCGCCGCCGCCAGCACCTCCGCCTTCGAGAGGGAACGGGTGAAGGCGTCGCCAGTGTGGTCGAGCGCCTCCACCCGGGGGCCCGGTTGTCGTTTCGCCGCCGCTCTGGGACCGGCTCTGTGCTGTCTGGATTCCTATCGCCTCCCTGGTCGGCATCGCGGAGTCGATCGCGTGCCTCTGGAGCTGCAGGACGCCGTTCGCGGGTACTCTACTCTTACGTGAGGGGAGATTACGACGACGCGAGCGATGACCACCAGCCGTAGAGGTCATTGGCGCCGCCGGTCATCCGTGCGGCGTCACGGCCCTCGACGTCAAGGGCGCCCAGCCGCGGGCAGAGACCGCATGCCCCGGCACCGGGCCGGTCGGCGGTGTGTCGGAACCGGCCGGCGATGATTGAGCAGGCTTCTCGGGTAGTTGGGGAGTCAGCGCGGCGGCGGACCTTCGCCATCATCAGCCACCCCGACGCCGGCAAGACGACGCTGACCGAGAAGTTCCTGCTCTACGCGGGCGCCGTGGCCGAAGCTGGTGCGGTCAAGGCTCGGGCCGGACGGCGCCGCGCCACCTCCGACTGGATGGCCATGGAGCAGCAGCGGGGGATCTCCATCACCTCCACCGTGCTGCAGTTCACCTACCGCGGTCACGTGGTGAACCTGTTGGACACGCCCGGCCACCGCGACTTCTCGGAGGACACCTACCGGGTGCTCGCCGCCGCCGATGCCGCCATCATGGTGCTCGACGTGGCCAAGGGCGTCGAGGCCCAGACGCTCAAGCTGTTCGAGGTTTGCCGGGCCCGCCAGCTGCCGGTCCTTACGTTTCTCAACAAGTACGACCGACCCGGTCGCGACCCCCTCGCCCTCGTCGACGAGATCCAGGCCCAGGTCGGGCTTCGTCCGACGCCCGTCACGTGGCCGGTCGGCATCCCCGGTGACTTCCGCGGCGTCATCGACCGCGATCGCGGCACCTTCGTCAGGTTCACGCGGACCGCCCGGGGCGCCACCGCCGCCCTTGAAGAGGTGGTGGACACCGCCAGGGCGGCAGCCGAGGAGGGCGCAGCCTGGGACCAGGCGGCCGAGGAATGCGCCCTGCTCGCCGAGGTGGGAGCGGATATGGACCTGAAGTCCTTCCTGGCCGGCGAGACGAGCCCCCTGTTCGTCGGCTCGGCCCTCACCAACTTCGGCGTGCGCCGCCTGCTCGACGCCGTCGTCGACCTCGCCCCGCCCCCGGCGCCACTCGCCGACGACTGCGGCGTGGCCCGCCCGCTCGACGCACCCTGCTCCGGGTTCGTGTTCAAGATCCAGGCCAACATGGATCCTGCCCACCGGGACCAGGTGGCGTTCGTCCGCGTGTGCTCCGGGCGGTTCCGGCGAGGGATGATGCTGACCCACGGGTCCAGCGGCCGACCATTCGCCACCAAATACGCGACGTCAGTCTTCGGTGCCGAACGTGACACCATCGACGAGGCGTTCCCGGGCGACGTCATCGGCTTGGTCAACGCCAGCGACCTGCGCATCGGTGACAGCCTCTACGCCGGCGAACCGGTGACCTATCCTCGTATCCCCAGCTTCGCCCCCGAACTCTTCGCCTCGGTACGGGCGCGAGACGCCGGACGCCACAAGCAGTTCCGCCGGGGCCTGGACCAGCTGGAGCGGGAGGGCGTCATCCAGGTGCTGCGTGACCCCCACGGCGACTCGGCGCCGGTCTTGGCTGCCGTGGGCGAGATGCAGTTCGAGGTGTTCGCCCACCGCCTCGAGCATGAGTTCGGTGCTCCAGTGGAGCTCTCGCCGACAGCCCATACGGCGGCTCGCCGCACCGACGGGCGCACGGCTGTGCATCTGCCCGGTCGCGGCGTCCGGGTCATGGTCCGCAGCGACGGCACGCTGCTGGCCCTCTTCGACAGCGCCTATTACCTCCAGCGACTCGAAGCCGACCATCCCGACTGGTGCCTCGATCCGATCGTCGTAGGCGGCATGCCACGATGACCGAGGACATCGTGTGTTCCAGTTGCGGTCGCGACGACGATCTCTCAGGGCGAGCTGGCGAAGGGACCCTCATCCGCATCACCTGCTCAACCTGCAACCTGATCTGGGACAGGGACCCGTCACCCCGCTGCCCCCGCTGCGCCAGCACCAAGGTTTGCCCCGTGCCGCAGGCGGTGTGGGAGCGGGCCCGGGGCAACCAGCTCTCGACGGTCGCCCTGCGCACGGTGCATCTGTGCCCCGACTGCGACGTGGAACTGCTCCGCAGCCACCGCGACAGCGGCAGCCCCATCCCCCCTGATGACAACCCAGTCGCGGGACTACGGTGAGCCCCCCCTTGGAGGTCGTGGGGCGCGATCCCGAGGCGTCATGGACGGCGGACACTGCGGTACCTTACGTAACGGAAGAGTTTCGGAGGTGAGCGGCGTAGGCACGGACCGGATGCACCAGATCGGCGAAGTGGTCGAGGCGGTCCAGCTGTCTCTGCGCACCATCCGCCACTACGACGAGGTCGGCCTGGTGCCACCCTCGGGTCGTAGCCGTGGGGGGTTCCGCTTGTACACCGACGACGACATCGAGCGCCTCCGCCTGGTCAAACATATGAAGCCGCTCGGCTTCACTCTCGAGGAGATGCGAGACCTCCTCGAAGTCCGCGATCGCCTGGCCGAGGGGATGACGGACGAGTCGGAGCGGGACAGGGCGATGGGGCGCCTGTCGATGTATGCGGCTCTCGCCCGGGAGCGCGTCGAACGCCTCCAGGAGGAGCTGCGCATCGCCAACGACTTCGTCGACGCGCTGCGCCGCGAGGCCGGCCGGCCGAAACGTGCCCGTTCCTGACGACGCCGGAGCCTACGGCCGTCGCCGCTCGGAACCGGACGTCGCCGTCGGGGCCGACAAGTACCGGGGGGCACTGGTGGGCGCTGTCGTCGGCGACGCCCTCGGGGCGCCTCTGGAGGGCCATCGCGGTCCGGTGCCTCCCTCACGGCTGACCTACCTAGAAGACGACGAGGGCAGCGGCTCGCCGCTGCGGTATACCGACGACACGGCGATGACCATGGCGTTGGCGGGGTCGTTGGTCGGCTGTGCCGGCCTCGACCAGGACCACCTGGCCCGCTGCTTTGGTGCGGCCTTCAAAATCGATCCCGACCGGGGTTATGGAGCCGGTACCGCAGACCTGCTGGCTCGCGTGGCAGCCGGGGCTCGGTGGCAGGAGGCGGTGTCCGACCAGTTCGGCGGTGCCGGGTCCTTGGGCAACGGCGCGGCCATGCGCGTCGCTCCGGTGGCCCTGTACTCGTGCGGGGACCTCTTGCGGGTAGGTGAGCTGGCCCGGCGCAGTGCCGCCGTCACCCACGCTCATCCGGCCGCCATCGAAGGCGCGGTCGCCCAGGCCGTCGCGGTGGCGCTCGCCTTGGCGGAGCATTCCGGCGTGCCCCTTGATCGCTCCGGGTTCCTCGACGGCGTCGTCGGAGCCGTCGCCCCAGGGGACACCGCGACGAGCCTTCGAGCGCTTACGCTCCTCGTCCGCGACGAAGACCGCCTGCGCCCTGGCGTGGTCGCCAGCGTGACGGGTACGGGAGTCGCGGCGCACGAGTCGGTTCCCGCCGCGCTGGCCGCCTTCCTGGTCAGGCCGGGGTCGGTCGCCGAGGCGGTGCGCTTCGCCATCTCCCTGGGCGGCGACACGGACACCATCGCCTCCATGGCGGGCGCCATCGCCGGTGCCTACCACGGGGCGGCGCGCATCCCTCGGCAGTGGATGGACCGGGTCGAAGGGGTCCACGCCATGACGGCCCTGGCGGACCGGCTCCACCAAGGGGCACAGGCCTCGGCGAGAGCGGGCACGACCCGGTACGGGGCGTTCCTGGCGAGCGGGCATCCCCGAGGATGGCCGACGTGATGCCACGCCGGAGGTTCCGGACAGCTGAGATTTCGATACCGCGGACTTGCGGCCCGGGCCGCCGCCCTGGGTCGGGAGAGCGACGAGCGGGTGGAGGAAGAGCTGCGTGTCGCCAAGGAATTCGCTGAGGCGCTGCGCCGGGAGACCTATCCTCGCCCGCACGTGCGGGCGCGCGTGGTCAATAGATCGGCTGTACTCATTGACATCGGTCAATTGAACCACAGGAGGTCCGCCGATGTCTCGTGTTCAGTTGGCGCTCAACGTTGATGCCTTGACGCAGCCGTGGGCTTCTACTCGAAGCTGTTCTCCACCGAGCCGGCCAAGCTGCGGGACGGCTACGCCAACTTCGCGAGCGAGAACCCGCCCTTGAAGTTGGTGCTCTTCGAGCAGCCCGGCAAGGGCGGCACCATCAACCACTTGGGCGTCGAGGTCGAGACCCCCGAGGAGGTCGCGCCGCTCAGACTCGCTTGGCTCTGCAGGGCCTGGCCACCGCCACCGAGGTCGGCCTGGCCTGTTGTTACGCCCGCCAGGAGAAGGTGTGGGTGGACGGCCCGTCGGGCGAGCCGTGGAAGATCTACGCCGTGTTGGAGGACGTGGAGATGCCCGGCGGCCCCCTTCGCACAGTGGACCCCGAGACGGGCGCGAGCTGCTGCCCCATCGCCCACGGCGACACCGTCGCCGCCGCTTCATCGGCGTGCTGCTGAGGGTGATTGACCGGAATATGGCTCGGCGGCTGCTGGCTGAGGCGCTGGGCACGGCGCTCCTACTGATCGCCGTTGTCGGCTCAGGCATCGCCGCCGAGCGGCTGTCACCAGGGGATACCGGGCTCCAGCTCCTCGAGAACGCGGCAGCGACCGCGGCGGCGCTGATGGCGATCATCCTCGCCTTCGGACCCGTCTCGGGAGCGCACCTGAACCCGGTCGTCACCCTCGCCGACCGAGTCTTCGGGGCCCTCAGCATCCTTGCGGCCGCCCTCTATGTCGTCGCGCAGTTCGTGGGCGCCGCATTCCGGGTGGTCGTCGCCAACCTGATGTTCTCCCTCCCGGCGATGGAGCTGTCAACGAAGACACGCAGCTCGGGCGGGCTGTCGCTCGCAGAGGTGGTCGCCACCTTCGGGCTGTTGCTGGTGATCTTCGGTGTCGTCCGCTCAGGCCGCACTGCGGCAGCGCCGTTCGCTGTCGGCGCGTACATCGGCGGGGCCTATTTCTTCACCGCCTCCAGCAGCTTCGCCAACCCGGCGGTGACGGCGGCGCGGACGCTGTCGGACACATTCGCCGGCATTGCGCCCAGCTCAGTGCCCGGCCTTCGTGGTCGCCCAACTGGTCGGCGCCGCCCTCGCCGTGGCGACGCTTCGGTCCCTGTACCCCGACATGGCACATGCCGCCGATGAGGTGGTCGTTCCTCACTCGATACCCACGGCCAAGGATGCCACCGCATGGACGAGTTGAGAGACTCCCAACGCGCCGCCGTGCGGGCGATCGTCGACCGCATTTATCTGGACGTCGTCGGCGTCTTCTCGGTGGAGACCGTCGAGCGGTTCGTCACCGAGCCTTCGCCCCAACTGGCCCAGGCTCGCCGAACGGTTCCCTTCGAGCGCCTCCGTGCCTCGCCCAAGTCCAAGGAGTTTCCGTGTCCGATCCGAAGTTCCCGAGGTGTTGTTCGTATGCGTCCACAACGCTGGCCGATCGCAGATGGCCGCCGCCCTGCTTGACCACCACGCCCAAGGCAAAGTCCATGTCCGCTCCGGGGGAAGCGCCCCGGCGAGCGAGGTCAACGCTGCCGTCGTCGAGGCCATGGCCGAGCTGGGAATCGACATCGCCAAGGAGTTTCCCAAGCCCCTGACCGACGAGTTCGCCCGAGCCGCCGACGTGATCATCACTATGGGCTGCGGGGACGCGTGTCCGATCTACCCCGGCAAGCGCTACCTCGATTGGGAGCTTGCGGACCCGGCAGGGCAAGGTGTCGATGCCGTCCGGCCTATCCGGGACGAGATCGACCAGCGAGTACGAGCCTTGTTGGCTGAGCTCGTCCCGGCCACGGCCTGAGCGATCCACCGCCTCGACCGTCGCGGCAGTCGTTGTCCGCTAGCGGAGGATCCCCGTGGGGCACGATCGACCGTCGCCGGGTCGCGCTTGACGCTCACGAGCGCTGAAGGCCGAGTGTCCGTGGTTGCAACGTGGAGCCCTGGATTCGTAGCCGAGATGCGTCGAACCGCCGGAGGGCCGACCGTCCAGGCATCACCTCGACCCGTTCGATCATCAGCCGAACCAGGTCCCGCCGGTGTTGGAAGTCGGCCTCCGCCCAGAACGCACTGGGATCGGGGTGCAGGACGATGCGCTGCTTGGTCCCGGCGTCGACCACGGAGTGGAGGCGGTCGATCTCCCGCTCCAGCTTGACCCTGATCGACCTGTACCGGCCCTCGGCCAGCACGCCACGGACGTAGAAGTCGTCGTCGAGGCCCTGCAGCCTGGTCTGCGCCGCGCCCAGGTCGGAGAGCGTGCGACCCATCGTCGCGTCGTCGCCGGCGCCGGCCTGTGCGAGCAGCGCCTCTCGCACAGACGGCGTAGTGAGCAGCCCGAGCACGAACTCCTTCACCAGCTCGTCCACAGGATCGGCGATGATCCCCAGCTGATGCCCGGGCCGACGTCCAGCGCACAGGTAGCGCCTGGTGTTGTTGCGCGGCCGGGAGAACAGGGCGGCCCCGCAGCCCCCGCAGTGGATCAGACCGGTGAGCAGGTACCTGGTGGCCTTGCGGACGTTGGTGTTGCGCTCGGGGTTTAGGAGCACCGCTCGTAGCTGGTCCCACCTCTGGCGGTCGAGGGCCGCCGCCCACACGGCTGGAGTCAGGTCACCGAGTGTCTTACCGCTGGGGTCGACACGGTGTTCGCGCAGTCCGGCTATCCGGGAGGACAACAGCACCCTGCGTAGTGTGGGTGCAGTCCACGGTCCGCCCGACGCCCCGGCCACGCCTTCGGTGTTCCAGCCGCGCGCGATCGTCATGAGTCCGTCACCTTCGAGCACTCGGCGGGCGGCTTCCCGGACGTACTCGCGCTCGTCCTCGCTGCGCACGCCCCAACCGAGCTGGCCGGCGGGTATGCCTAACTCGGAGAGCTCGAGGTGCTTGCGTCGCACGCGTCGGCTCCTGTCCTCGGACTCCTTGCGGGCGACGGCACCTACGATCCGCGCTGACAGCCGGCCGTCGGGGGTCGTGAGGTCGTAGTCGCCGCCGGTGACCACGGCCAGGTGAACCCGACTGCGTTCGACGAGATCGATGAATGCCTCGAGCTCTTTGGGTGAGCGGTGCAGGCGGTCGTTGTGCCAGGTGACGATCGCATCGATGCTGCCCGACTCAACCGCAGCCAGCATCCGCTCATAGCCTCGTCGAGGCTTCCGCCCGTAGGCGGAGGCGTCGTTGTCGCAGAACACCTCGACGACCTCCCAGCCCCGTGCCAGGCAGTGGGCTTCGCAATCGGCCCGCTGGCGGTCGACGCCGGCCCGCTGGCCGCTCGGGTCCGAGGAGATCCGGGTGTAGACGCCCGCCTTG
>JBHELO010000002.1:0-2626 GCA_046263055.1 Acidimicrobiales bacterium | reverse complement strand
AAGGAGCTCGACGTGGGGCGCCGGGCGGAGGCGGCGCCGGGTGTCGAGGACGTAGGAGGCGTGGGCGGCCACCGCCTCGTAGTCGAAGTCGTCGTGGTCGGCCAGGACCACCACCGCGTCGGCGGCCGCCAGCTCCTCCGGTGAGGCGTCCACCCGGGTGGAGCTACCGCCACCCTCGTCGAGCACGACGCGAGGGTCGGCCACCCGGACCTCGGCGCCCAGGGCGCACAGGCGGTCGGCCACCGCCCGGCCCGGGGACTCCCGGGCGTCGCTGGTGTTGCGCTTGTAGGCGAGGCCCAGCAACAGCACGCGGCTGCCGTTCACCGACCGGCGCCGGCGGTTCAGGGCCATGGTGAGGCGGCGGACCACGTAGTCGGGCATGTGGTCGTTGATGTCGTTGGCCAGCTCCACGGAGCGGAACGGCTGGCCCAGCGTGCGCTTCACCCGCCACGACAGATAGCTGGGGTCGATGGGCAGGCAGTGCCCACCCACGCCCGGGCCGGGGGTGAAGGGCATGAAGCCGAAGGGCTTGGTGGACGCCGCGTCGACGGCCTCCCACACGTCCACACCCATCTCCCCGGCGAACATGGCCAGCTCGTTGACCAGCGCCACGTTGACGTGGCGGAACGTGTTCTCCAGCAGCTTCACCATCTCCGCCACCTTGGGGCCGGAGACGGGCACGGTGCGCTCGACCAGGTCGTCGAAGAAGCCGCGGACCGCCTCGAGGGACCGGGCGTCGATGCCCGACACCACCTTGGGCGTGTTCACCAGGCCGTAGGTGGCGTTGCCGGGGTCGATGCGCTCGGGGCTGTAGCCGAGGTGGAAGTCGGTCCCCGCCGCCAGGCCCGACCCGTTCTCGAGGATGGGCCCGACCAGCTCCTCGGTGGTTCCCGGGTAGGTCGTGGACTCCAGGACGACGGTGGCTCCGGGGCGGAGGTGGCCCGCCAGCATGGTGGCCGCCGCCTCGATGTGAGAAAGGTCGGGGTTGCCGTCGCGCAGCGGGGTGGGCACGGTGATGACGGCCACGTCGAACCCGGCACAGGCGCCGGGGTCGCGCGACGCCAGGTAGCGGCCGCCGGCCAGGGCGGCGACCAGGACCTCGTCGGAGACGTCCTCCACGTACGACTCGCCAGCGGCCAGGCGCTTGATGCGGCCCTCGTCGGTGTCGTAGCCGACCACCGACCACCCCACCTCCACCGCGCGCATGGCCAGGGGCAGGCCCACGTACCCCTGGCCGACCACCACGACCGTCCGCCGCGAGGGCGCGCTCATGCCCCCATTCTTGCCGCTGCCCGGAGAGCGCCGTCAGGGGGCCCAACGGGCCCCTGTCCGGGTGACCATCGCCATGCCCGGAGGCTGGCTCTCACCGACCGGGGCGTGTCGGCGGTGGGCGAAATCCCGGCCGCCGAGCCGTTGACGGTGAGGGAGGCATTCGCCCGGGACTCGCCGTCCGGGCTCGAGACCACGATCGTGTGCCCCGGTGGCGGCGTCTGCCGAGCGGGCGCGGGTCCGGGGCTCGATGGCTCGGTCCGAAGCGTGGGTGCCGCAGGGGCCGCCGGTAGACTGCGGCCCATCAACGTCCTCTTCCTCTGCACCGGCAACATCTGTCGGTCCCCGGTAGCCGAGGCCCTCCTCCGCCAGCGCCTGGCCGACCTGGGCGTGCCCGCTCGGGTGCGGTCCGCCGGCCTCCTCCGGTCCGGCGAGCGGGCCAGCGAGCACGGCCAGGAGCTGCTGGCCGCCCGTGGGTTCGACCTGTCCGGCCACCGCAGCCGGGCCGTCACCCGGGAGATCCTCCTGGGCGCCGACCTGGTGCTGGGCCTGGCCCGCCAGCATGTCCGCGAGGCCGTGGTGGCCGCCCCCGAGGTGTGGCCCCGGGCGTTCACTCTCAAGGAGCTCGTGCGCCGGGGCGAGTCGTTCGGGGCCCGGTCCTCCGGCGAGGCCTTCGAGGACTGGCTGGCCCGGATGGGCGCCGGCCGCACGCCCGCCGACCTCATGGGCTCGTCCCCGGACGACGACGTGCCCGACCCCATCGGCCAACCCCGGTCCGCCTACGAGCGCATGGTGGCCGACCTGGACGACCTCCTGGACCGCCTGGTCCTCGCCGCCTGGGCCCCGGCACACGCCGCCCCCGAGCCGGCGGCCGGGGTGACCAGCGCCCCGCCCGTGGGGATCGACGACTTCGTGCCCGCCGACGCCGCCCTCGCCCTGGCCACGGCCATGGGAGTCACCAACCCCGAGCCCCAGCCCGAACCGGTCCTCGCCGAGCCCGAGCCGGTCCTGGCCGAACCCCAGCCCGAACCGGTCCTCGCCGAGGCCGACGCCGCCCTGGCCGAACCCCAGCCCGAACCGGTCCTCGCCGAGGCCGACGCCGCCCTGGCCGAACCCCAGCCCGAACCGGTCCTCGCCGAGGCCGAGCCTGTCGCGGCCGAACCCGAGCCCGTGGTGACCGGGGCCGAGCCCTCCTTGGCGGAGCCCGAGCCGGCGCGTGCTCCTGAGGAGCCGACCCTGGCCGAGCCGGTCCTGGTCGAGCCGGGGCCGGTGCTCACCGAGCCGGAGCGGGAGCCGGTGCCGGCCGGCGTGGGGGCGCTGCTCCTCGGTGGCCTGGGGGCAGGCGGCCCCTCGGCGC
>JBHELO010000001.1:0-25393 GCA_046263055.1 Acidimicrobiales bacterium | reverse complement strand
GCGCCGGGGCCGCCGGCGGGGCCGACGCCCGCCCGTGGGGCGGCACCTGCCGGTGACGGGGCTCCGGTCAGCTCGGGCGCCCGCCGGTCATCCCGAGCGATGGCGATGGAGGCTCCCGGCCCCGGTGGTCCCGGCGCCGGGCCGCGGGCCGGGCGTTCGAACGGTACCTACGGGGTATCCGCCAACGGACGGCGGTACGGCGATGCGGCCGACGGTGGGCCCGTCGCGCCGGTGGGCGTCCAGGTCGGGCGCCTGCCCGTGAACCGCCTGGTGTCGGGCCGGGTGGCGGCCAGTCGGGCTGCCGCGGCCCGGCTGGTCGGCGACCGGCGGGCCGCCAACCCCGTACCGCCGGACCACGACGCCTACCGAGGGCCGGCGGTCCGTCGACCCGTCGGCGAGCGGCCGGCTCCCGGGTCGCCGCCGGCCGACGGTCGCCCCCCGGCCGGCTCCGGTCGGCGCGACCAATGGTCCCCTCCGGACGCCCGGCCGGCTCCCCAGGCGCGAGCCGTTGCCGTCGGCCCGCCGCCCCCCGCCGCCCCGGCGGTCCGGGTCACCCCGGCGGTCCGGGTTACCCCCGCCGCCGACCGGACGAAGGCGGCCGGCGCCTGGGCCATGCCGGCGGCCACTGCCGGTCCCGCCGCCGGTGTCGCGGCTCCGGCCACCGCCAGCCGAGCCGCCGCCAGCCGAGCCACCGCCAGCCGAGCCACTGCGAGCCGAGCCGCCGCCAGCCGAGCCACCGCCGCCACCGCGCCAACCGGGCACCGCGCCGCCGCCGCTGGTGCTGCCACCGCCAAGGCCCAGGACACCGGCGCCACCCGATCGGCCGGCGAGACCCCGGCCGCCGGCGGGACCCCGGCCGCCGGCGCCGCTCCAGCCACCGCCGCCGCCCCCCCGGCCGGCGGGCCCGCCTCCGGCAGCTTCCTCGACATCGACGACCTGTTGGACTCCGTCGACTTCGACGACCGTGCCGTGCCCGACGAGGCAGCACCGCCCCGGCCCGTCATCGCCGCCCGCCGTGTCGGTCGTCCGACGGGCGGCGAGTCGCCGGCCGACGGTCGGCGGCCGCCGCTCGCGGCGTGGCCCCTCGGCGCCGGCTGACCGTTCTCCGGCTGACCGTTCGCCAGCGGAGCCCGGCCCCCGTCGCCAGGTGACCTCGCTGCTGGTCACCAACGACTTCCCGCCCAAGGTGGGAGGGATCCAGTCCTACCTCTGGGAGCTCTGGCGCCGGCTGCCGCCGGAGCGGGTTGTGGTGGCCACCCCCCGCCGCGCCGGCCACGAGTCGTTCGACGCCCGCCAGGCGTTCCCGGTGGTCCGGCTCCCCGACCCCGTGCTGCTGCCCCACCCTGGGCTGGTACGGCGGGTACGGGCCTTGGCCGCCGAGGTTGGCGCCGGCCTCGTGCTCCTCGACCCGGCCCTGCCCGTCGGCCTCATCGGCCCCCGGCTGGGATGCCGGTACGGCGTGGTGGTCCACGGCGCCGAGGTGACGGTGCCCGGCCGCCTCCCCTGGGCGCGGTCGCTGCTGGCCTCCGTCGTCGGCGGAGCGTCGACGGTGGTGGCCGCCGGCGGATACCCGGCGGCCGAGGCCCGGCGCGCCGCCGCCCGGGACCTGCCGGTGACGGTCGTCCCCCCGGGCGTCGACCTGGCTCGCTTCCGGCCCCTCGACGCCGCCTCGCGGGCCGCCGCCCGCCACCGGGCGGGGCTGCCCGCCGAGGGGCGCCTGGTGGTAGGTCTCAGCCGGCTCGTGCCCCGCAAGGGCTTCGACTCCCTGGTCCGGGCCGCCGCCCGCTTGGCCCCGTCGCGACCCGACCTGGTGGTGGCCATCGCCGGCGCCGGGCGGGACCGTGGTCGCCTGGAGCGCCTGGCGCTGGCCGAGGCCGCCCCCGTGCGCCTGCTGGGACCGGTTCCCGACGACCTGCTGGCCCCCCTCCTGAGTGCGGCCGACGTCTTCGCGGTGCCCTGTCGCACCCGCTGGCTCGGCCTGGAGCAGGAGGGTTTCGGCATGGTGTTCGTCGAGGCGGCGGCGTGCGGCGTGCCGGCGGTGGCCGGTCGCAGCGGCGGTGCCGCCGAGGCGGTGGCGGACGGCGAGACTGGTGTCGTGGTGCGACGTCCCCGGGACCCCGAAGCGGTGGCCGCCGCCCTCGCCCCCCTCCTCGACGACCCCAACCTCCGCCGAGCCCAGGGGGTGGCCGCCCGCCGGCGCGCCGAACGCGAGTACGACTGGGACCGCCTGGCCGCCACCCTCGAGCGGGCCCTCGCACCCCTGGAATGACCACCCCGTCCCGCCGGGCCCCGTCGGGCACCCGGGAATGAGCAACGCAAAGAAGAAGCGCCGCCGACCGCCGCCGCGCCCCGCCGCCAACCGGGCGGCACCGGCGCCCAGCCCGTCGCCGCCCGCCGCCAACCGCCCGCCCGACGCCCCGGGCCAGGCGGCGAAGAACCGCAAGGCGCCGCCGCCCGCTGGCCGCCGGCGCCCACACGCCTCGGGAGGGTCCGGCTCCCGGGAACCGCCGTCCGGCCCGGCCGGGTCGGGCACCAGGGCGGCCAGGGGCGCGGGCACCACCGCGGGCACGGCCGACAAGGGGTCGCGGCCGGGAGACGCCGCCGACCCGACCGCCGGCCTGGCCATCCGGCGGGCGTCTTGGGCGGGGACGGCCGCCTTCGCCGCCACCGCGGTGGCCGCCAGCTTTCTGCCCTCGCTGGAGGCGGTTGCGTTCGCGGTGGCCGTCGCCCTCTTCCTGGCCGGCTGCGTGCTGTTCTTCGCCGCCTACGCCCGGGGCGTCGGCCGCAGCCGGAACGACGAGGTCGCCGTCACCAGCCTCTTCCTGCTGGCCGGCAGCGCGCCGTCACCGGTCCAGTGGAGCCTGCTCGGCTCCCTGGGCGCCGAGGTGGGGGTGGCCCTGGGCACCGCCATCGGCCGCCCGTACACGAGCCTGGCCGCCGGCACTTTGGTGCCGCTGTACGGGCTGGCCCTGTGCGGGTTGTGGGCCGCCCGCCACGGCGCCTTCCCGCCCCGCCATGAACCGGTCCGGCGGAGCCGCCGGTAGCGTGGGCCGAGCGTGAGCCCCTCCCCCCGACCGCGGATCCTCCTCTTCACCGGCAAGGGCGGGGTGGGCAAGACCACGGCGGCGGCCGCCACCGCCCTGGCCTGTGCCGACGCCGGGAAGCGCACGATCGTGCTCTCCACCGACCCCGCCCACTCGCTGGCCGATTCCTACGACGTGGCCCTGGGGCCCGTCCCCACCACCGTCGCCCCCGGCCTGTGGGGCCAGCAGCTCGACGCCGCCCTGCGCATGGAGGAGGCGTGGTCGGACATCCAGGCCTACGTGGTGGACGTGCTGGGCTGGGCCGGCATCGACGCCATCGAGGCCGAGGAGCTGTCCGTCATCCCCGGCCTCGACGAGATCTTCGGCCTCAGCGACATCAAGTCGTTCGCGGCGTCGGGGGACTGGGACGTCATCGTGGTGGACTGCGCGCCCACCGCCGAGACCATCCGGTTCCTGTCGCTCCCCGACGTGCTGGCCTGGTACATGGAGCGCATCTTCCCCATGGAGCGCAAGGTGGTGAAGGCCGTCCGCCCGCTGCTGAGCCGGGTGACCACCATGCCGGTGGCCGGTGACGACGTGTTCGACGCCGCCCGCCGGTTCTACGACCGCCTCGACGGTGTCCGCGAGCTGTTGACCGACGGCAGCCGCACCAGTGTCCGCCTGGTCGTCAACCCCGAGCGCATGGTGATCTCCGAGGCCCGCCGCACGTACACCTACCTGTCGCTCTTCGGCTACCGGACGGATGCCGTGGTGGCCAACCGCCTCCTGCCCGACGCCGTCACCGACCCGTGGTTCGCGGCCTGGAAGGCGGCCCACGCCGAGCACCTGGCCACCATCGTGGAGGGGTTCGCCCCACTGCCGGTGCTGCGGGCCGAGCTGGCGTCCGAGGAGGTGGTCGGCATCGAGCGCCTCCGGCGCTTCGGAGCCGTGCTGTACGACGGCGTCGACCCCGCCGCCGTGCTCCACGAGGGCGAGCCGCTGCGCATCGAGCGGCGGGGCACCCGCCACCTCCTGTCGCTCCAGCTCCCGTTCGCCGAGGCCGCCGACCTCGACGTGGGCCGTCGCCACGACGAGCTGTTCGTCCGGGTCGGCACCTACCGGCGGGCCATCGTGCTGCCCGATTCTCTCCGGCGGCGGCCGGTGGACGGCGCCCGCATGGTGGGCGACCGCCTGGAGGTCACGTTCGGCGCCGGCCGGGCGGCGGCGCCGGCCTCGACCGCGGGCACGGCCCGCCGGTGACCGGCGCCCCCCCTGTGGACGAGGAGCCCGACGCGGGCGGCGAGGGCCCGGTGGCGGGCGAGGCCCACGGGCCTGAAGTCGCCGCCCACCTCCAGGCCGCCGCCCTCGAGCTGATCGCCGCCGTGCGGGCCGCCCTGGACGCGGCGGAGGCGGCCGTGCGCGACCCGCTGTCCGCCGTCGCCGGCGCGGCCGGGATGGCCCGCCGCTCCCGCCGCCCGCCCCGTTCCGAACCCGGTGGGGACGGCGGCGACAGCGGTGGCGTCCAGCGCATCCCGGTGACGTGAGGGGGGCGGGTCGAGAGAATGCGGGGGATCGACCTTGGCGATGAGGCGCCAGCGCCGCCAGGACGCCGCCGGGGGTCCGCCGGTCGAGGGGCGGAGGACCGGCCGTTGGCACCCCGAGACGTTCGTGTGCGCGTTCCGGGGCCACCGGGCACCGGCCGCGTCGGCCCGAGCGGTCCGGCCCGAGCATTGGCTGGTGGGCGTCGCTGCCGCGCCCGGCGGGCACCTCGGCCGTTGCCTGCGCTGCGACGCCTGGATCCTGGCCGATCCGGCCGCCGCCGACCGCGACGACGTGGGCGACGTGGACGCCCTGGATGTCCCCGAGCGGGGCAAGGCGCTGCGCGACTTTCTGGTGCTGCGGGTGATCGCGGTGGTCCGGGGCCTGCACTCCGTTGTCTTCGGGCTCCTGGCCATCGGCCTCCTCTTCGTGCGCTCCCACCTGGGCGCCATCCAGGACCAGGCCCGGGCCCTGGTCCGCAACGCCGGGAACGGCCTGGCCGGCACCGGGCAGGCCACCAGCCGTACGTTCGTCCTCAAGGAGCTCGACCGCGTCGTCGGGCTGCGCTCGGACACCCTGCGGGTCCTGCTCTTCACCGCCGTCGTGTACACGGTGCTGGAGGGCGTGGAGGCGGTGGGCCTGTGGCGGGGCCGGCGCTGGGCCGAGTACCTCACGGCCGTGGCCACCGCCGGCTTCCTGCCCTTCGAGGTCCACGAGCTGGCCAAGCGAGTGAGCGTGGGGCGGGTCCTGGCCCTGGTCGTCAACCTGGCCGTGCTCGTCTACCTGGTGTGGGCCAAGCACCTGTTCGCTGTCGGCGGGGGCGCCGGAGAGGACGAACAGGAGGCCCGGTCGGCTGAGCGCCTGCCGGTCCTGCCCGGCCAGGTCGTCCTGGCCGGCCAGGCTGGAGAGGCCCGGGCACCGGGGCCGTCCGCCGACCGAACTGAAGGAGATCACTGATGGCCTCGCTCGCCTTCTGCGGATTGGGCCGGATGGGTGCGCCGATGGCCGCCCGCCTGCTCGACGCCGGGCACGACCTGGTGGTGTGGAACCGCACCCCGGAACGGGCCGCGGCCCTGGTGCAGCGGGGTGCCCGCCAGGCCGGCTCCCCGGCGGAGGTGGCAACCGGGGCCGACGCGGTGATCACCATGCTGGCCACCCCCGACGCCCTGGAGGCGGTGCTGTTCGGGAGTGGCAACAACGCGCTGGCCGCCGGCATCGGCGCCGGTACCACCCTGGTGGACATGTCCACCGTGGGGCCGGCGGTGGTCCGCGACCTGGCGGAGCGCCTGCCCGACGGCGTGGGCGTGGTGGATGCGCCGGTCCTGGGCAGCGTTCCCCAGGCCACCGACGGGACCCTCCAGGTGTTCGTGGGTGGTTCCGACGACCTGGTGGTGCGCTGGCGCCCGGTCCTCCAAGAGTTGGGCCAGGTCCGCCACTTCGGGCCGCTCGGGGCGGGGGCGTCCATGAAGCTGGTGGCGAACTCCACGCTCGGCGCGGTGATGTCGGCCGTGGGCGAGGCACTGGCCCTGGCCGACGGGCTCGGGTTGGACACCGGGCAGGTGCTCGACGCCCTGGCCGGATCGCCCGTCGGCGCCACCGTCAAGGGCAAGCGCGACCACGTCGAGAGCGGCCGCTACCCCGCCAATTTCGCCCTCTCCCTGGCCGCCAAGGACCTCCGCCTGGTGGACGAGGCGGCACGGGGTGCGGGCGTGCGGTTGCGCGTGGCACCCGCCGCCCGGGCCTGGCTCGACGAGGCCGAGGCCGCCGGCCTGGGCAGCCTGGACTACTCGGCGGTCGTGGCCCACGTGCGGGGCCGGCCGGCGGCCGACGGGCCCGGAGCGGGCTGACGGCCGTCGGACGAGACCCGGCGGCTCGGGCAGACTGCACCCATGACCAACCCCCTTCCCGTGGCCTTCGTCGCCGGCTTCGAGGGCGCCTGGCGCATCGACGGCATCACCGCCCCCACCGGTGACGCCCTGGCCCCGGCCGCCCGCCTGGCGGTGGTGGAGGGCCCGGAGGCCGAGCAGGCCGACGGGCGTTGGGTGCTGCGGGGGACGGTGGACGCGAGCCACGAGCCCGAGGCCGGGGGCCCGCCCCTCGGTCGACCCGAGGCCCGCTGCGCCGCCCTGGTGGCGGTGCGACTGGGCGACGGGTGGCGCGCTCTGAGCCGCGACGAGCGGGACCGGCGGGTCCTGGCCGCCACCGACCACCCGGCCGTGGCCCGCCGCCTGCACCACGCCGGTGGCGACCAGCCCTTCGACCTGTTGGCCTGGTTCGAGTACCCGCCCGTCGACGAGGATGCGGTGGCCTCGCTGGTGGCCGGCCTGCGGGCCACCGAGGACTGGTCGGCCGTCGAGCGCGAGGTCGACCTCCGCCTCGTGCGCTGACGCCGGCCGCAGGCGCCGACCAGCCGCCCGCCGCCCGTCGCCCGTCGCCCGTCGCCCGTCCGGGCCGTCCGCCCCGTCGCTACCATCGCAGCTGAGATGATCGACGGCTACCCGGGGCGCAGCCCGTTCCCACCGATCGCGTCCTACGGGTTCCTGTCCGACTGCGAGGGCACCGCCCTGGTGGCGCCTAGCGGCAATGTCGAGTGGATGTGCGCTCCCCGCCCGGACAGCCCCAGCATCTTCGGGGCCATCCTGGACCGCTCGGCCGGTGGCTTCCGCCTGGGCCCGGTGGACGTGATGGTGCCCGCCGGCCGGCGCTACCTCCCGGGCACGCTGGTGCTGGAGACCACCTGGCAGACGCCCACCGGGTGGGCCATCACCCGCGACGTCCTCTGCATGCGCCCCTGGTACCACGACCGCCACCGCTCGGACACCTACCGGCGGTCGCCCACCGACTACGAGGCCGAGCACGTGCTGCTGCGCACGATGCGCTGCGTCAGCGGCACGGTGGAGGTCAACCTGACGTGCGAACCGGTCTTCGGGTACGGCGTGGCGTCCGGGACCTGGGCCTACCGGGGCGACGGCTACGGCGAGGCCGAGGCCACCACCGAGTCCACCGACCTGTGCCTGCGGCTCGCCACCAACCTGCGCCTCGGCTTCGAGGGCCGGGCCGCCCAGGCCCGCTCCCGGCTCAACGAGGGAGACGGCGTCTTCGTGGCCCTGGCCTGGGGCGACCAAGGGCCACCCACCACGTGGGAGGACGCCAACGACCGGTCGTGGCGCACCGGCGAGTACTGGCGCCAGTGGCTCAACCACGGCAAGTTCCCCGACCACCCGTGGCGGACCCACCTCCAGCGCAGCGCCCTCACCCTCAAGGGCCTCACTTACTCGCCCACCGGCGCCCTGTTGGCGGCGGCCACCACGTCGCTGCCGGAGACACCGGGCGGCGAGCGCAACTGGGACTACCGCTACAGCTGGATCCGGGACTCCACCTTCGCCCTCTGGGGCCTCTACACCCTGGGCTTCGACGCCGAGGCCAACGACTTCTTCTACTTCATCGCCGACGCCTGCGACGGCAACCACCCGCTGCAGATCATGTACGGCGTGGGCGGCGAGCGGAAGCTGGACGAGCACACCCTGGACCACCTCTCGGGCTACGAGGGGGCCCGCCCGGTGCGGGTCGGCAACGGCGCCTACGCCCAGGAGCAGCACGACGTGTGGGGAGCGGTGCTCGACTCCGTGTACCTGCACGCCAAGTCGCGGGACTACCTACCCGAGCGGGTGTGGCCACTGCTCCAGGCCCAGGTGGAGCGGGCGGAGGCCGACTGGCGGTCGCCCGATCAGGGGATCTGGGAGGTCCGCGGCCAGCCCCGCCACTTCACGTCCTCCAAGCTCATGTGCTGGGTGGCCCTCGACCGGGGCGCCCGCCTGGCCCGCCTCCACGACGAGGACGCGCTGGGCGACAGGTGGGCGGCGGTGGCGGCCGAGATCCACGCCGACATCTGCAAGCACGGGGTGGACGCGCGAGGCGTGTTCGTCCAGCACTACGAGACCACCGCCCTCGATGCCTCGAACCTGCTGTTCCCGCTCGTGCGCTTCCTGCCCGTCGACGACGAGCGGGTGCGGGCCACCGTGCTGGCCATCGCTGACGAGCTCACGGTGGACGGGCTGGTGCTGCGCTACCGCACCGGCGAGACCGACGACGGCCTGTCCGGAGAGGAGGGCACCTTCGCCATCTGCTCGTTCTGGCTGGTGTCGGCCCTGGCGGAGATCGGGGAGCAGGACCGGGCCCGCCAGCTGTGCGAGCGGCTGCTGTCCTTCGCCAGCCCCCTCGAGCTGTACGCCGAGGAGATCGACCCCAAGAGCGGGCGCCACCTCGGCAACTTCCCCCAGGCCTTCACCCACCTTGCCCTGATCAACGCCGTCGTGCACGTCATCCAGGCCGAGGCCCGCCCGGACAGCACCAAGGTCTTCGTCCCGCCCCGGGCCCTCAGCAGCTAGCCCGACGAGCGCCGCCCGTGGCCGTCTGTGGGATCGACGTCGGGGGCACCAAGTGCCTGGGTGTGGCCCTCGATGGCGAGGCCGTGGTGGGGGAGTCCCGGGTCGCCACCCCGGCCGGGCCCCGGGAGCTGGTGGACGCCCTGGTGGAGCTGGTGGCCGTCCTCGGTCGGAAGGCGCCGGTGGAGGCCGTGGGCCTGGGCGTCCCCGGCCTGGTGGACCGGGACGGCGTGCTCCGGGTGGCCCCCAACCTGGCGGCCGGCGAGGGCCTGGCCGTGCGGGCAGTGCTGGAGGAGCGCCTGGGGGTGCCGGTGGTCGTGGAGAACGACGCCACCGCCGCCGCCTGGGGGGAGTGCCGGCGGGGAGCGGCCTGCGGCCTGGCCGACGTGGTGCTCGTCACCCTGGGCACCGGCATCGGTGGCGGGCTGGTGGCCGGCGGCCGGGTCCACCGGGGGGCCAACGGCTTCGCCGGCGAGATCGGCCACATGGTGGTGGACCCCGACGGGCCGCCCTGCCCGTGCGGCCAGCGGGGCTGCTGGGAGCGCTACGCCTCGGGGAGTGGCCTGGGGCGGCTCGCCCGGGAGGCGGCGACGGCGGGAGCTGCGGCCCGGGTGCTGGCTCTGGCCGGCGGCGACCTGGCGGCGGTGCGGGGCGAGCACGTCACGGCCGCGGTGGCCGAGGGCGACGCCCAGGCCACCGAGATCCTCGGGCGCTTCGGCTGGTGGGTGGCCCTGGGGCTGGCCAACCTGGCCAACGTGTTCGACCCCGAGGCCTTCGTGCTGGGCGGGGGGCTGGTCCGAGCCGCCGACGCCCTGTTCGCACCGGTTCGGGCCGCCTTCCCGACCCTGCTCCAGGGCACCGGCCGCCGCCCGCCGGTGGCCATCCTGGCCGCCGAGCTGGGCGAGGAGGCGGGGGCGGTGGGCGCCGCCTGCCTGGCCGCCGACGCCGCCCGGCGGTTCGTGGTTTGACGAGGGCAAGGCCGGGGTATACGGGCCGCCACGACGAGGCGCCGGCCCTGGGATCCGCCCCCAGCCACCCGGGAACCGGCGCCTCCCTCGTATATGGCGGCCGGCGGCCGGCGCCCGCCCGGTAGCCTCGTGCGGGCATGGACTTCCGACGCATCAACGCCCTGCCGCCGTACGTCTTCACCATCATCGACGGCCTCAAGATGGCGGCCCGGCGGACGGGCGAGGACGTGATCGACCTGGGCTTCGGCAACCCCGACATCCCGTCGCCCGACGTGGCCGTCGAGAAGCTGGCCGAGGCCGCCCGCAACGCCCGCAACCACCGCTACTCGTCGAGCCGGGGGATCCCCAAGCTGCGGGCGGCGGCCGCCGCCCTCTACGAGCGGCGGTTCGGCGTGACCCTCGACCCCGACACCGAGGTCATCAACACCATCGGGGCCAAAGAGGGCCTGTCCCACCTCATGTGGGTCCTGCTGGGGCCGGGCGACACCGCCCTGGTGCCGACGCCGTCCTACCCCATCCACATCTACGCCCCGCTGTTCGCGGGTGCCGACGTCCGCCAGGTGCCGCTGGGTGAGGGCCAGGACTTCTTCGCCAACCTGATGGACGCGTGGGAGAACGCCTGGCCCCGGCCCCGGGTCATCGTGATCTCCTTCCCCCACAACCCCACCACCACCTGCGTGGACCTGGCCTGGCTGGAGCGCATCGTCGCCTTCGCCCGCGAGCACTCGGTGATCCTCGTCCACGACTTCGCCTACGCCGAGACATCGTTCGACGGCTACTCGCCGCCGTCCATCCTCCAGGTGCCGGGCGCCAAGGACGTGGCCGTCGAGCTGTACACCCTCACCAAGTCGTTCTCCATGGCCGGGTGGCGGGTGGGCTTCCTCGTGGGCAACCCCGAGATCGTGGCCGCCCTGGCCAAGATCAAGTCCTACCTGGACTACGGCACCTTCCAGCCCATCCAGATCGCCGCCATCGTGGCCATGAACGAGGCGTCGGACTACCCCAAGGCGGTCAACGAGGTCTACTGGGGCCGGCGTGACGCCCTGTGCGACGGCCTGGCCCGCATCGGCTGGGAGATCCAGCGCCCCAAGGCCACCATGTTCGTGTGGGCGCCCATCCCCGAGCCCTACCGGGAGATGGGCTCGCTCGAGTTCGCATCCTTCCTCGTCCGCGAGGCCAAGGTGGCCACCTCGCCGGGCGTGGGCTTCGGGCCGTCGGGCGACGGCCACGTGCGCTTCGCCCTCATCGAGAACGAGCAGCGCATCGGCCAGGCGGTGCGCAACCTCCGGCGGGCCCTGACCAAGCTGTAGGGCCCTCGGCGTCGAGGTGACGACCCTTCAGGCCGGTCACCTCGACGCCGCCGGGGGCCGCCTCAGAACGCCCCCGCGCACTGGGGGCCGGTGCGCACGCCGCCGATGACGGTGTTGAGCCGGCCGTCGTTGACGGGCGCCGGGGCGTTGCCCGAGCAGCTCAGGTTGCCCGACACCCGGTTGCCCTCCAGCTCGGGGGCGGCGTCCTCGGGGAAGGGACCGGCTCCGGTGGTGCCGGTGACGGTGACCGCGCCCGACCAGTTGGAGCTGAGCTCGGCGCCGGCGGCGTTGTTGGCGAGGGTGGCGGTGCCGCTCACCGTGTTGCCGGAGCACCTGGAGATGCCGGGGTCGCCGATGGCCACGAAGCCGGTGGCATTGCGCACGGTGAGGCTGCCCCGCACCGAGGTGCCGCACATGGCGAACGCCCCCACGCCGTCGGCCACCACGTCCCGGCTGACGACCGAGGCCACCACGTAGGCCCGGGCGCCGGCGGCGGCGGTGAGCGTGCCGCCGACCGACGCCGACCGCAGGCACCACGAGCCGGGGGTGAGGGTGAGGTCGCCGGGCACCGACCCGCTCACGGTGGTGGCGCACGTCACCTGCTGGCCGACGGGCCCGGCGGCGCTGGCGTTGAAGTTGGCGTCGCCCAAGTAGCGGGCGCCCACCGTGTGGCTCCCGGGCTGGATGCCGGTGGTGGCGAAGGCGGCCACTCCCGGGCTCCCGCCGTTGAGGGCAACGGTGGCCACGTCGGTGCCGTCCAGGCTGAAGGTCACGCCTGCGCCGCCGGGGGCGGCGGCGCCGGGGGCCGGCGTGGGGCTGACGGTGGCGGTGAAGGTGACGCCCGTGCCGAAGTCGGACGACGGGGCGGAGCTGGCGAGGGCGATCACGGTGGCGTCCTTGGCCACGTGGCTCGTCGCGCTGGCCGAGTTGTTGGCCGGCGTGGCGTCGGCCACCAGCCCGTCCACGGTGGCGGTGTTGGTGAGCGTCGCTCCCACGGGCGTGGCGGCCGCCACCCGGGCGGTGACGTGGAAGGTGCGGGCCTGGCCGGCGTTAGGGTTGCCGGGGTCCACGACGCCCAGGTTGCAGGTCACCGTCTGGGCGGTGCCGGCGGGCGGGGAGTCGGCCGTGCAGCCGGCGTCGCTCGACACGAAGCCGACCCCGAGCGGCAGGGTGTCGGTCACGATCACCTCGGGCGCCGACGCGGGCCCGGCGTTGGAGACGGTGAGGGTGTAGGTCACCAGGTTGCCGGCGGCCACCGGTTCGGGGGCCGACGACTTGACCACGCCCAGGTCGGCGGCAGCCAGGGCGACGGCGTTGGCGTTGGACAGCTTCCAGGCGCCGCGGCCCAGGGTACCCACCAGCAGCACGTTGTCGGTGGCGTCGTATTCGAGGTCGAAGGCGAGGGTGCGGGGCAGGTTGGTGCCCAGGCGGCCCCAGCCGCCGGGGTTGGTCGTCTTCTGCACGAACACGCCGGTATCGGTGCCCAGGGCCACCAGCTTGAAGCCCGAGGCGGGGATGAACGAGAGGCTGCGCAGCACGCCCGGAGAGGCGGTGCCCACGTCACCGGTGACGTCGGTCCAGGTGGCGCCGGCGTCCAGGGTACGGAAGACCTTCGACCCGTCGGTGACCCAGGCGTCGCGCCACTCGGTGGGGTCGACCACGATGTCCACCGGTCGGCCGCCGGGGTAGGCGTTGACCTGGCTGATGGTGCCGCCGTTGGTGGTGCGCAGGAACAGACCGCTGCTGGTGCCCAGCCACAGGATGTCGGCGTTGTCCACGCCGCCCGACACGCCGCCGTACACGATGGCCTGGGTCGGGCTGCCGAAGCTCGAGCCCAGGTTGGTGAGGTTGTCACCCCGGTCGGTGGACTCGTACAGGTTGCCCGTACCGAGCACCATGCGGGTGGGGTCGATGGTGTTGATGGCGTAGGGCGTGACGAACGGCGGTGAGTCCACCTGGAAGATCGTCTTGCCGCCGGTGCCCGCCACCACCACCCCGATGTTGGCGTTGGCGCAGTTGTTGGCGGCGTCGCACGTGCGGCGGCGGAAGCCGCCGAGGTTCTGGGTGCTGAAGTAGCGGATGGAGGAGGCGCCGCTGTCGTCGGCGGCCACGTGGCCGCCGTCGGCCTGGGTGACGGCCCGCCACACGGTGGCGTTCTGCGACGGCTGCTCGGTCACGCCGGTGTCCTGGTTGCCGCAGATGATGACGTGGCTCACGTGGTCGTAGCCGCAGTCGTGGTGCTCGGTGACGTCCAGGTTCCCGTTCACCGACGTCCAGTCACCGGTGGTGGTGGAGGGCTTGCTCTGGCGGTAGATGCCGCCGTCGTCGGTCTCCAGCAGGCGGCCGCCGGGGTCGAACGCGAGGTCACGGGAGTCGGCGTGGGGCGCGGTGCTGTTGGCGGTGCCGTTGTGGGTGATCGGCGTGCACTGGCTGCCGGTGGCCAGCGTGGCGTTGCAGCGGAACAGGCGGCCACTGAAGTTCTTGGCGCCGATCGAGTTCGGGAAGGTGTCGTCGGCGTTGCCGAGGATGCCGTCGGGACCGGGGTTGGTGGGCTGGCGGTCGCCGCCCAGGTACACCAGGTTGGCGTTGGTCGGGTCGGCGACGATCGAGAAGTGGGTGCCGCCCTGGCCGCCGGGGCCCTCCTCGTCGGGATTGCTCTGGTCGTCGGGCTGGAGGCCCACGGTGACGCCCCCCTCGTTGGTCTGGGGGATGTCGAGGGCGGTCCAGGTGCCGCCCTGGTCGGTGGATCGGAACAGGCCGGCCAGCCGGCCGCTGTTGACCACACCGGCGTACAAGGCGGTGCCCGCCGGGTTGACGGCCACCCGGATGTTGCTGGTCGTGCCGTTGACCACCGTGGTGCCGAGGCCGAAGTTGGTACCGCCCGCGCCCGTCCAGGTGGCGCCCGCGTCGGTGCTGCGGAAGACGCCGGACCCGGCCACACCGGCGAAGAGCCGGTTGGTGTTTGACGGGTCGCCCTCCATGTTGAACACGCTGCCGAAGGGCAGGCCGGAGGTGCCGTTCCCGGAGATCCTGGTGAAGGTGGCGCCGGTGTCGGTGCTGCGCCAGATGCCGCCCGAGGCGCCGGTGGCGGCCACCACGATGGTGGCGCCCCGGGGTGCCACCGACGAGATGTTCACGCCGCTGAGGCCGGCCGAGCCCGGGTCGGCCCACGACGTGCCGCCGTTGGTGGTGCGCAGCACCCCGGCCAGCGCCCCGCCGGTGCCGTTGAACGAGCTCCAGCGCCCGTTGCCGGCCACCAGGGTCTGATGGGCGCCGTCGGTGGGGTCGAGGTCGAGGGCGCCGATGCTCAGGCTCTGGGCCTGGTCGGTCTCCGGCGTCCAGGTGGGGTTGGCGTTGAGGGCGTTGGTGGTCTTCCATATGCCACCGTTGACGGCGCCGACCCACACGGTGTTGGCGTTGGTGGGGGAGACGGCCACCGCCCGCACCGACCCTGCCACCGGGTTGTTCTGGGCGTTCAGGTTCTCGCTCTGGCCGCCGGTGGCGGGCGCCTGGCCCTGGGCCACCCAGGTGGCGGAGATCACCGGGAGCGCCGCCCCCGCCGGCGACAGGTGGCCCACGGCGCCCGCCACCGCGGCGGACACGGTGAGCAACGAGCACAGCGCGGCGCGGCCCACGGCCGCCAGTCGACGACGACCCACGAGATTCCCCTCCCCTTTGGGCGGGGGCCGACCGGCCCCGCCTCCCAACCCCCTAGAGCCCTACAGCACCTGCTTTGATGCGACATCCACCACAATGGTGGAGGTGGGCCGGCCGCCGGTGACCTCGTGGGTGACTGTACCCCTCACCGCGTAGAGCTGCTGGTCCTCCCAGCCCTTGCAGGAGAGGCCGGCCTGGGTGTCGGCGCTGCACCCCACCGTCGCCCCCCCCTCGAGCAGGGGGAAGGCCGGGCGCTGCTCGTAGGTGGGCAGGTCGGTGGTGGCGGGCTCGGTGAGGTAGCCGGTGGCCACGCAACTGGGCGCCGCCCCCGCCCCGGGAAGCGGCGGCGGGCACACCAGGGTGAACACGGCCCGGCCCCGGATGGACACGGACTGGCCCACCAGTTGGTCGCGTCGGCTCCAGGCGTCGGCGAAGGAGAGGCTCCCGGCGTCGGCGGGCGGGGCGACGGTGGTGGGAGCCGGCGCCACGGTGGTGGGCGGAGCACCGGAGGTGGTGCCGCCCGAGGAGGACCCTCCGGCCGCCGACCCTCCGGCGGCGGCGGTGGTCGGGGAGGTGGCGTCACCGCTGCCGGTGGCGGCGGTGGTGGGGACGGCCGCGGTGGTGGGGACGGTGCCGGCGGCGTGGCGGGCGGCCGCCGTCGCGGACCGGGTGCCGCCGCCCGATCCGCAGGCTGCCGCCATGGCGACCACGCTCAACCCCGCCGCCAGCGTCCGGACCCTGCTCCTCATCGCGATCCCCTCCATGCGCCAGCCTACGGGTGGCCTCGGTTGATGGCCCCGGGTGAGTGCCCCAGGGTGATGGCCCCGGGGATGAGACGAGTCGAGGCGTCCCCCCGGTTCCCCGACGAACCGATACGGAACGGTTGCGTTTCGTTCTCGGAGGGCCTACAGTACAACTCGAAACGGGACGGCCTCGTATCGCAACGGCGGGCGGGACCGGCGGCGGCCCGCCCCCACCTCTGGAGAGGAGCCCATGGACGCAGCAGCGATCTACGCCCGACGGTGGTGGACCCTCGGAGTGCTCTGCATGAGCCTCCTGGTCATCGGCGTCGACAACACCATCCTCAACGTGGCCCTGCCCACCCTCACCCGGGAGCTGCACGCCACCACCACCCAGCTCCAGTGGATCGTCGACGGCTACACCCTGGTGTTCGCCGGGCTGCTGCTCACCGCCGGTAGCCTGGGTGACCGGTTCGGCCGCCGGGGGGCGCTCACCTTCGGGCTGGTGGTCTTCGGCGCCGGCTCGCTGCTGTCGGCCCTGTCGGGGACGCCGGCCCAGCTCATCGCCACCCGCTGCCTGATGGGCGTGGGCGGGGCGTTCATCATGCCTGCCACCCTGTCCATCCTGACCAACGTGTTCACCGTGCCTGCCGAGCGGGCCCGGGCCATCGCCGTGTGGGCCGGCTTCTCGGCCATGGGCATCGCCTTCGGTCCCATCGCCGGTGGGTGGCTGCTGGAGCACTTCTCGTGGTCGTCGGTGTTCATGGTCAACCTCCCCATCGTCACCGCCGCCCTGGTGGGCGGTCGCCTCTTCGTCCCCACGTCCAAGGACCCGGCCGCCCCCCGGCTCGACCCGGTCGGGGCGGGGCTGTCCATCGCCGGGCTCACCGCCCTGCTCTACGGCATCATCGAGGCGCCCACCTACGGGTGGACGGACGCCACCACCCTCGCCGCCTTCGCGGTGGGCGCCGTCCTGCTGGGGGCGTTCGTGGCCTGGGAGCTGCACACCGACCACCCCATGCTCGACGTCCACTTCTTCGACAACCCCCGGTTCACGGCCGCCAGCCTGGCCATCACCCTCACCTTCTTCGCCCTGTTCGGCGCCCTGTTCCTGCTCACCCAGTACCTCCAGGTGGTGCTCGGCTACAGCGCCCTCAAGGCGGGGGCCGGCCTCATCCCCATCGCCGGCGTGCTCATGGTGGCCGCACCGCTGAGCGCCCGGGTGGTCGAGCGGATCGGCACCAAGGCGGTGGTGGCCGGCGGCCTGCTGGCGGTGGCCACCGGGCTGGGCCTCATGGCCGCCCTGTCGGCCACCTCGGGCTACGGGCCGGTGCTGGCCAGCCTGTTGGTGATGGGCCTGGGGATGGGCTTCACCATGGCCCCCGCCACCGAGTCGATCATGGGCTCCCTGCCCCTCGGCAAGGCGGGCGTGGGCTCGGCCGTCAATGACACCACCCGCCAGGTGGGCGGCGCCCTGGGCGTGGCCATCCTCGGCAGCCTGGTGTCCTCCTCGTACGGGTCGCGGGTGGTCGACGCCTTCCGGGCCCGCGGCGTGGGCGGGCCGGCGGCCAGCGCCGCCCGCGACTCGATCGGCGCCGCAGTGGCAGTGGCCGGCCGGGTCGGCGGGGCGCCGGGCCGGGCCCTGGCCACCGCCGCCCGGGCCGCCTACGTGCAGGCCATGGCGCCGGCGGTCGTGGTGGCGGCCGTCGCCGCCCTGGCCGGTGCTTTCATCGCCGTGTTCTTCCTGCCCGCCCGGGCCCCCGAGCCGGCCGTGCCGGCGGGGGCCACGGTGGCCGCATCGCCGGTGGGGACGGTGGCGGACCCCGACCCCGGCGACGACGACCTGGACGCCCTCGAGCCGGCGGGAGCCTGACGTGGACGCGGCCGGCACGGTGGCCCCCGGGCCGGGGGTCGACGTCTTCGGGGACGAGGCGTCCGGCGCACACGACGCCCCTGGCGGGACGGAGCCGTCGGGCGGGGCGGTCGAGCCGTCGGCGACGGCCGGCACGCCGGCCGGCGCCTCGCAGGCCGACCCGTGCGCCGGCGGGGAGCACCGCCCGGGCCGGCCCCGCAGCGCCGAGGCCGACCGGGCCATCCTGTCGGCGGCCATCGAGATACTGGCCGACGAGGGCTACGCCGGCCTGAGCATGGAGGGCGTGGCCAGCCGGGCGGGGGTCGGCAAGGCCACCGTCTACCGCCGATGGCCCTGCAAGTCCGACCTCGTCGTGCACGCCCTCCACCGGCTGCACACCGACCCGGAGGCGGTGCCCGACACCGGCACCGTCCGGGGCGACCTGGTGGCCTTCATGCGCCAGGTGGTCGACAAGCTCCGGCGCTCGCAGGGAGGGCGAGTCATGCCCGGCCTGCTGGCCGAGTTCTCCCGCAACCCCGACCTGGCCCGTGCCTTCCGCCAGGAGTTCGTCGAGCCCCGCCGGGCGCTCGTGGTGGACTCGCTCCGCCGGGGGATCGAGCGGGGCGAGGTCCGCCCCGACGTCGACCTCGACTTGGTCGTGGACGTCACGGTGGCCGTCTTCCAGCACCGCCTCCTGGTCACCGGCCGGGCCATCGACGACGACCTGCCCGAACGGGTGGCCGACCTCCTGCTGGAGGGCATCGGAGCGGTCCGCAAAGGGTCAAGACGGTAATCGCGGGAACGTGTCCGGCGGTTGGATGTATCTATAGAGGGCCGCTCCGAGTCTGGAGGGGTTGTAGAGGGTGCCCGAACCGGGTACCTGGGGGTCTTCTCTCGGAGGAATGGAGATGTTCGCTCGCGGCGTCGAGCGTCGGCGGCGTCCGGCGCACGGCCTGGTGTCGGCGGTCTTCGGGTGCTCGGCGTGTGGCCGGGCGCTCGAGTTGGAGCGGGTGGTGAGCGCCGACGTCGAGCGCGACGACACGGGCGTCACCGGCTGGGTGGTCTTCCGCCACCACTGCCCGTGCTCGCCGGCCACCGCCGTGGTCACCCGGGCATGGGCCACCCATCCGGCGTTCGTGGCCCTGTTCGGGAGCCAGCCGTGGCTGCCCTACCGGGCACCGTTCACCTGGGGCGCGGTGGCCGACGACGAGCCCGTCCTCGCCCGCTGGCGGTGGGAGCTGGGCCAGGTGGCCGACGCCCGTGAGTTCCTGCTCTTCCTGGACGCCAACCCCCAGGGCCACCCCCGAGCCGACGCCGCCTGACGCCGGCCGGGTCGGGCTGACGCCGCCGCCGCCGTCGTCGTCGTCGCCGCCGTCGTCGTCGTGGTCATTCGATCGTCGCCCGCCGGAAACCCGCCGTTCACACCCCGTCCTTAGCTTGGGGGGCGATGGAGACGTACCTGTTGCGGGTCTGGCTGCCCGACCGGCCGGGAGCGCTCGGTGCGGTGGCCAGCCGGGTGGGCGCCGTCCGAGGGGACCTGTTGGGCATCGACATCCTCGAGCGGGGCGGGGGCCGGGCCATCGACGAGCTGGTCGTGGAACTGCCCGACGCCAGTCTCCTGGCCCTGCTCCTGTCCGAGGTCAACCAGGTGGACGGGGTCGACGTGGAGGACGTCCGCCCCGCCCCCGCCCGCCTCCACGACCCCTGCCTCGACGCCCTGGAAACGGCCGACGCCCTGATGGCGGCGCAGACGCCGGCCGCCCTGCTCGAGGTGCTGGTGGCCCGGGCCCGGCTCGATTTCGAAGCGGAGTGGTCGGCGGCCGTCGACGTGGACGACCGCCTCCTGGTGGCTTGCCAGGGCGCCCCGCCCCCGCCCGGGTGGCTCATCGCCTTCGTGAGCGGCAGCCGGTCCTCGGCGGCGGTGGCGGCGGGGGAGTGCGGCCCCGACGACGTGGCCTGGGCCGGCCTGGCCGCCGATCGCCTGGCGCTCGTGCTGGGCCGCCGGGGCCGCCCCTTCCGGGCCCGGGAACGTCGCCAGCTGGCCGCCCTGGCCGGCATCGCCGACCACCGGGTTGACGACCTCGGCCATCTGGCCCCGGCCACCGCCGGGCCCCCCGTCGTCTGATCTCGGCCCCCGGCGGCAGGCGCGCCACTCCCTCCCCGGAGTGCCCGCCGCCGGGGCGCCGCCACCGCGCCGGGGCCCGCACCGGCCGGCCGGGCGGCCGCCGGGCGGCAGTAGGGTGACGCCCATGCGGGTCGGGATCCTCACCGGCGGGGGCGACTGCCCGGGCCTGAACGCCGTGATCCGGGCGGTGGTGCGCAAGGCAGAGCGTCAGTACGGCGACGAGCTGGTGGGCTTCCGGGACGGGTGGCGGGGCGTGATGGAGGGCGCCGTGCAGCCGCTCGACGTCGAGCGGTGCCGGGGCATCCTCCCCCGGGGCGGCACCATCCTGGGCACGACGCGGACCAATCCCTACAAGGTCGATGGCGGGGCGGCGAGGGTGGTCGCGACCCTGAAGGAGCAGCGGGTGGACGCCTTGGTGGCCATCGGGGGCGACGACACCCTGGGCGTGGCGGCCCGCCTGGCGGAGGAGGGCGTGGCCGTGGTGGGAGTGCCCAAGACCATCGACAACGACCTGTCGGCCACCGAGGTCACCTTCGGGTTCAACACCGCGGTGCAGATCGCCACCGACGCCATCGACCGCCTGCACACCACCGCCGAGTCCCACGACCGGGTGATGGTGGTGGAGGCCATGGGCCGCCACGCCGGGTGGATCGCCACCGAGGCAGGCATCGCCGGGGGGGCGGCCGAGATCCTCGTGCCCGAGGAGGAGTTCGACATCGACGAGGTGTCGGAGCACCTTCGCCGGCGTCACGAGCGGGGGCGGTTCGCGTCCATCGTGGTGGTGGCCGAAGGGGCCAAACCCAAGGAGGGCACCATGGTCGTGCAGTCCGGCGACATCGACCAGTTCGGCCACGAGCGCCTGGGCGGCATCGCCAACCTGGTGGCCACCGAGATCGGCAAGCGCACCGGCTTCGAGACCCGGGTGACCATCCTCGGCCACGTGCAGCGGGGCGGCACCCCCACCGCCTTCGACCGGGTGCTGGCCACCCGCTTCGGGGTGAGCGCCATCGACGCCGTGCACGAGGGCGCCTTCGGCACCATGGTGGCCCTGCACGCCGGCGACATCGTGCGCGTCCCTATCGCCGACGCCATCGGCACCGCCAAGACGGTCGACCCCGCCCTCTTCCACGGCGTCGCCGAGGTCTTCTTCGGCTGAGCTCTCGGTGGCAGGCCTCCGGGCCCGTCGGACCGGACCGACTGAGTGCCTGGTGGCGGCCACCCGGACCCGTCGCCGGGACCGCGCCCGCCACGGTGTCGGAGGCGCTGCTCGCCGGATCGCCGCCTGGCGATCGCTTGCGGGTGGCCCACGGTCCTGGCCCATCACTGGCGCCACGGAGGGCATGACGGAGGGAGGGCCGGTACCGTCTCGGCGATGACCGACGGGGCGGAGCGCTGGGCGCGCCAGTTGGGGGGCTGGGGCGTGCCGCCCGAGAGCCTGGCCGCCGCCCCCGAGTGGCCCTGGGGGTTCAGCCCCGCCCTGATGCGGGCGCCCGACCCCGCCGAGGCGACGACCACCCCATCCTTCAGGCGGGCCCTCGAGGCCCTGCCGCGGGGCGGCACGGTGCTCGACGTGGGCGCCGGGGCGGGCGCCGCCAGCCTCCCGGTGGCGGTGGCCGGTGGGGCGGCCGGCGTGCTGGCGGTGGACGAGAGCCCGGACATGCTGGCCGCCCTGGCGGACCGGGCCGCCGAGCTGGGGGTGGGCCATCGAGAGATCGTCGGGCACTGGCCCGAAGTCGCCGCTGAGGTCCCTTCGGCCGATGTTGTCGTGTGCCACCACGTGGCCTACAACGTGGCCGACCTGGTCCCGTTCGCGTTGGCCCTGGCCGACCACGCTCGGCGCCGGGTGGTGATGGAGCTCACCGCCAGCCATCCCCTCAGCGGGCTGGCGCCTCTCTGGAGCCATTTCCACGGCCGCGACCTGCCCGACGGGCCGACGGCCGACGACGCCGCGGCGCTCCTGGAGGAGACCGGGCTGGCGGTGGTGGCCGAACCGTTCACGGCGCCGCCCCGGCCCTTCCGGGATCGGTTGGCGTGGGTCGCCTTCGTGCGCCGCCGGCTCTGCCTGCCCGCCGACCGGGATCCCGAGATCGACGCTCTCCTGCCCGACGACGCCCAGGCCGGCCCCCGGGAGGTGGTGGCCCTGTGGTGGCCAGGGGGCGCGCCGCCGGGTTGACGGCGGCACCGACCGTCAGCCGACGTCGTCGCCGTCGGCGGCGGCCAGGGCCTCGCTGAGCAGCCGGCGCAGGGGTTCGGCGAGGGCCGGGGTGGCGGCCAGGACCGAGCCCGACCCGGGCACCGGCCCGTCCAGGCCCTCCACCACCGCCCCCGCCTCCGATGCCACCAGGGCGCCGGCGGCCAGGTCCCAGGGCTTGAGGTCCGACTCGTAGTAGGCGTCCACCCGGGCACACGCCACCCAGCACAGGTCCAGGGCGGCGGCCCCGTGGCGGCGGACGTCGCGGACCCGGGGCAGGACGTGCACAAGAAGGCGGGCCTGCCTGGCGCGTCGCTCGGCCACGTAGGAGAAGCCGGTGGCCACCAGGGCCGAGGCCAGGTCGGTGCCCCCCGACACCGCCAGCCGCCGCCCGTTGAGGTAGGCGCCCCGGCCGGCCGTGGCGGTGAAGATCTCGCCCCGAGTCGGGTCGGCCACCACGCCAACCAGTGTCCTGCCGTCGAGCTCGGCGGCGATGGACACCCCGAACGTGGGATGGCCGTACAGGTAGTTGGTGGTGCCGTCGAGGGGGTCGACGACCCACCGCACGCCGCTCGTGCCGTCCCGGCTGGCTCCCTCCTCGGCCAGCACCGCGTCATGCGGCCGGGCCCCCAGCAGCCGGCCCACGACCAGCGCTTCGGACGCCCGGTCCATGTCGGTGACCATGTCGGTGGCACTCGTCTTGGTGGCCACGTCGGCTCGCGCCGATGCCTGGCCGCCCGCCAGGAGGTCGGCGGCTTCGCTGGCCACGGCCACCGCCAGGTCGAGCAGCTCGGCCGGGTCGGGCGTCCCCGGCGGGTGGGAGGCGGAGGGCACCGCCCGACCATACGGGAGGCGGCCGGCCCTGATGCGCCCCTCGGCCGCCAACCGGCCCCCTCAGTGGCGCGAGTTCTCGGTGATCCTCGGTGGCAGGTCCTCGTCTCCCCCGCCGAAGAGCCGCGTCAGAGGGGCACCTGCGCGAGTTGCGGCCCCACGTGAGTTTGGGCTGCCCGGGAGTTGGGCGGCCCGCGGATTGCGGTTGCCGCGAGCTGGGGCCGCCTGCGTGGCGCCCGCGTGCGTGGCCACTACGGTCGGGCCCGATGGCGCCGTGGGCGGTGGATCTGCGGTCGGACACCGTGACCCGGCCCACGCCGGCGATGCGCCGGGCCATGGCTGAGGCCGAGGTGGGCGACGACGTCTACGGCGAGGATCCCACCGTCAACGCCCTCCTGGACGCATTCGCCGAGCGGGTGGGCAAGGAGGCGGCGCTCTTCGTGCCATCGGGCACCATGGGCAACCAGATCGCCCTCCGACTCCTGGCGCCACCCGCCCGCATGGTGGTGGCCGGGCGCCGCCAGCACGTGGTCCTCTACGAGAGCGGCGCCGCCGGGCGCAACGCCGGCGTCCAGTTCCACACCGTGGACGACGACGACGGCACCATCTCCCCCGACGACGTCCGCAACGCGGTGGCCGCCGCCGCCCACCACCAGACGGCGCCCGGCATGGTCTGCCTGGAGAACACCCACATGCCGGCCGACGGGGCGCCGTGGCCCCTGGGCCGCTTCAACGACGTGGTTGCGGCGGCCGTCGACGCCGGCCTCCCCGTCCACCTCGACGGGGCCCGGCTGTTCAACGCCGAGGTGGCCACCGCCACTGCGGCCGCAGTTCTGGCTGCGCCGGCCACGACCGTCATGTGCTGCCTGTCCAAGGGCCTGTGCGCGCCGGTGGGCTCGCTCCTGGCGGGGCCGGCCGACCTCATGGCCGAGGCCCGGGCCGAGCGCCACCGCCTGGGTGGCGGCATGCGCCAGGCCGGTGTCCTCGCCGCCGCCGGGCTGGTGGCCCTCACGACCATGGTCGAGCGCCTGGCCGACGACCACGCCCGGGCCCGGGCCCTGGCCGAGGCGGTGGGCGAGCGGTGGCCGGGCGCCGGCGCCGACTTGTGGACCGTTCGCACCAACGTGGTGACGTTCCGCCACCCCGACACCGACGCCCTCCTGGCCCACCTGGCCACCGCCGGGGTGGCGGCGGGGACCATCGCCCCCGGCGTCGTCCGCCTGGTGACCCACCACGACGTGGACGACGAGGGTCTCGGGCGGGCGGTGGCCGCCCTGCGGGCCGCTCCCTGAGCGCCCGACCCGTAGTCTCCGCCGGGAACGGGAAGGACCGTACGACGATGGCTGACTTGCTGGCGGACGTCCCGGCCCGGGCCCTGGCCGTTTACGCCCACCCCGACGACCCTGAGATCTCCTGCGGTGGCACGCTGGCGGCATGGGCCCGGGCCGGCGCCGAGGTCCACGTGCTGACCTGCACCCGGGGCGAGAAGGGCTCCGACGACCCGGCTGTGCGACCCGAGGAGCTGGCCCGCCGGCGGGCTGAGGAGGCGGCGGCCGCCGCCGAGGTGCTCGGCCTGGCCGGGCACGTGCAGCTGGGCGTCGATGACGGCGACGTGGAGAACACCGCCGCCCTGCGGGGCGCCATCGTGGCCGAGGTGCGCCGGGTCCGCCCTGAAGTGGTGGTGTGCCCCGACCCCACCGCCGTCATCTTCGGCGACACCTACTTCAACCACCACGACCACCGGGTCGTGGGCTGGGCCACGCTCGACGCTGTGGCCCCCGCCGCCGCCAACCCCCACTACTTCCCGGAGGCCGGGCCGGCCCACCGGGTGGCGTCGGTGCTGCTCTCGGGCACGCTGGAGCCAAACGTGTGGGTGGACGTGGCCGCCACCGTCGACGTTAAGGTGGCGGCCCTGGCCCGCCACCGCAGCCAGCTCGGGGACCACGACGACGACTGGCTGCGAGCCGTGGTGGTGGCCCGGGCCGAGGGCGACGGCCGGGCCGCCGGCACCCACCACGCCGAGGGCTTCCGCCGCCTGACCCTGGGCTGACGGCGGCCGGGCCGCCACCCCGACCCCTGCCGGCAGGGTCGCACCCTAGGAGGGCTCGGCGGAACGACGGGCGAAAGTCGGACAGGTCACGGCCGCAGCCTACGGCGAGCACCGGAGACGGGCCGATGAGCGCCCACGCGAGTCGAAGATCGGGTCGCGGTGCCCGCTCCCCGGCGTGGGCCGGCCCGCCTGAGGCGTCCCACCCCTGCCGGGGTTCGTGTCGAACCGTGCCAGGGTTGCGTCCCCATTTACAGCTTTCCGCTTGACACCATTCAGCGAACACATGTACGATCAGAGCATGTTGGCGGAACTGAGGCGGGCGGTCGAAGGGTTGGACATCGGGGTCGACGGGGATGCCATCGCCGAGGTTTTGGCGTTGCGGTCGCTGCTCGACGCCCGGTTGGCTGCCGCAATCGGCGCCTTCGACCGGGCGAAGCTCTGGGACCTGGACGGGCACACGTCGATGGTGGCGTGGCTGCGGGACAATGGCGATATCAGCCGGCGGGAGGCCGCCAGAATGACATCCAGCGCCGCTCGCGTGTCCAAGCTTCCGGTGCTGGCGGCGGCGTGGGCCGACGGCACTCTGTCGGGCGGGCAGGTGGAGGCGGTCGTCGCCAACCTGCGGCCGCACACCATCGAGACGTTCGCCGCCCAGGAGGCCGAGCTGGTCCCCGCCCTGGCGCCCCTGTCGGTAGCCGACACGGCCCGGGCCATGGGCACCT